>NZ_DASYCH010000003.1:0-455233 GCF_036500295.1 Puia sp. | reverse complement strand
TAAATTTTTTAGAACTCTATCTTTATTGCTATGCATTATTTAGGAAAGAACCTGCGGTACCTGCGCAAGCAAATGTCTAAAACCCAGTCGGAGATCGCATCGCTGATAAAAAAGGGCCAGACGACGATCGGCAATTGGGAGAACGGGATCAGCGAGCCCAACCTGGATGAGCTGCTTGTAATTAGCAATTTTTTTGATATCCCGCTGGATGTCCTTGTCAAGGTGGATATTGCCGAATCGACGATGAGCCACCGGCCCACTGCCACGGGCACCGCTCCCTACGATCATTCGCAGGAGCCCTCTCCGCATGTCAGGGAAAAAGACGACCGCCTGTCCTATGTCCTGCAGGAGATAAAATCCCTGCGCGAGGAAATGGAGCGGCTTCATGCGCGGATAAAATAAAAGAGGCAGCCTCCCGGCTGCCTCTTCCTTATCATCGATGTGCAGTTGATCATACCTGTAAGTTCTCGATCACCATGGCCGAGGCTCCGCCGCCGCCATTACAGATCCCCGCCGCCCCATATCTCGCCTTATTTTGCCGCAGGACATGCAGCAGGGTCACGAGGATCCTCGCGCCGCTCGCGCCCAGCGGGTGACCGATCGAAACGGCGCCGCCGTTGACGTTCACCTTAGCCGCATCCACCTTCATCCGCCGCGCATTCTCGATAGCAACCACAGAGAACGCTTCGTTCACTTCCCAGTAGGCGATATCTTCCATCTTTAGCCCGGCCTTGGCTACCGCCTTCGGCACGGCAATAGCCGGAGTCGTCGTGAACCATTCCGGCGCCTGCTCCGCGTCGGCATAAGACAGGATACGGGCCAGTGGCCTTATCCCCAGTTGGTCGGCTTTCTCCCGACTCATCAGCACCAGCGCGGCCGCACCGTCATTCAGCGTGGAGGCATTGGCAGCCGTCACCGTTCCGTTCTTTTGAAAGGCCGGCTTCAGTTCGGGTATCTTTTCGAATTTGACATTGTAGGGCTCTTCGTCTTTTGCGACGGTGATCGCATCGCCCTTGCGCTGCGGGATCTCCACCGGCACCACCTCCTCGGCAAAGCGTCCTTCCGACCAGGCCGCCTGGCTGCGCCGGTAGCTGGAGATCGCAAACGCATCCTGCTCTTCCCGGCTGATGCCACAGGTCGACGCGCAAAGATCACCGGCATTCCCCATCGCCTGGCCATCATACGCATCACTCAGTCCATCCTTCGCCAGCCCGTCGACCAGCGAAGTGTTACCGTATTTGTTTCCCCAGCGCAGGTCCCCGACATAGAAGGGCACGTTGCTCATGCTTTCCATCCCGCCGGCTACCGCAATATCGATATCTCCCAGCGTAATGCCCTGTGCCGCAACGGCGACAGACTTCATACCACTGGCGCAAACTTTATTCACCGTCGTACAGATCACTTCATCGGGCAGCCCGGCTCCCCTGGCCGCCTGTCTTGCCGGCGCCTGCCCAAGATTACCCTGCAGGACACAGCCCATCAATACTTCCTGTACCAGTTCGGGCGCGACACCTGCCTTTTGCAAGGCGCCGCGGATAGCGATAGCCCCGAGCCGGGGCGCGGACATTTCTTTCAATGCGCCGCCAAAACTGCCGATCGGCGTTCGGACGGCCGCGACAATGACCACTTCTTTGTTCATGGTTGCTTTGATGTTTAGGCGCGAAGATAACACAAACTAACGAATGTTAGTATATGCCAGCCACGCACCAATCAAATTTAGTGCATGGCCGGCAAAGCGCCAATGTCTGTCCTTCGGACGAGATGCTTCCAGCATCTCAATCCCTTTTGAGGACCCGGTCCTTCAGGATCTCCTGCATCGCCGCCTCGAAAAAATGCTGGCTGACAGGGATCTCCGCGGCGCCCAGCTGCAGCACGTTCCCGCGGATGCTTCTGATCCGGGCCTTGTTGACGATAAAAGATTTGTGCACCTTCACAAACTGGTCCACGGGAAGGTGGGCGAGGACGCCTTTTAGTGTAAGATAAACGATCAGCTGCCGCGTGACGGTATGCAGCACGATATAGTTGGTCAGCGCCTCGACATATTCCAGCTCTTCGTACAACACCTTCTCCAGGCTGCCGTCGCATTTGACAAAGAAATGATCGGGCCTGTCCTCTTTCCCGGCGGCTTTTCCGGCCGGAAAACGTTCCCCATATTTGCTCCGGGCCTTGTTGCAGGCCCGGAGAAACCGTTCGAACGAGAATGGCTTTACGAGATAGTCCACCACATCCAGCTCGAAGCCGTCAAGCGCATATTCCGCATAGGCAGTGGTGATGATCACCATCGGCTGATTAGGCCGTCCCGCGGAAGCCCGCAGGAACTCGATACCGCTGAGCTTCGGCATATTGATGTCGAGGAACAAAAGATCGACGGGTGATTCGCTGAGCAGCAGATCCGCCTTCAACGGGTTCTCCGCTACCCCCGCCAGCTCGAGCCACGCAATGTCCTCGAGATATTCCTTGATCACCTTCCGGGCCACCGGCTCGTCATCGACTATAACGGCTTTCATCAACATGGGGCTTTATATTTAAGCGTAAACAAACCTCAAAGGATTCTCCGCCATTCGTTATCTCCAGCTGATGCCGGTTGGGATATTGCAGATCGAGCCGCCGCCGCGCATTGGCGATACCGATACCGCCTTTTTCGATCGCCAGCCGCACCATGCCTTCGTCGCAGGTGTTGTAGGCCCGGAAGACCATCTGCTCGTCTTCGCGATAGAGGGCGATCTGGACCTTGTTCTCCCGGTCGTCATAACCGCTGACATATTTGAAGGCGTTTTCTACAAACGTGATCAGCAATAGCGGCGCGATGGTAAATCCCCGGACGTCATCCGGGATATCCACCACCACTTCCAGGTTGTCCTCCTTCCGCTCCTGCTGGAGGGCGACATAATTGCGGATATACTGGATCTCCTTCTCGATGACGATCTTGTCTACGTCGCACTCGTACAGCTGATAGCGCAGCATCTCCGAAAAGCTGAGCAGCATGTTCCGGGCCTTCCCGTTCTTCCGGTCGATATGGCCGTAGATCGAGTTGATCGAGTTGAACAGAAAATGCGGGTTGAACTGAGCCTTGAGAAAATCCAATTCATTTTGGATGCGTTCTTTCTCCATGTTATCGACATATTGCCGGAACCAGATTTTCTCGATGACCAGGCGGATGGCTACCAGGAAGATGACCCAGATGAAGATATTCAGGAAGCTGTCGCGAAATACCGCTATTGCGTCGGGGCCCGGGAATCCGGGCCGGAAGTAGTGTTCCTGCAGCCAGATCGCCAGCGGGGTCCGCAACAGCGCGGTCACCGCGATGCCGGCAGGCAGGAAAAGCGCGAAGGCAAGGTATTTTTTTTGGTTGAGCAGTCGCGGGATCGCATAGCGGATCTGCGCATAGTAGTTGGCCGCGACAAACAGCAGGTAGCAGAACTGTACCGTCAGGGTCCGGGTGACGGTGAAGACATGATCCCGGAACACGGTGATCCAGATCAGATAGAGGCCAACCCATAAGGCAATGGATGTCCAGATATTATTTCGCTTCATGCGCCCGCTTCATTACCCTATTTTGATAGGGCGGGATAAAGGTAGGCCGCCCGGTGGGGAAAGAAAGGGATTTTACATGAAAGGAAGGAAATCCTTGATAACTTGGGGCCATGAAAGCAGCGACCATCAACGAGATCAAACAGGAATTACAATCCCTCCCCCCTACCCGGCTGGCGGAACTTTGTCTTCGCCTGGGCAAATTCAAAAAGGACAATAAAGAACTGCTTACCTACCTGCTTTTCGAAGCGGCGGACGAAGCTGCCTATATCGCTTCCATCAAAAAAGAGATCGACGACGAATTTGCCGGGCTGCCGAAGCCCAATCTCTACCTGACGAAAAAAAGCCTGCGGAAAGTGTTGCGGATCACGGCCAAACAGATTCGCTATACCGCCTCCCCGCAGGCGGAGGTCGAATTAATCACGTATTTTCTCCACAAGTTGAAGCGCAGCGGTATCCCCTATAATGATAGCCCGGTGCTGGTCAACCTCTACCGGGGCCAGCTGAAAAAGGTACGTGGGGTCATCGAAGGGCTGCACGAGGACCTCCAGTACGACTACCTCAGGGAACTGCAAGGGCTGGAGTGATAAATAAGTATCTTTATCTCACCATGCAAAAACACCCCCTCCTTGTCGCCACCCTTCTTTTCCTGGCGCAGGCCGCCGTCGCGCAGACTCCCGCCGACCGCCAGAAAGTGGAAACCCTGCTCCGGCAGATGACGATCGATGAAAAGATCGGTCAGATGACCCAGGTCACCCTCGGCGTCGTCTCGACACCGCAGGATGGAGTTCTCGATCCTGCCGCACTGACGAAGGCCATTATCGAATATAAGGTGGGTTCCATTCTAAACGTCACCAACCACGCCCTCACCGCGGAGCAGTGGCGGACGGTGCAGACCAGGATCCAGGACGAGGCGAAAAAGAGCCGCCTGAAGATCCCGGTCATCTATGGACTCGACGGCATCCACGGCCAGACCTATACCCTGGAAGCGACGCTGTTCCCCCAGAATATCGCCATGGCGGCGGCCCGCAATCCCGGGCTGGTTGCGGGAGCGGCGAAGGTGACTGCAAAAGAATTACGGGCTTCCGGTGTTCGCTGGAATTTTGCGCCGGTGCTGGACTGCGGACGCCAGCCCCTCTGGTCCCGCTTTCCGGAGACCTATGGCGAGGACGTCTATATTGGCAGGACCATGGGCGTAACGGCGATCAGGGCCTATGAAGAGGACGGACTGAAGAATCCTACCGCGGTCGCCAGTTGTATGAAACATTATCTGGCGTATTCCGACTCCCGCACGGGAAAAGACCGGACGCCCATTTATCTCCCCGAGATCGAGATGCGGGAATATTACCTGCCGCAGTTTCGCGCGGCCGTGAAAGCCGGGGCCTCCACCCTGATGGTCAACTCCGCCGAGATCAACGGCACGCCGGTGCATGCCGACAAATACCTCCTCACCGACGTCCTTCGCAAGGAACTGGGCTTTCAGGGCGTGATCGTCACCGACTGGGAAGACATCATCCGGCTGCATACCCGCCACAACGTCGCACCCACCCCCCGGGCCGCGGTGGTGATGGCCATCAATGCCGGTATCGATATGAGCATGGTCCCCAGCGATTTCTCCTTCTTTGTCCTGCTCAGGGAAGCCGTGCAAAAAGGCGAGGTGCCGCTCAGCCGCATCGACGATGCCGTCCGGCGTATCCTTACGTTAAAGGCAAAGTTGGGGCTCTTTGACAATCCCTACCCCGAACGCGCCGCTGCCGCCAATTTCGGCCGGCCCGAATACCAGCAGCTGGCCCTGCAGGCCGCCCATGAGGCAATGACCCTTTTGAAAAACGACGACGATCTTCTGCCGTTACACCCCGGCGCCCATATCCTGGTGGCCGGTCCCGCGGCCCGCAGCATCAGCGCCCTCAACGGCTGCTGGAGCTATACCTGGCAGGGCAAGGAAGAACAATGGTATCCCACCGGCAGCAAGACCATTTACGATGCGCTGAAAGACCGGTTCGGCGCCGACAATGTACGCACCACGGCCGAGGCCGGCTTCATCAGTCCCGCCAACTACGATACGACGATCCTGAAAGCCGCCGCCGGCAAAGCCGACGTCATCGTCCTCTGCCTTGGGGAAAATGCCTATGCCGAGAGCCCGGGCACCATCGGCGATCTCGCACTGCCCGACGAGCAGAAAGCCCTTGCCCGCGCCGCCGCCTCGACCGGCAAGCCCATGATCTATGTGCTGACGGAAGGAAGGCCCCGGTTGATCACCGATATCGCCCCGCTGGCAAAGGGCATCCTGATGACCTATTGGAGCGGGCGAAAATCCGCCGAAGCGATCAGCGACATCCTCTCGGGCGCCTATAACCCCGACGGCCGGCTGCCCTTCAGCTATCCGTGCAGCATGGGCGAGATGGTGCTCTATGACCGGAAACCCACGGAAGACATCCGCGAGATCTTCAACTCCGATATGACAATGGACGGCTACCGGCCGCTGTTCCCCTTTGGCTGGGGCCTCAGCTATACACGATTCGAATACAGCGCTCTTCATGTGAGTGCCCCTTCTTTCAGCGGTGCCGGAAGACTGACGGTTAGTATAACGGTGAAGAATAGTGGTCGCCGGGACGGCAAACATACCGTTGAACTATATACACGGCAACATTATGCGAGCATCACACCCAATATGCGGCGGCTGCGAGCCTTCAAAAAGATCTTCCTGAAAGCAGGCGAGTCGCAGTCGGTAAGCTTTACGCTCGACCGGAACGATCTGGCCTTCGTGAACGCGCAATTAAAAACGGTCACCGAACCGGGAGATTTCGATGTATACGTCGGGAACCTGAAAACGGGTTTTAGCTATCAATAGCCCCATTTCTTCATGATATCCAGGTCTTCCTTGCAGGAATCGAAGGGGTCCTTGCCCTGGTAGGACTCCTGCTCGATGATAAAGTATCTCGTGCCGTGTTTCCGGCCCACATCGCAAACCTGCTTGGTATTGACGATGCCCTGGCCGAGGATGGTGCTCTCGTACTTCTCATTTCCCTGGGTGGCCTTGATCTCATCCTTGACGTGCATCAGCTCGAAGCGATCGGGATATTGCATCACGATGGCAATGGCGATGGCGCCGCCGTTATAGAGGTTGCCCATATCCAGCTGCTGGACCACCAGCGCCGGATCGGTATTCTTCATGATGATATCGAATACCTTCTGGTTATTGAGGACGGTGTTGAATTCGAAGTCGTGGTTATGATAGCCGAATTTCATCCCATGGCTTTTGCAGAGTTCGCCGGCTTTTCCGAACAGCTCGATAAACCGCATCAGGTCGTCATAGCTTTTGCGTACGCTTTCATCGATCCACGGGCTGATGACATATTTCTGACCTGCGACAGCCGCATCTTCCACCAGTTTCTTCCATTCATCGGAAAAATCCTTCTTTGCCGAGTCATAGTCGCGCGGGTCGAGACGGGTATGCCCGCTATGCATCTTCAGCCCATATCCGTCGAGCAGGGTTTTGAAGGCTGCAGGCGCATATCCATAGAACTTCCCGCTCTTGTAGCCGGCATGTTCCACATATTTATAACCCATATCGGCCAGCTTCTTCAGACTGCCGGACGGGTCTTTGGCCATGGCGTCACGAACGGAATACAACTGAACGCCGACCATTCCACTTTTAAATGCGGCGGCAAATGATTCCCCTGGGAGAAAGCCGGCTGCGGCCACGGCCAGGGCGCTGTTTTTAAGGAAGGTTCTGCGGGAGTAGCCCATGATGGTGGTGATTTTAGTGTAGCAGGAACTAACGTAATGTTCTGAACGAATGTAATTTTTTTTGCAGCGGGCGCCAAATAAATTATGGAAATTTCTCTTTTCACTATCTTACGGAAGATCCAACGCCGACCGCCCATGACCAGATCCTTTTCCCTCTTACTTCTCCTTTGTTGTGTACTGGCCGCCCGCGAAGGGGTCGCAAACGACAGCCTCCCGAGACCCTGCATGCAGAAGGCCGAAAAGCTGCTGGATGAAGTCCTCGGATTTATGCAAAAAACCTATTACCGGAGGGACCGGGTGTCCTGGCCCGATCTGACGACAAAGGCCCGCGAGCAGCTGCGCAACGCCGGCAACTGCGAGGACGCCTATGCTTCCATCAGCTGGTGCTTCAAGGAATTGAACGAACATCACAGCTTCGTCATGCCACCCGACAAGGCGGCCCGCTATATCGGGGACGAAGATGCCGACGCACCGTCCGATCTCTCTCAGCTGGTGGGGGAGATCAGGGGGGAATGGTTGCAGGACAGTATCGGGTATCTGACCATCCCCTGGGTGAGCACGGATGATTCGCTCATCTGCCAACGCATCGCCGACAGTCTCCAACACGTGATCGCCCGGCTCGATACGCGGGGGATATCCCGCTGGATCATCGATCTCCGCAAAAACTCCGGGGGCAACTGCTGGCCCATGCTCACCGGTCTCGGCCCACTGCTGGGTGACGGGGTATACGGTTACTTCGTCGCATCGGGTGAGCGCATTCCCATCTCCTATCGGGACGGCTCGGCCATCCAGGGCCGCCATGTCCGCTGCCGGGTCAGCCACACCGGCTACCACCCACGCCACGAGCATCCTTCGATCGTCGTACTCACCGGCCGGCGAACGGTCAGCGCCGGCGAGATCGTCGCCCTCGCCTTCCGCGGCAGGGAACAAACCTGTCTGATGGGCGAGCCGACGGCTGGGCTTACCACGGCCAACGCCACCTATTCCCTGTCCGACAGATCGATGCTGGTGCTCAGCGTCTGCCAGGAGGCCGACCGGACCGGCACCATCTGTGAGGGCAGCATCCAGCCCGACAAGCTGGTCGCCGCCGGCAACATCCCCGCCCCGGGCCAGGACCCGGCCAGGGCCGCCGCGATCAACTGGTTGATGACGAAATAACGGCACCGCGGCCCCAGGCCGATCATAAGCCGGAATCCCCTAATTTTAGGGAAATACCGCTTATGATAAGATTTGCGCTTCGCGCCTGCATCCTCAGTCTACCCTGCGTGTTTCTCGCCTGTAATTCCGGTGATAAATCCGCATCCACCGGGGATGCCGGTCTCTCTAGCTTCAACAAGGACAGTCTCGCCACCGCCATCAAGACCCTTGCCTCCGATGAGTTCCAGGGCCGCCGTCCCTTCACGCCCGGAGAAACGAAAACCATCGAATATCTCGTCGGGTCCTACACCGGCCTTGGACTCGAACCCGGCAACGGCAACAGCTATACCCAGGACGTGCCCATGGTGGAGATCAGCCCTTCGGCTCCCTCCACGCTGGCCTTCCGCTCACCGAAGACCACGGTCTCCCTGCAGAATATGACGGACTTTGTTTGCTGGACGGAAAGACCCGACACCGCAAATGTCCTGAACGGAAACGATGTGGTTTTCGCCGGCTTCGGCATCGTCGCCCCGGAATATAACTGGAACGACTATGCGGGACTGAACGTCAAAGGAAAGACCGTCGTCGTCATGGTGAACGATCCGGGCTTTTATGATTCGACGCTCTTCAAAGGCCATACGATGACCTATTATGGCCGCTGGACCTATAAGTATGAAGAAGCCGCCCGTCAGGGCGCCAGCGCCTGTCTGATCATCCACAACACCGCCGCGGCCTCCTACCCTTTCAGCGTCGTACAGTCGTCCAACGGCGGTGTCAAGCTTCACCTCGACACGCGAAACGCTCCGGCCTACCAGCTGACCCTCCAGGGTTGGATCACCGAACCGGCAGCGATGAAGTTGCTGGCCGCGGCGGGGAAGGATAGCGGCCTGCTGAAACTGGCCCAACATTCCGGTTTCAAGGCCATGCCGCTGGACGTGAAACTGTCGGGCGCCGTTCATGCAAAGGAAGTCTATAATCAATCGCATAATGTCATCGCAAAGATCACCGGCAGCAAATACCCCCATGAATATGTCGTCTTCTCCGCGCACTGGGACCATCTGGGCATCGGCAAGCCCGACGCAAAGGGTGATTCCATTTACAACGGCGCCGCAGACAACGCCAGCGGCACCGCCGCTTTACTGCAGATAGCCCGGGCGTTCAAGGCGTTGCCGGAAAAACCCGAACGCACGATCCTCTTCCTCTCGGTGACGGCCGAAGAACAGGGCCTGCTCGGCTCCGCCTGGTATGCCCAGCATCCCATCTATCCCCTTGCGACCACTGTCGCCAATCTGAACATCGACGTCCTCAACACGTATGGGCCTACAAAGGATATCACTTATAGCGGCAAAGGCCAATCCGATCTCGAAGATTACCTGGCCGAAGAAGTAAAGAAAGCCGGCCGGTATGTCGCGCCGGAAGACCATCCCGAAGCCGGACATTATTTCCGGTCGGATCATTTCAACTTTGCCCGTGCCGGAGTTCCCTCCATTACGGCGGACGGCGGGGTCGATGATCTGACAAAAGGAACGGCCTACGGCAAACAAAAACATGATGAGTACACCGCACAGCGCTATCATCAGCCCGCCGATGAATACGATGCCGCCACCTGGAACCTGGATGGAGGTTTGCAGGATGTGGAAGCGATCTATGAGATCGGCCGCCGGCTAGGCTATGATCATGAATGGCCGCAATGGAAACCCGGCTCCGAATTCAAAGCCATCCGGGACAAAACAGCCGCTGACAGGAAGTAACAGCATGGCTGCCGCCTAAAATATTTTTTGTTTGCTGTTTTGCTAAACCGTTAAATTTACCCTTTAACTTCACTTCAACCACCCAAGAAAAAGATGGGAGACCTCCAGATCAAAAAACAACCCAAGAAATACGATGCCGTAATCGTAGGCTCGGGTGCCGGCGGCGGTATGGCTGCCTATGTGCTTGCCAATGCAGGACTCAAAGTATGTCTGCTCGAAGCAGGTCCGATGTTCGATCCAAAGACCGACAGTAATCAATTGAAGAATCCCTGGGAATCTCCGCGTCGCGGCGCGAGTACCAAATTCAGGCCCTTTGGCGACTTTGACGGTTGCTACTGGGGTTGGGAAGTGGAAGGCGAACCCTATACCCAAACGGGTAAGCCCGGAACCATCCCCTGGGAATGGTGGCGCGCCCGGATGCTTGGCGGTCGTACCAACCACTGGGGACGCATCTCCCTCCGGTTCGGACCAAAGGATTTTAAACGGCGCAGCATCGATGGCCTGGGCGACGACTGGCCCATCGGCTACGAGGATGTCAAGCCCTATTATGATAAGATCGATAAGCTGCTCGGCGTGTTCGGCACGAACGAAGGTTTGGAAAATGACCCCGACGGTTTTTTCCTTCCTCCGCCAAAGCCACGGCTGCATGAACTGATGATCAAGAAAGCAGCAGGGAGTGTCGGCGTACCCGTCATCCCCTCCCGGCTTTCGATCCTGACCAAAGTAACGCCGGATCTCGGCCCGGGAAGAAACCAGTGTTTCTTCTGTGCCCAATGCGGCCGCAGTTGCAAAGTGTACGGTGACTTCTCCTCCTCCTCCGCGCTGGTGATCCCCGCCCTGAAGACCGGCAATGTCGATCTTGTCACCAATGCCATGGCCCGCGAAGTACTGACCGACAAGGAAGGCCTCGCTACCGGCGTATCCTATATTAATAAAGAAGATATGCAGGAATACCAGGTCAGCGGCAGAACCGTGATCCTGGCGGCCAGCGCCTGCGAAAGCGCGAGGCTGTTGCTCAACTCGAAATCAACCCGCCATCCCAACGGCCTGGCCAACGGCAGCAATATCGTCGGCAAATATCTGCATGACTCTACCGGCGCAGATATGGGCGGGGTCATCCCCGAGCTGTTCGACCGCAAACGATACAATGAGGACGGAGTCGGGGGAATGCATGTTTATGCTCCCTGGTGGCTCGACAACAAGAAACTGGATTTCCCGCGTGGTTATCATATCGAGTTCGGTGGCGGCTTCGGCATGCCCCTCTATGGTTTTTCCTGGGGGATCGAGAAGCTGAACGGAGCATTCAAAGTGAAAGGAAAGGTGAAGGAAGCCGGTGGTTACGGCGCTTCGCTAAAGGAGGACTATCGCTATTTCTTCGGATCGCATGTAGGGATGGCCGGCCGCGGTGAAGCCGTCGCCCGCATCGAGAACTACTGCGAGATCGATCCCCAGATGGTCGACAAATACGGGATCCCCGTCCTCCGGTTCAATACCAGCCATTCCGAATACGAGATCAACCAGGCCAAGCACATGAAACAAACCTTTGGCCAGATATTGGATGCCATGGGTGCGGTTCAGGTATGGGGTCATGATGACGGCCCGCATAACAATTGGGGCTTGCATGCACCCGGAAATATCATCCACGAAGCCGGCAGCGTCCGGATGGGTAACGATCCCAAAACGGCGCCGCTGAATAAATGGCAACAGGCACATGAATGCAAGAACCTGTTCTGCATGGATGGCGGTCCCTTTGTTTCCCAGGCCGACAAGAACATCACGTGGACCATCCTGGCGCTCTCGCTGCGCGCCAGCGAACACCTCGTCGACGAAATGAAAAAGCAAAATATCTAATCCGGCCTCAAGGCCAAAACGGATAAGTCATGGACAGAAGAAAATCTATAAAGGCGCTGATCGTCGGGACCGTATCCACCGGGGTGCTGGTCGAAGCCTGCAATACCGAAGAGAAGAAGGCGCCCGAACAAACACCCGCCGACAAAAATGGTCCCGCCACCACTATCAACCGGATGAAGGAAGAGATGGAACACGAGAAGGATGTGCTTGCGAAAACCTTCTTCACACCCGATGAGCTGGCGACCATTACGATCCTCGGCGATATCATCATCCCGAAAGACGAGGTAAGCGGCAGCGCATCCGATGCCGGCGTGCCCGCATTTGTCGAATACATCGTAAAGGAAAAGCCCGAACATCAGACTCCGATGCGCGGCGGTTTGCGCTGGCTCGACCTGCAATGTCTCAACCGATATGGAAAGGCATTCAAGGACTGTGAGCACCCTCAGCAGATGGAGATGGTCGATGCCATCGCCTTTCCCAAAAAAGCAAAACCGGAAATGGCCCAGGGAGTGTCGTTCTTCAACCTGATGCGCAATCTTACCGCGACGGGGTTCTATACTTCGGAGATGGGGGTGAAGGATGTCGGTTATATAGGGAACGTTCCCAATCAATGGAATGGCGTGCCGGAAGATGTACTTAAACAACATGGCCTGGCCTATACGGAAAAAGAACTGCGTGAATGCTATGATCCGACAAAAGGATAAAAATAAAAGAGGCCTCGCGGCCTCTTTTTCCCGGCCGGGCGAAGCCCTTGCCGGACATAAGATAAAAAGGCCGTCTACTTTTTGATGCAGACGGCCTTTTTTATGACATAGCAAGCAACGATTAGTTGAATATCGGCTTGAAATAATATCCCTCTTCGCTGAGGACAAAACTGTTGGGAACGAAACTCAAAAGGGACTTCTTTACCATATCCGTGGCTTCCTGCTGATAGTGAGCACCCACTTCGGGGGTTTTCATAGCGAACTGCCAGCTTTGGATCTTTAGAAGGGCGATACGACTTTCCTGGAGAAGATAATTTTCAAAACGACGGAATTCCTCAGCCAGGTAATTCTGATTGTTCTGTATGTACGGGGTCATAGGGATTGCCTCAGTTTTTTTAGAGAATATTGGATTTGTTGGTCGCGGACACAGGCCCGCTTCCCATTTTTAAACGTGTACGAAGCCCGTTTAATTGTGCGATTTTCCCGCTTTATTCCTTCCACAGGAATTTTTTTCCCAACCCGGGAAGATCAAAGCTTTGCGGCAAAATACACCCCTTTTGTTATCAATAGGTTAGGATTTGGCACCTGATTCGTATCATAGTAGTCAGACAGCTCTTTCAGAATATCGGTTCAATCAAAATATTACCTTCCAACGTGTTGACGGCCATCAATAGTTAAAGGTTTTAGGTTTTTATTCTTAGTTTTTTTCAGGCTTACAGGTTCTTCTACAAAAATTAAAATGGCCCCCACCGTAACAACGTGGGGGCCATTTTCTTTTATCGTATCAACAGCGCTGTCCCTTTCTGAAAAATATGTTTTCCCGTATCGCGGTCCACATAATCGAGCATCCACACATAAGTCCCCGTGGGTTCCGCATGACCGTTCAGGGTTCCATCCCATTTCTGCGTCCACTCATGCGACTCGAAAACCATTTGACCAAACCGGTTAAAGACCTTAAAGCTCAGGTTATCGGCCTTATAGGCATTCAGGGGATAGAGAAAATCATTCAGCCCATCACCATTTGGGGTGAAGGCATTCGGAACGGCGATATAGCAACTGCGCAAAACATCGATCTGCTGTGCGGCCGTATCATAACAGCCGAGCGTATTACCCACGACAAGGGTAACGGTATACTTCGTTTCAATGCCGGTCAGCGGGTAAAGATGTTCGGGTGGGGTCTCGCCGCTAAAGGTGGCGCCGTCGCCAAAATCCCAGTTCCAGGAATCCAGTGTCCCGGTGCTTTTATTGAGATAGGCGGCGTAGTCCTTCGGACAAAGGATGTCGGGGACCTCCAGTCCGGCGTCGATGGCATTACCCAGGATGGGCGAGAGATTCGCGGTATCCGTGCAGTAGCCGTTGGATACAACGAGCCGGACGTTCTTTGTATCAAAGACGGGATAGAGACGTGTGGGCGGGTCCTGCAAAAGACTGGTATCGGCGCCGTCAAAGATCCATTGCCATTGGTTGACACCGTTGACAGATGGGTAGTGATAGACAATAGTGTCCGTCTTACACCCCAGCAGGACCTGATCGGTGAGCAGATCCGCCGAGACCGTGTCGCCGGTGGTGAAGGGCAGGCTGCCCGCAGGGCTTGTGAAGCCGCACTCGTCAACAAGTGTATTGCCGTCGCTGCCCGGTGCCAGGTAGATGCGGTAGTTGCCGGCATTCAGCAGCGGCGCGGAAAGCTTTACCAGGACCCGATAGCTCAGATTGGCGGTGTCGCACTCGCCATAAGCGCCGACTACCGTCACCAGTGTGCTCCCCAGCACGGTAAAGTCAGAGCCATCGCCGGCGATGGTCGAGCAATTGATCTTCTTCGGAAACACCAGTTGCAGCACATCGGGAGCGCAACCGACGGGGACGATGCTGTCCAGCGGCGTCGGTCCGGGGGGAACCATATGAAAGGAGACCGACTGGCCGACAGGGATCGGCGTGCCGCAGATGTCGAGGATCGAATTTCCATCCGTTCCCTGATTCACCACGACCGAGTAGTCGCCCGCGGGCAGCGGCCCGTTCGTGACGACGACCAGGGTATCCAGCTCGAAGCCGCTGCAGTTGACCGCATAAGCCCCCTCGATCCTTATGCCGGCCGGGGACGGCGACAACGTGAAATCGCTGCCGTCCGCGGCAAGGGTGCTGCACTGCATATTTTTGTTCAGGGCGATCCGGATGCGCGTTCCATCGCAGATGGGGCTCGCCGATTTGATCGCGGGCGGCGTCGAATCGGTGATACTGGCCGTGCCGCCATTGAAGGACAACTGATAGCCGCTCTGATCTCCGCCGCTAAAGTGACTCACAAGGAGCAGGTAGTTATGACCTTTGATCAGGGTTGGCAACTTACTGAATTTCGGTGGCCCCGTAGCGGGGATGCTTGTCGATGCACATTCGAACATGGCGGTTGCCGTCGCCGAAGTGCCGGTGATTCCCGTGATGCCCGACCAATTGGAAGCCACTACCATGGTCGCGTCCGTGAACACGGCATTAAGGGACCGGCCGGTGACGTCATAGAGTTGCCAGTCATAGTCGTCCTGGGAATCATTGGGGCTGATCAGGAAGCCCAGGGTGCCCGATTCGAAGCAGGTGAATTTGTACCAAAAAGGATTCAGTGCCGAATAGGAAATTCGATTACTGACAACGCAGGTAGGTGACGGCACAATTCCGTTTCCGCATACCGGCACGCTCTTCTGACTAAAAACGGAGGTCCCGCAAACCGGGAAAGCAGTAGCCGGGTTCTGGCCGTCGACCGTGCAGCCTTGCGCATCCGCTTCCTGAACAGCAGCCAGCATACCCCCGATAAGCAAAACAATAATAAGCAGTTTGTCTGTGCGCATGGTCCCCCGGCGTTATTCAGCAAGACGAGGCGTTTGTCCGTTGGGTTGTCTGCGCTCGCCAGCTTTTGCTTCCACTTCAATTAAAATAAGTCCATCAAAGATATATAATACAATGGAAATTAGTTTATTATATAGCTGACAAAACCCGGGACCCCGAATTCCACCAGGGGAGAAAACCGGAATAAAAAATCCTTCCAACGGAAGTGAAAGGATTTTTCATTATACATAATATTTGACATTTTCCCCCTATTTTTGCCGTCCCTTAAGCCATCCGCAATAAGTAAACGATTGCCGGGATGAAAATGCTGTTTAAGGACTAAACTTATGGACAAATTGATTTACGCAGTTCCCGTGCTGGGCGCCGTTGGTCTTCTTTACACTTTTATAAAGTTTGCCTGGGTTTCAAAGCAGGATCCCGGTAATGCCCGGATGCAGGAGATCAGTACCCACATCGCAGAAGGCGCCATGGCCTTTCTAAAAGCAGAATGGAAGATCCTCTCCTACTTCGTTATTATCGCTGCCATTTTATTGGCCGTAATGGGCGTGTCCAATCCCAATTCGCACTGGGCCATTGCCGTTGCTTTTGTTATCGGCGCCGTCCTTAGCGCCACTGCCGGTTATATCGGCATGCGCAGCGCCACAAAGGCTAATGTTCGCACCGCACAAGCTGCACGCACAAGCCTCAGCCAGGCGCTGAAGGTGTCCTTCAACGGCGGTTCCGCGATGGGTTTTGGCGTCGCCGGTCTGGCAGTCATGGGGCTCGGCGGTCTCTTCATTATATTAAAAGCCATCTTCGCCCCGGAGGCCGGGGTCAACTCCGAGGAAATGAGACGCACCATCGAGGTGCTCACCGGTTTCTCCCTCGGCGCTGAGTCCATCGCGCTTTTCGCGCGTGTCGGCGGCGGTATCTATACAAAGGCAGCCGATGTCGGAGCCGATCTCGTCGGGAAGGTAGAAGCCGGCATCCCCGAGGATGATCCCCGCAATCCCGCGACGATTGCCGACA
Organism: Puia sp.; assembly: GCF_036500295.1. Taxonomy (NCBI): domain Bacteria; kingdom Pseudomonadati; phylum Bacteroidota; class Chitinophagia; order Chitinophagales; family Chitinophagaceae; genus Puia; species Puia sp. The sequence goes on along the minus strand of NZ_DASYCH010000003.1, from coordinate 438,672 downwards.
ATGTCGGTGATAATGTGGGCGACGTAGCCGGGATGGGCGCCGACCTGTTCGGCAGCTATGTCGCTACCGTTCTCGCCACGATGGTACTGGGTCAGGAAACGGTGGCCGCCGACAATTTCGGCGGGATGTCCCCGATCCTTCTGCCCATGCTCATCGCCGGGACTGGTATCATCTTCAGCATGATCGGAACGCTCTTCGTCCGCATCAGCAATTCGGCCGAGGTCAATACGCGTACCGTCCAGAAAGCCCTCAACATGGGTAACTGGGGTTCGATCATCCTGACGGCCCTCGCCTGTATCGGACTCGTCAATTATCTCCTGCCCGAGACTATGACCCTCCGTGGCACCGAGTTCACCAAATGGGGTGTGCTGGGAGCCATCGGCGTCGGTCTCGTAGTCGGTACGCTGATGAGCATCATCACCGAATATTATACGGCCATGGGTAAGCCCCCCGTGCTGAGCATCATCCGCCAATCGGGTACCGGTCACGCCACAAACGTCATCGGCGGTTTGGCCGTCGGAATGCAATCCACCTTCCTGCCGACTCTCGTGCTGGCGGGCGGGATCTGGGGCTCCTTTGCCTGTGCCGGTCTCTACGGCGTGGCCATCGCCGCCGCCGGGATGATGGCTACTACCGCCATGCAACTGGCCATCGACGCCTTCGGACCCATTGCCGACAACGCCGGCGGCATCGCCGAAATGAGCGAACTCCCCAAGGACGTCCGCGAAAAGACTGACGTGCTCGACGCCGTGGGGAACACGACGGCTGCCACCGGTAAAGGCTTTGCCATCGCTTCCGCGGCACTTACCGCCCTCGCCCTCTTCGCTGCATTTGTCGGCGTAGCCGGCATCGAAGGGATCGATATCTATAAGGCAAAGGTCCTGGCCAGCCTCTTCGTAGGCGGCATGATCCCCTTTATCTTCTCTTCACTGGCGATCCAGGCCGTTGGAGAAGCAGCCATGGCGATGGTCGAAGAAGTAAGACGTCAGTTCCGGACAATCCCCGGTATCATGGAAGGAACGGGTAAACCCGAATATGATAAATGTGTTGCGATCTCCACACAGGCTTCGATCAAGAAAATGATCCTGCCCGGCGCGATCGCCATCCTCTTCCCGCTGATCATCGGCTTCCTGCTGGGCCCCGAAGCACTTGGCGGCTTCCTGGCCGGCGCTACCGTCTGCGGCGTACTGATGGGCATCTTCCAGAACAACGCCGGCGGCGCCTGGGACAATGCCAAGAAATCATTTGAGAAAGGGGTGGAGATCAACGGCGAGATCCACTATAAGAAATCCGATCCCCACAAGGCTTCCGTCACAGGCGATACGGTAGGCGATCCGTTCAAGGATACCTCCGGTCCCTCGATGAACATTTTGATCAAACTGATGTCCATCGTTTCTCTGGTCATCGCTCCCACTCTTGCCACTCTCTTCCATACCCGGGATACCGGCGCGAGCCACCGGGCCACGAAGACGGAGAAGCAGGCCGTGGTCAGAGTTGCGGCGCCAAAAGTCCAGTCTGCAGCAACATGGCATTAACAAAAAAAAATTAAAGATTTCTTATTAAATCCCGATCCAGGGATTATCTTTACAACTCGACACTAATCAGATCCAAATACCAAAGTCCCGGTGTTTCCACATCGGGGCTTTTTTTTGTGCCATGCGTCGGGGGAAACATACGCATGCGCAAAAAAGGTCTAATCAGCCATTTTAACCTTACATTTACGAAATATATCGTAAATTGAATTCCAAATCTCCAACACATGTCGACGAAGACAATAAAACCAACGGAAAGTGAGCTCGAGATCCTGCAGGTTCTTTGGGAACGGGACAAAGCGAGCGTAAGGGAAGTGCATGAAATACTACTCAAGACCAAGGAAGCAGGTTATACCACGACGCTCAAGCTGATGCAGATCATGTATGAAAAAGGACTGGTCAGCCGGGATGACACCTTCAAGACCCATATCTACAAGCCATCGGTCAGCAAGGAAAAGACCCAGCAGCATCTTCTGGGCAAGATGATCAATAGTCTCTTCGGGGGCTCCTCCACCGAACTGGTGCTCCAGGCACTCGGCAATCACAAGGCCTCGGCCGCCGAATTGGAAGAGATCCAACAGCTGTTGAATAATTTGAAAAAACAATAGGCATGCATCTTTTGACCCAATCCGCTTTACTGCAGGCGCTGGGCTGGACATTGGTGAATAGTCTTTGGCAAATGGGGTTGCTCTGGCTCGCCTACCTTCTGGTAGTGAACATCTTCCACCAGTCGCCTTCGCGTTTCCGCCATGGCCTCGCCTTAAGCCTGCTGGCCTTTGGCGCATTGGGATCGGTGCTCACGTTTACGGGCGCCTATTTTTTTGATGATGCGGGATGGGGATTCGGGCGCTCCGCCGGCTGGGAAGTCCTCAACACCGGCGCCTGGGGAACCGGCAACCGGCTGATCACACTGATCCTCCCCTGGTGCTCCTCGCTCTATCTCCTCGTATTGGGTGTGCTGCTCCTCCGCTATTCCCATCAATATCTTTATACCCGCCGGCTTGCCCGCAAAGGACTTTCGAAGATCCCGGCGGAGCTGCGGATCTTTGTCGAGTCGACCAGCCGGCGGATGGGCATTCGCCCCATGGTAAGCGCCTGGCGCTCTACCCTGGTGGACGTCCCGCTGACCCTCGGATCGCTAAAACCCGTGATCCTTCTGCCCGCGGCAATGCTCACCAATCTTAGCCCGGAGCAGGTGGAAGCGATAGTGATCCACGAACTGGCCCATATCCGGCGAAAGGATTACCTGCTCAATCTGGGCGTGACGGTCATCGGCCTGCTCTTTTTCTTCAACCCATTTTGCCGGATGCTGATCCGGCAGTTGCAACGCGAACGGGAACATTGCTGCGATGACGAAGTACTCCAATTCCGCTATGATCCCCATGCCTATGTCTCCGCCCTCCTTTCTCTCGCGCGGCAGCACCGGCAGAGCCGCCTGGCCCTGGCAGCTACCGGCGAAGGCGATGACCAGCTGTTGCTCCATCGGGCAAGAAAGATCCTCCAGCAAAAACGGACCGATCACCGCCCCGGCGTCCGGCCCTTTATCTTCTTATTCCTGACCGCCGCTATCGCCATTCTCAGTCTGTCGTCCCCGCCGGCTGGAAAGCACCCGAAACCGACAGCGGCCCGGACCCCCCAAGCCGCCGCTCCGCTCATCGGGGAAATGGTCTTTATCCCGATTATCAATACGGGTGCGCCCGAACATACCCGGCCCGCCCGGACGGAACCGGCTTCGCAAAAAGAAATAGCCGGGGCGCTCTATCGGAGCCACCGGAAAACACCGGCCACCGGCACCGACGGCCCACCCCCCGCCGATAACCCGGCCCTGACGGAAGTCCGGATGCTGGGCTCGGTAGCCGGCATCAATACCCGGTCGGGGCCTGACGCCGGATCAGGCGATCGGTCCGCCGGCATCGAAGACAGACCCCTGGTTACCGATCTGCTGACCCAACCTGCCGCCCTTACGGTCACCATCAAACCGGCCCCGCCCCGGGATAACTCCCTCGGTACAGCCGACGACGATGATGACGCCCCCGAACAGGCCCCCGATATCCCGCCGATGGAAAACCTGGTCTTCGTGCCCAATTCAAGCTTTTCCTTCCAAAATATCGATACCCTCCGCCCGGAAGATAAACTCGCGTGGGTAGAAGAAGCCACCGAGAGAGAGATAAGAACCCAGGTGGTCAGACTGCAAAAGGAACTCGCGGTCCAGCTCGAGCTCCTCCGCCGGCAGGAAGCCCGGACCCGGGTGCAGGCTAATACCACGCAGGTGGAGCTAAAAAAATTGCTAAACCAGCAGATAATCATCCAGCGGGATTATCTCCACAAGATGGATCAACTCCACCTCCGGCTTAAAAAAGCCACCCGCCGGCTTACGACTGTATATATCTGATCCCATTCTTCCCTTCGCAAAAGACCAGGTCGAGGATCGATAATCCCGGCAAAAAACCCGTGCGCTCTTCAAAGACCTGATGATATCGGGGCGTTCCGGCACCCCATTTTTCGCGGTCCTTTGGCATCAGCATCCCCCGCTGATCGACCCCCTCCGCCGGGGTATATTCCACTTTATACGACGGCGTCCGGCTGAGACTCCGGGTCATCCCAAGCACCCGGAACGACCACTCCAGACAGTCCCAGTTCCAATCCAAAAGATAGTTGGCCGGCTTCCGGTACAGCTGTTCCAACTCATCGCGATAATACGCGAACCAGGGCGAACGGTTATAACAGGAAACGATCGTCTTCCAATGCTGCGCTTGCCAGGGCAAGGAACCTGCAATTCTGACATCCCGTATAAGGGCCTTTTGATCCCTTCCATTGACCAGCGGGATGCTGAGGTTAATGACCCCTTCCGCACCAGCGATCTGGCAGCGATTGCGAAAACTCATTTTTTGCCAGGTTTCACATTGCTCTATAGTGATATGTGAAAAGTTATACGAATTTTTGTAGAAGATAACAGATGGAAAGTATTGTATGTCAGTTATTAAGTTCATTTATTCAATCTAATTAAAACAATTTTGTTCTATTTTAGCGATTTGCGCCATTTAATGCAAAAAGCAGCCATCTTATTCTATATATAAATTGCAAATAAACAACTATAATTAATTAAAATACAATTAGTTAATTGGTTTGTAAAATTACTACCCTATTTAGTAGGCTATTTTTGGCCATTTTTCGGTGTTCCACGGCCGGAAACCCAAACCTTTTGGCAAACGAAAATCCTACCTCAATAAAAATACGAAAACAAAAAGGAATGGATCGACCCGCCGAACCCTACCCCAGGCAACCTCTTCCCTACCCTCCCGGCGAGACCGGTCGCCAGTATAGCAGCCGTCATTCTGTCAGCAATAAAAATCCGGCATCTCCTGAAACCGGGATCGCATTAGGAACGTCCAAGGCAGAAACCAATCCGCATGTTCAACAAGTCCTTCACAGTCGCCGCCCGAAATCTCTGGCGGAATAAAGCCATTTCACTCATCCATGTTTTGGGTCTTGCCATCGGCATCGCCACCTGTTTACTGATCCTGCTCTTTATCCGGCATGAATGGAGTTATGACCGTTACAACGTCAAGGCCGACCGGATCGTCCGGGTGATCTTCGGCGGGCATATGAACGGTCATGAGATAAAAGAGGCGAACGTGATGCCGCCCGTCGCGGCGACGATGAAGAAGGATTTTCCGGAAGTCCTGGAAGCGACCCGGCTGCAATCCGTCGGTATCCACCGGATCAGCTATGGGACCAGGAGCTTCCGGGAAGATGCGCTGGCTTTCGTCGACTCCAACTTCTTCCGGGTCTTTACCCTCCCCCTCATAAAGGGCGATCCGAACACGGCGCTGGTGCAACCCTATACCATCGTGATCACCCGGGCGGTGGCGCAGAAATATTTCGGCAACGAGAACCCCATCGGTAAGGTGCTGGATTTTACGGATGACCACCATGCCCTCACCGTGACGGGAGTCATCGACGGAGTTCCCGGGAACTCGCATTTCCATTTCGATTGTTTTGCATCCATGTCCAGCCTCCCCGAGGCAACGTCAACCAGCTGGATGAGCTCCAACTTTTTTACTTACCTGCTGCTCCCCGAAGGCTATAACATAAAGACCCTGCAGGCAAAGCTTCCGGGGATGGTGGAGAAATATATCGGTCCTCAGCTGCAAAAAGGAATGGGCGTCACCCTCGCCCAGTTTCGCGCCAATGGCAACGAGATCGGGTTTTCGCTTCAACGCCTGGTCGATATTCACCTGCGTTCCGACTTTACCAATGATATTTCAGCGCCGGGGGATATCCGGTATGTCTATATCCTCGGGGCGGTAGCGGTCTTTATGCTGCTGATTGCCTGTATCAATTTTATGAACCTGAGCACGGCGGGCGCCACGAAGCGGGCCAAAGAGGTGGGCATTCGTAAAGTCCTGGGTTCGATGCGCGGGCAGCTGGTCAGCCAGTTTCTGGTCGAGTCCCTGTTGCTGACGACCGCGGCGATGGTCATTGCCCTGGGACTCGTATGGCTTAGTCTTCCCGCCTTCAGCCGGCTGGCCGGACAAGATCTGGCCCTGGGCTGGGATGCCCTCCCCTGGTTGCTGCCGGTGCTGCTGGCGTTTACGATCGGGACCGGATTGCTGGCCGGGGCCTATCCCGCCTTCTTTCTTTCCGCCTTCCGGCCGGTCGCGGTGCTAAAGGGCCTATTCAAGTCCGGCCGGGGAAGCTCGGGTCTGCGCAGCAGCCTGGTCGTCTTCCAGTTTTTTATCTCGATCAGCCTGATCATCGGTACAGCCATCGTCTACCGGCAGCTTTCCTATATCCAGCATAAGAAATTGGGGTATGACCGCGACCAGGTGCTGATCGTGCAGGATACCTGGGCACTGGGAGACGCCCAGACCTGGTTCCGGCAACAACTGGCGCAGGATCCCCGGGTCGTCAGCGTCACGGCTTCGGGCTATCTGCCGGCCGGTCCCTCCTACGGCAACAACTTCCTCGTCTATGCCGATAATCACAGTGATAAATTCGCCAATACCCTGCGTTACCAGGTGGACGACCGGTATATTCCGACCATGGGGATGGAAATGAAATGGGGCCGCAACTTCTCCCGGGACTTCGGGGCCGACAGCGCAGCGATGGTCATCAACGAGACGGCCGCCCGCAATTTCGGCTGGGACGACAAAGCCGTCGGCCATACGATCACCGAACCTAACACCGATCGCCCGGCGACCGTCTATCATGTCATCGGCGTCGTAAAGGACTTCCATTTCCGCAGCCTGCGGGAAATGATCACCCCGCTGGTGATGACCCTTGGCGGGAATGACAACAGCTCGCTGATCATCCGGACAAAGACAAAAGATGTCGCCGGTCTCATCGCCACCCTGCAAAAGCGGTGGGCGGACCAAAAGGCCCGGATGCCCTTTTCCTTTAGCTTTTTGGATGAACGATTTCAGGATACCTACAAGGCCGAACAGAATATCGCGCACATCCTCGGCATCTTCGCCGGGCTGACCATTTTCGTGGCCTGTCTCGGGCTCTTTGGCCTGGCCACCTTTACCGCCGAACAGCGGACAAAAGAGATCGGCATCCGAAAGGTCCTCGGCGCCAATACCGCCAGCGTGGTCGCCCTCCTGTCAAAGGATTTCCTCCGGCTGGTGGGCCTGGCCTTCGGGATTGCCGCTCCCCTGGCATGGTGGGGGATGAACAAATGGCTGCAGGACTTCGCCTACCGCATTACCATCGGGTGGTGGGTGTTTTTCCTGGCCGGAATGCTGGCCATGCTGATCACGCTGGTGACGGTAAGCTTCCGGGCCATCCGGGCAGCAAATGCCAACCCGATCAACAGTCTGCGCTCCGAATAAAACAAATAAGCCCACCCCGCAAGGGTGAGCTTATGCTGTTAGTCATAGCCGATCGCTTACTCTGCCAGCTTGTATTCTTGATTCCTAAGATCTTCCAATTTCTTCTTTCCATAGGTGAGCCGGGTGATCACCACGAACAACACCGGCACGATAAAGATTGCCAGCGAGGTAGCGGCAAACATCCCACCCAATACCGTCCAGCCGATGGTATTTCTCGCCACCGAGGAAGCCCCGGAGGCCACCGCCAGGGGTAGTACCCCGAGCAGGAAGGCGATGGAGGTCATGAGGATCGGGCGAAGCCGTAGCCGCACCGCGTCCAGGGTTGCCGGGACGACACCCATGCCGCGATCGACGCGTTCTTTGGCAAACTCCACGATCAGGATGGCGTTCTTTGCGGACAACCCGATCAGGGTGATCAAACCGATCTGTGCATAGACGTTATTGGTCAGCGCGGTTTTAAAGGTCAGGGTCAGGATGGCTCCAAATACCCCAATGGGAACCGCCAGCAGAACCGAGAAGGGCACCGCCCAGCTCTCGTACAAGGCCGCCAGGAAGAGAAACACAAAGACGATGGATAGCGCGAAAATATAGGCCGCGCTGTTCCCCGACTTGATCTCCTGCAGGCTCAGACCCGACCAGTCATAGCCATAGCCTTCCGGCAGCGTCTTGGCCGCCACCCGTTGCAGGGCCTCGATGGCCTGACCGCTGCTAAAGCCGGGCTTGGCGCCCCCGTCGACCTCGGCGCTGCGATAGATATTGAAGTGCGAGATCAGCGGCGCGCTTTCCGTCGAGTGGAAACTGATGATGGTGCTCAGCGGGATCATCTGCCCCGTATTGTTCTTCACATAATATTTGTCGAAGCTTCTGATATCGGTGCGGAAATTGGTATCCGCCTGCGCCACGACATAGAAGTTACGGCCATAGATGGTCAACTGGTTGATATAAGTGCTGCCCATATACATCTGCATCGTGTTATAGACATCGGCCAGGTTGAGCCCCAGCTTTTTGGCTTTGTCGCGATCGACATCCACCTGGTAGCCCGGCGTGTGCGCGCCGAAGAAGGTGAAGGCGCTGCCGATCTCCGGCTGCTTATTCGCCTCGGCGACGAATTGGTTCACGACTCGCTCGAAGGTCTTGATGTCATCGTTCGACTGTCGTTGCTCGATCTGGATACTGAAACCGCCGGCATTACCCAGGCCGGGGATCGCCGGGGGCGGGATAACGACGATCCGGGCTTCCTTTATCTTCGAGAAGCGCTTCTGCATTTCGGCGATGATGCCATACAGCTGCTCGCTTTTCTTCTCCCGCTGATCCCAGGGTTTGAACTGGACGAAAATACTACCCGCATTGGATTTGGAACCAAAGGTCAGGATGTTCAATCCACCCAGGGCCGCGGTGTGCAGAACGCCGGGAACGGTTTGCGCCATATGCTGAATGCTGTCCAGGACCGCGATCGCCCGCGTGGTGGAACCGGCCTCGGGGATCTCAAAGGAGATATAGACGCGACCATCGTCCTCGGTGGGGATAAAGCCCGTCGGCTTGTTCTTGAACAGGAAATAGTCGCCCACACAGATACAGGCGAGCAGCACGATCACCAATGGAGCACGTTTGATCCAGCCTTTTACCCCGAGGGTGTAGCGAAGGCTGAAGCGGTCGAACCATTGGTTGAACTTGAAAAATACCTTATCGAGCCCTTTGGCCTCCTTACCGACATGATGCTCTTTCAGCAGCAGCATACAGAGGGCAGGCGTCAGCGAGAGGGCCACAAAAGCCGAGATCAGCACCGAGATCGCGATGGTGATGGCAAACTGCTGGTACAGCCGGCCGACGATCCCGGGGATAAAACCAACCGGCACGAACACCGCCGCAAGGATCAGCGCGATGGCGATAACCGGACCGGAGATATCCGCGATAGCCCGGGCGGTAGCCTCTTTTGGCGAAAGATGTTCCGTATCGATATAGTGTTGTACCGCTTCCACCACCACGATGGCGTCATCCACCACGATCCCGATGGCGAGCACGAAGCCGAACATCGTCAGGGTGTTGATCGTAAAGCCGAGCGGAATGAAAAAGATAAAGGTACCGATGATCGCCACCGGGATAGCCAGGACCGGGATCAGCGTGGACCGCCAGTTCTGCAGGAAGATGAACACGACCAACGTCACCAGTCCCAACGCGATCAGCAAGGTGTGCACTACATCATCGATAGACACTTTTACAACCGACACCGATTCGAAGGGGACTGTATATTCCACATCCGCCGGAAAATATTTTTTTGCGTCCACGAGGGCTTTGTACACCCCTTCGGCCGTAGCAAGCGCATTGCTGCCCGGCGCCTGGTACACGAGGAGATAGGAAGCCCGGTTCCCATCCACAAAGGAGTTGGCGGTGTAGCTCACCTTGCCCAGTTGGACCCGGGCAATATCTTTCAGGTAGACGATGGAGTTGTCTTTGGGATTGCTCCGGATAACGATGTCGCCGAACTGCTGTTCGGTGGTCAGCCGGCTATTGGTAAAGACGGTAAACTCAAAAGCGGAGGAGGAGTTCTGCGGCGGTGCGCCGACCGAACCCGCGGCAACCTGAAGGTTCTGCTCGTTGATGGCGTTCTGGACATCATTCACCGTCAGTCCCAGCTGCGCCAGTTTATCGGTCTTCAGCCAGACCCGCATACTGAAGTTATCGGCACGGCTGAACACATCCCCTACCCCCGGCGACCGCAGCAGTACGTCCCGCAAATAGATATTGGCATAGTTATCCATGAAAGGAACGCTATGAGTGTGTTTGGGCGAATAGATCGCCACCAGCATCAGAATCGCCGGGTTACGTTTCAGGGTGGTGATCCCCAGCCGCTGTACCTGTTGCGGCAAGGTGGGGGTCGCGATGCCCACGCGGTTTTGGATATCGAGGGCAACGATATTGGGGTCGGCGCCGATATTGAGGGTCGCGGTGATCTGGGAGTTCCCGTTGTTGGCGCTGTTACTTTGCATATAAGCGATCCCGGGGACCCCATTGACCTGGGTCTCGATCGCGGTGGTCGTCGTCTGTTCGACCGTCTGAGCATCGGCGCCGGTGAAGTTACTGGTGATCTGTACCGTTGGCGGCGTGATATCGGGATATTGGCTGACCGGCATGTTCAGGATGGCCAGGGTTCCCACCAGCAGGATCACCAGCGAGATCACTATGGCCGTTACCGACCTCCTGAGAAATACGTTTGAAGACTTCATTCCGAGTTATTTTTGAGTTGGTTCCATTCGCTATCTATTTTCCGGCGCTGCCTGCGGGCGCTTTTGGCGCGCCTACGGCAACCGCACTGCTGTCGCGGAGTTTCTGTACTCCATTGATGACCACCTGGTCACCGGCTTTCAGCCCGTTTCTGATGACGATCTTATCCGTGATCTTGGTTCCCAGCGTGACCTTGCGCTGCAGAGCATGCCCGTTCTCCACCACGAATACGAAATATTCACCCAGGGTTTCGACGACCGCCTTGTAAGGGATCAGCAGGCTACTGTCGCCGGCATCGTGTTTTACCCGGATATTGGTCGTCAGCCCGGCCTTCAGCTCATTCTTCGGATTGGCGAACGTGATCCTTGCCTTCAGGGTTCCCGTAGTGGGATCGACCGACCTGTCTAATAAATAAAGTGACCCCGGATAGGCATAGATCGACCCATCGGGCAATACTGCGGTAAAGATCGAATCCTTTGGCTTCGAGCCCTGACCGAAATAATGCGTGAATTTGGGGATCTCCGCCTGATCGATGGCAATGTCGACGGCCATCGGGTCATCGGTGCTCACCGAGTTGAGCAGCGTCTGCGGATAGACCGATGTACCGACCTTCACCTGCGAAATACCGATGGTCCCGTTGAAAGGAGCATTGATCACGGAGTATTTCAGGTTGGTCTCGACGCTGGCGACATTGGCCTGTGCGGCGTCCACCTGGCGCTTGGACGATTCCAGATCGGCACGCTGATGATCCAGCACCTGTTTGGCGATGGCGTCCTGCTTGGCCAGATCCTCGTAACGATCGGCATCCTGCTGCGACTTGGCCAGATTGGCCTTGGCGACGTTCAGGTTGGCGACGGCAGCCTCGACGGCGGCCTTATATTGTTGCTGATCGATCTCGTATAGTTTCTGCCCGCGCTTCACTTCCTGCCCATCCTTGAAATAGATGCCGATGATATTGCCGGCGACCTGCGGCTTGATATCCACCTGGTTCAGCGGGGTGGCCGTCCCGGGGTAGGATTCAAAATACGTGGCATTGCCCGGCGCCACGGTATAGACATCCACCGTAGCCGGTGGAGGCGCCTGCGGCCCCGTGGGCTTGCTGTCACCGCAGGATGCAAGGCCCAGCGAAAGGACGACCGACATAAAACCAATCCATTGTAAGCTATTTCTCATATAAATAGGTGATTTATCCTGTATAATTAATAAGTTATGATGCCCAACGCTTTTTGTACATCCAGCTTGCTGCTCAACACCAGGTAGAGGGCATTGCTGTAGTTTACCTGCGCCGTTCGCAGGTCGGTTTCGGCGGTGATCAGTTCGAGATAGGCCTTCACACCCGAACGGTATTGCAGCTCGATGGTGTTGAAGACATCCCGCGCCAGATCGAGGTTCTCGCGCAGCACATGATAGTTGTTCAAATTGCTTTTATAGATGGCCATCGCCTCGGTATATTGCGTGCTGATCGCGGTTTGCAGGTTGATCATGTCCCAGTCGATCCGGGTAAGCTGCAGTTCCGCGATCCGGATATTCTGCTGCCGCTTCGTCCCCTGGAAGATGGGGAAGGCTACCTGCAATCCGGCGTAAGAATTGGGGAAATTGTCCTTATATAACGGACCGAACCTGCTGTTCAGATAGTTCAGATTATACCCCGCACCCGCCGTCACCGTGGGGAAATAGGCCCATTTCTGGTATTTTACATCAGCCTGTTGCAGTCGTTTCTGAGTCATCAATTGCTGATACTCGATGCGTTTGGAATAGTCCATCGGCGTCAGCGTATCGATATAGACCTCGGATTCCATCTGGGCGCTGTCATAGACGAGATGCAGCGAGTCGGGCGCGGTATAACCCATCAGTTGCTTCAGGGCCGCATACTTGGCCTTGAGTGCCTCCTCGTCGGTCTTTTTCTCGGCCATGCTATTATTGAGCGAGATCGTGGCGCGTTTGTAGTCGGTCTTATCGACGAGCCCGCCGCGATATTGATTATAGGCATCCTTGTAGTTGCGCTCCAGCCGGACGATGTCATCGGCAAGGACATCGATCTGCTTCTCGGTGAGCAGGACATCATAAAAGGCCTTGCTGACATTCACCGTCACATCGATCTTGTCGCTCACCGTCGTCTGCCGGACACTGTTCATGACGTCACCCTTCGTCCTCGCCGCCAACAACACGTCCCGCGTGAAAAGATTTTGCGTTAGCGCGAAACCCACCGTCGAGGTGTTGTACGTGCCGCTTCTTACGGTCTGCCCCGCAAAAGCCACCGCGGGCAGCTGAAAATTATTCTGATAGTTTGCGTTGAGATCGACCTGCGGATACCAGTCTGCCAGCTTGCTCTTGATCTGCCGGTCGGTGATCTGTTCATCCAACAGGGCCTGCTGGACCAGCGGGTAATGTTTAAGGGCAAATTGTACGCAAGCCTGCAAGGTCGCGTCGGACAAGGTATCCGGAGCTCTCTTAACACCTGTTTGAGCGTTCGCGAAAAGAACAAGAAAACTAAATCCACTGCTGATGAGTATTCGCTTCATATAATATGAATGGTAAGGTGATCGCGATGGCAAAATTCGTTAGTTTTCACCGGATGCTCCCGGCCGTTGATGGAAATACCCCTATTTATACAATAGAAAAGCAGTTCTGCATCTGTTAATTGCGGGCCCAAAGTTAAACAAACGTTTGAATTAAACAAACGTTTAATCAAATCTTAACCTCATATCTATGTAAACATCTATATAACAATATTTTGTGCAAAAAGCCCGTTTAAAAAAACCTATACCGGGTTATCTTTATACAAAAATTCGTTATCCATGTCGATCCATACCATCCTTGGCGCAGGTGGCGCTATCGCCGATATCCTGACAACCGAACTTACCACCCGCGGCATTCCCGTTCGGCTTGTATCCCGCCGCCCCATCGAAAGACCCGGCGCCACAAGCGTCGCAGCCGACATTACCCAACCCGACCAGGCACTGCAGGCCATCAGCGGTTCGTCCGTAGTCTATTGTTGCATCGGGCTCAAGTACGACTATTCTCTCTGGCGGCAACAGTGGCCAATGATCATGGACAACCAGATAGAAGCCTGTAAGGCCGCCGGAGCAAAGCTCATCTTCTTCGATAATGTTTATATGTACGGTAAGGTCGATGGGCCGATGACCGAGGATACCCCCTATGATCCTTCCAGCCGCAAGGGCGACCTGCGGGCCCGGATCGCCACCCGGCTGATGAGCGAGGTGCGCAAGGGCAATCTCACGGCCACCATCGCCCGCGCGGCCGATTTTTATGGTCCGGGCACCGGCAGGACAAGCGTACCCGATATACTCGTCTTTCAAAGATTGTTGAAGGGTCAGGCGGCGCAATGGATGGCGAACGCCGGAGTTGCCCACTCCTTTACCTATACGCCGGATGCAGCGAAAGCACTGGCGTTGCTGGCACTGGACGACAACTCCTGGAACCAGGTCTGGCATCTGCCGACGGCCGCACCCGCCCTTACGGGAGCGGAATTTATTAAAAGGGTAGCCACAGAGCTGGGTAAGGATAACCGTTACAAGATCTTGCCGGGGTGGATGGTCCGGCTGGGTGGGGTTTTTGACGTAACGACAAAAGAACTGTACGAGATGCTGTATCAATATCAGTTCGACTACCTGTTCGATTCGTCGAAGTTTGAAAAAGCCTATGGTTTCCACCCTACCTCCTATGAAGAAGGGATAAAAGCCACGGCCCGCGCGCATCTCAGCCAAAGATAAAGGTTCCCGGGAACGTTTCCGTAACTAATTTTTTACCGGAGGCGGCAATAGGTTAATTTGGACGTCTATGCTTCGATTCAAACCGATCGTACTTGCCGGCATGCTCCTGGGCGCAACCCCCATAACCGGCTATACGCAGACCACGCTTGCACAGGAACCTCCGCACGATCTTTCCTGGTATCTCACCCACACCCCTTTCGCCAGTCCTAAGGTGGCACAGGTGGCCTTTCCTCAGCGGGAGTTTTTGATCACAAACTATGGGGCTATCGGAAATGGGAAAACGCTGAACACCGCCGCATTCCAACAGGCGATAAAAGCCTGCTCGGCGGCAGGAGGCGGCTCCGTCGTCGTTCCGGCCGGCCGGTGGCTGACGGGACCGATCGAATTGCTCAGCAATGTCGACCTTCTCCTGAAGAAGGATGCCCTGGTGCAGTTCAGTTCCGACCACACGTTATATCCGACCATCGGCAACAAAGGCGCCATCGCCTCACCCGTGTACTCCAATGGGCAGGAAAATATCGCCATCACGGGCGAAGGAGTGATGGATGGGGCCGGAGAAAGCTGGCGCCCGGTAAAGAAAAGCAAAATGACGGATGCCCAATGGCAGGAGTTACTCCGTTCCGGCGGGGTCCTCAGCCCCGATGGTCAGATCTGGTGGCCAGGCCGCGAATGCATGGAGAACGATTCACATCGCCCCTACATGGTGGCCTTCAGCAATTGCCACGGCATCCGCATCGAGGGTGTCACACTCCGCAATTCCCCCAAATTCGTTTTCTATCCCAGCCATTGTACCGATATCACACTTGACCACGCTCATATTCTCAATGACTGGTGGGCTCAGAACGGTGACGGCATCGATATCAGCGCCTGCAAGCGCGTCATCATATATGCCTGCACGGTAAATGCCGGGGATGACGGCATCTGCATGAAGTCAAGCGGCGCGTCGCCCGACGGTCCGGCGCTCGAGGATATCATCGTGGCAGGCTGCACCGTTTACCGGGCCCATGGCGGCTTCGTCATCGGCAGCAACACCGATGGCGGCATGCGCAATATCTACGTGGCCGACTGTCACTTCATCGGCACCGATGTCGGTCTGCGGTTCAAAAGCAATATGGGTCGCGGCGGATTGGCGCACGATATCTTTATCCAGGATATCGCAATGCGGGATATCGTTCGCGAGGCGGTGCTGTTCGACACCTACTATGAGGATGTGCCCGCGGGCGCCACCCGAAAGAACGATCACCCCACCGACAAAACACCCGAGTTCCGGGACTTTCATCTCAGCCGTATTCGCTGCCAGGGCGCGGCCACCGCTATTTCGATCACGGGTCTGCCGCAGATGCCGGTAAGCGCCATTTACTTTGACAATGTGGAGATCACTTCGGGTAAGGCCATCGTCACAACAGAAGCCCGCAATATCCATTTCCATGAGGTACGCATCAATGGTGTATCCTATAATAAGCCCGGTGGAGATTGATCTTCGTCACCGGAGCCACCACTAACGGCAGCTTTTCGACAAGGGTCTCACTGGAGTCCAGGCCAAACGCCTTTTCTTCGGCCAGCGCCAGCTTTTTCAGGCTGAAATAGCTGTTGAGGATAAAACCGTCGCGCACCGAAAACTCGTTGTCATAGGAGAGAAATTTCTCCAGGATGACGAATCTGAAATCTTCGGCGATATTATGTTTCTTCAGCGAAGGATAACGGCTGACGATATCCAGCTCCTTATTGCAGATCATCTCCATGACCACCTTGCGGAACATCAGGCTGACACGCTGCTGTACGCGGAAGCCCAGCCGGAACTCGACACGGATGACCTTGTCGTTCATCAGTTCTTCCACGCCGTATTCCATCGTATAGGGTTCGTCGGTTCGCTCGATATGCACGAACCAGTACACATCCGCCCGTTTTGGATTATGGCTGAAGATGGAATAAAGCACCTTCTCTTCGATCTGGTTCGCGCGGTTGGCCTTGGTCAGGTAGATAAGATGGGAGGAGAATTTCGGAACGGACTCATCCTTGCTAAGTGCTTCCAGCAACGGGAGATGTTCCTTCAGATCGATAAAATTCAGGAAGCGGTTGTTTATCTTCCGGGCATTGTACCAGATATACATGGTGAAGATGAGCCCGAACTCAAAGACCAGGAAGAAAAGCCGCTTCACGATCTTCACCGCGTTGGCGACAAAGAACGAACCCTCCACGCTGATAAAGACGACGACGATGGGGATGACTACCCACAACGGCAAATGCTTTTTCCGCCGGAGGAACTGATACATCAGGATCGTCGTCATCAGCATCGCCACCGTGATCGAGAACCCATAGGCGGCCGTCATGGCCTCCACCGTTCGAAAATACAGCACGACAAGAAAACAGCCGAGACACAGGATCCAGTTGATACTGGGGATATAGATCTGTCCGCGAATATCCGTCGGGAATTTGACGGTCACCTTGGGCCAGAAATTGAGGCTGATGGCTTCGTTGATCAGGGTAAAGCTCCCGCTGATCAATGCCTGGCTGGCGATGATCGAAGCCGCGGTGGCGATGAACACGCTGGGGATGAGGAACCAGTGCGGAACGATCATAAAGAAGGGGTTGACGCCACCCAGGCCGTCCTTATGCTGCAGCAGCACCCATGCGCCCTGACCGAGATAGTTCAGCACGAGGCAGCATTTCACAAAGATCCAGGACACCTGGATGTTCTTCCGCCCGCAGTGACCCAGATCGCTGTACAGGGCTTCCGCCCCCGTCGTACAAAGAAAAACGGCCCCCAGCAACCAGAAGCCCCTGGGATGACGGATCAGCAATTCCAGCCCATAATGCGGGCTGAGCGCCCTTAACACCAGCGGGTGTTGAATAAGCTGGTTGATCCCCAGGATGGCCAGCATGCTGAACCACACGAACATGATGGGCCCGAAGGAACCGCCCACCACCTTGGTGCCGAATCGCTGGAAAACGAAGAGCAGCAGCAGGATCACCAGCACGACCTCGACGACCAGGTTGTTACCCGGAACGATAACATGCTCGAAACCGGGGACAAGGTTCAACCCTTCGATGGCCGAAGTGACGGAGATCGGCGGGGTGATGATCCCGTCTGCCAGCAACGTGCCCGCCCCGATGATGGCCGGAAAGACCAATCTTTTTCCATAACGGCGCACCAGCGCATAGAGGGAGAATACTCCACCCTCTCCTTTATTATCGGCCCGGAGGGTGATGAAAACATATTTGAAGGTGGTTTGCAGGGTCAGCGTCCAGAAAACACAGGAGATGGCGCCCAGGACCAATTCTTCCGTGATCTTTCCGCCTTCCAGCAGGATCGTCTGAAAAGTATAGAGGGGAGAAGTACCAATATCGCCGAAAATGATACCTAATGTGATGAGAAGCCCTGCGGTGGAGATCTTTTTTGAATGGCTTGGGTCCATAGCGGGCCCCACAGGCAAAAAATGTACCCGATAAATCCTAACGCGGAGCCGCTGCTCCAAACCCTTGGTGCCAGGGCATTGGCTCCCCTTACGCGCCGGAAAGACCGCAAACGGCTCCCGGCCAAACCATTCCAAAACGGAAAAAACCATACCGTTTTGGCAATGCCGGGCGGCCGATGGGCGGCCTACCGGCCAGGCGCACCGCGAGCGGTCTACCGGTCATCTTTCAACGCCTTGGTCTTCTCGCCATAAGCCCGCATCATCTGGGTAAAGTCCATTCCCTTCAACAGGGCATCCACGATATGCGCGATCCGCCGGGTGCGTGTTCCCTCCGTTTTCGCACCTTTGACCCAATTGCCATACCAGTTCTGATGGGATTTGGGCAGGGCCCTGAAGACCTTCTGTGCCCCGGGCTCATCGGACAGGCATTCGAGCAGTTCCTTGGGCGGGACGATCTCCTTCTTATCCACTTCGAACTGCACTTCGAGGGTGTCGCCGGCCTGCTTACGGATCGCCTTACGGATCGACGCCTTCAACGCGAGGATAAAATCTCCCTCGCCCATCGGGATCAGCGCCATCCCGCCGATTGGATGATCATCCAGCATCCCCTTTACCCGAAAGGATTTCTTGTTGTCCGGCTTTAGTTGCTGGGCCAGCTTCGCAGGTACCTTGATATAGGACCAGCCGGTCTTCTCGCCCATCCGCTCCTTGAACTGTAATATCTTCGTCTTGAACCTGATCATTACCCGAATATAAAAAAAAGCCCCGCGGCTGCGGGGCTTTTTTTTAAACCTTATCCTATGCTCGTTTCCTTTTTTGTTTCAGGGCTTCCTCGATCCCCTTGCGGAGATTCTCAAAGGTTGGTTTCCCGGTGAAAAGGACTCCATTGATAAAGAAGGCCGGAACATCCCGCACCCCTTTGTTGAGTCCCTCCAGCAGATCGCTCCTCACCTGCCAGCCATACGTTGAATTGACCAGGTTATCCAGGAATTTCTTGTTCACGACTCCACAGTCTTTCGCATATTCCCGGAGGCTGATCGCACCCAAACGGCGCCGATGCGCAAACAGCGTATTGTGCATCTCCCAGAACTTGCCTTCCTGGGCGGCCCCCAACGACGCTTCGGCCGCCTTCATGGCATGCTGATGGATCTTGGTGAGCGGAAAATGCCGGAAATTGAACCTCAATTTTCCCTCATAATGCTCCAGGAGCTTCCCAATCACCTCATTAACCTTGGCACAGGCCTCACTTTCATAATCCCCGTATTCCATTAGGGTTACGGGGGCTTTTGGATCACCCACGAAAACATCCTTCGTAGGAATGATCTCAACTACGTCTTTTGCTTTCATTATTTTATCTTAACAGCCCACTGATCGATTGGTTCGGCCATAATGACATTTATTTATGTTTATTTATGCCAGGCCGGACTTTCCGCATGCGGATGCTCGTTCCGGAAGACCACTACCCCGTCAAAAACATCTACCAGCACGGGCGAAGTCCGATCGACATCACCGGCCAATATCTTCTTACTCAACTGGTTAACAATCTCCTTCTGGATCAGCCGCTTCAACGGCCGGGCGCCGAACTGCGGGTCGAACCCGTTCTCCGCCAGGTAATCGATCGCATAGTCGCTGAACTGCAGGTTGATCCCGTTTTTCGCCACCAGGCGACGCAGGCCGTCCAGCTGGATCCGGATGATTCCCCTTATTTCACCCTTCAACAGGGGTTGGAACAGGATAGTCTCATCGATCCGGTTGAGAAACTCGGGCCGGATGGTCTGCCGGAGCAGGTCGGTCACTTCCAGCCTGGTCTTGTCCATCACCTCTTCGCGGCTCCTTTCGGTCACATTCTCGAAGTTGGCCTGGATGATCTGGCTGCCCATATTGCTGGTCATAATGATGATCGTATTCTTGAAGTTGACAACCCTGCCCTTGTTATCGGTCAACCGGCCGTCATCCAGCACCTGCAGCAGGATATTGAAGACATCCGGGTGGGCCTTTTCGATCTCATCCAGCAGGACGACGGAATAGGGTTTGCGCCGGACGGCTTCGGTCAGCTGGCCGCCTTCGTCATAACCGACATAGCCGGGAGGGGCGCCGACCAACCGGCTCACCGCATGTTTCTCCTGGTATTCGCTCATGTCGATCCGGGTAATCATGCCTTCGTCATCAAAGAGGTATTCCGCCAGGGCCTTGGCCAGTTCGGTCTTACCGACACCGGTCGTACCCAGAAAGATAAACGATCCGATCGGCCGTTTCGGGTCCTGCAGACCAGCCCGGCTCCGCCGGATCGCATCGGCAACCGCCGTTATCGCCTCATCCTGGCCCACTACCCGCTTGTGCAGTTCGTCTTCCAGGTTGAGCAGCTTCTCCTTTTCGCTTTGCAACATTTTCGAGACGGGGATACCGGTCGCCTTGGCGACGGCTTCGGCGATATCTTCCGCATCCACTTCCTCCTTCATCAGCCGGGAATTGGCACTGATGCCGGCCAGTCTTCCCGAATAATCGTCGATGATCTTCTCCTGCTCCTTGATCTTTCCGTAACGGATCTCCGCTACCTGGCCATATTGCCCTTCCCGTTCGGCCCTCTCGGCGGCTAATTTGAGATTCTCGATGGCCGCCTTGGCATTCTGTACCTTTTCCACCAGTTCTTTCTCCTGTTTCCACTTGGCCATTAACGTATCCCGCTCCACACTGAGATTGCCGATCTCGGCACTCAGCTCACGCAATTTTTCCTCGTCCTTTTCGCGCTTGATAGCCTCGCGTTCGATCTCCAGCTGCCGGATAGACCGTTCCAGCCGGTCCAGTTCCTCGGGCATGGAGTTCATCTCCAGCCGGAGCTTGGCGGCGCTTTCATCGATCAGGTCGATGGCCTTGTCGGGCAGGAACCGGTCGGTTATATACCGGTGTGACAATTCCACGGCGGCGATGATCGCCTCATCCTTGATCCGCACGTGATGGTGGGTCTCATAGCGATCCTTCAATCCCCGAAGGATCGAGATCGCATCGTCGACACTCGGTTCGTCGATCAAAATTTTCTGGAAACGGCGTTCCAGCGCCTTATCCTTCTCAAAAAATTTCTGGTATTCATTCAACGTGGTCGCACCGATGGCCCGCAGTTCCCCGCGCGCCAGGGCCGGCTTCAGGATATTGGCGGCATCCATTGCCCCCTCACCGCCACCCGCGCCGACCAGCGTATGGATCTCATCGATAAAAAGCACGATCTCCCCATCACTGCCGGCGACTTCTTTTATCACACTTTTCAATCTCTCTTCAAATTCACCCTTGTACTTGGCGCCGGCGATCAGCTGGCCCAAATCGAGGGCATAGATAATCTTCGAGCGCAGGTTCTCCGGCACATCGCCGTTTACGATCCGATGCGCAAGGCCCTCGGCAATTGCGGTCTTACCCACCCCGGGTTCCCCGACGAGGATGGGATTGTTCTTGCTGCGGCGCGACAGGATATGCAGCGTCCTTCTGATCTCTTCATCCCGCCCGATCACCGGGTCGAGCTTACCCTGACGGGCCAGTTCATTAAGGTCCTTGGCATATTTGTTCAGGGCATTGAAAGTGGCCTGCGTCGTCTGGCTGTCGACCGTGGAGCCCTTCCGCAGATCCTTGATCGCGGTGACCAGCCCCTTTTCCGTTAGTCCGGCGTCTTTCAGCAGTTTGGCCGTATTGTCGTTCCCCTGGACCATTCCCATCAGAAGATGTTCAACGCTGACAAACTCATCGCCAAATTGCTTCAGATCGCTGCCAGCGCGAAGGATTACATTGTTCATATCCCGGCTGATGGCCTGTGCGGGTTCTCCACCACTTACCTTCGGGAGTTTCTGTAGCATCTCGTCCAGTTTGCTTTCTACAAAAGCCACGTTCACATTATTCTTCTTCAGCAGAAACTCCACCAGGGAATCCTCTTCCTTGAGCAACGCCTTCAGAAGATGATCCGTATCTATGGTTGGGTTTGAACCGTCGAAAGCCAGTTGCTGGGATCTTGCGATCGCCTCCTGGGCTTTGATTGTGAAATTATTCAGGTTCATAGATTTATATGGTTTCCCTTTTTAATTAATAAATAGTAAACTTGTGTTGCAAAATCCAAACCACGACCTCAATCCAGCTATTATGTCATACAAATCCCCACTAAACTGCCGGCGATTCAGTTTGTTCACGCTTATCCTGTTAATCTGTCTGCATGGCTTTTCTCAATCATCTTTTGATGCTGTCGATCAGCTACTTAAGCAAAACCAAAAGGCCTTTGGCGGGGGGTATGTGATGTTGGTGGTGAAGGACGGAAAGGTTATCTATCAAAAGCAGGCCAACCAGGATTTTACGGCCAAGAGCCCGGCCCCGATCGCCGGCGCGGCCAACTGGATGACCGCCGCCCTGGTCATGACCTTTGTGGACGAGGGAAAGCTCTCGCTGGACGACAAGGTCACCCAATATATTCCGCTGTTTGGAAAATACATGAAGGGATATATCACGATCCGCAACTGTCTTACGCATACGACAGGCATCAAGACGGATCAGAGTGTGACAAGCGTGCTGGCCAAACAAAAATTCGAGACGCTGGAGGACATGGTCAATACCTACGCCAACAAGCACGATATCGCCACCAATCCCGGCACGGAGTTCTTTTATAGCAACCTGGGGCCCAATATCGTCGCGCGAGTGCTGGAAGTCGTTTCGAAAAAATCCTTCGAACGGCTGATCCGCGAACGGATAACCGGTCCGCTGAAGATGCGGGGCACCAACTTCGCCAACCAGGACGGCGGGGCCACCAATCCCTCCGGCGGCGCCCAGTCCACGGCAAACGACTATATCAATTTCCTGACGATGCTCCTCAACAAGGGAACGTTCGAGGGCAAGCGCATTCTGAGCGAAAAGGCGGTGGAACAACTGGAGACGTCACAGCTCGCCGAACTCCCGATCAAATATCTCCCCAGGGAGCTCACCGGCGTGAGATTTGGGCTCGGCAACTATATCAGCGGGACCAACAGCACGGGCGGCAGTGCGATCCTTGGCTGTCCCAACCTGCTGGGAACGGCCCCCTTCCTGGACAAATGCCGGGGATATGCCGCGATCCTGATCACGGAAAAACCTGCCGCTGCTATTGAAAAGAAACCCATCTACCAAAGCCTGGTCAACCTGGTCGGCGAAGCGGTGGGCGGCGGGTGCCAGTAGCCGGCACTACTCCTTCTTCACGAGCACGACCCGCGCATGATCGGATTTGTACAGCTGGTCATAGAATTTCATCATGTCGCCATAGGTTTTTGCAGGCCACCGGCCGCTATATTTTTCAAGACTGCGATAGTAGATCAGCTTATCGGCCTGGACTTTTACAGTACACTGATAGTGCCCGAAGTTGGTGCGGATGTCCACATCTGCAGGAACGGATTCCGACTGATAGCCCGCCGGCAGGCTGATCTCACAGGTATCCACATCGTGGTACTCATAATCGAGGACGATATCGAATTTCCGGTTCTCCTCCGTGGCCAGCCGGCGCGTCCAGCGAGTGATGATATTAGGCGCCACAAAAAGCCGCTTTCCGCTGACCTGCGCATAATTGGGCGCGACAAGGTCCAGGTTCTCATAAATGTGCGGCATCGCCGATTTCACTTCCCGATAATCGAATTTGCGGATGTCATAGGTGGGCAGGTCCAACTCCGACTTCAGGATCTTCATCAACTTTTCCTTGGAGAGCGAGGTGACCATTTCTTCCAGGTCGTCCATCTGCTCGGCCTGGTAGTTGGTATTGATCACCGCAGAGAGATTGCCTTCCGCATCGATCGTGGCCATCGTCCTGCGCGACTCCAGGTTATCGCTCAATTTGTACTTGGGAGTACGTACCAGCTTCCCGCCGTCCTCATTCACCACCAACACATACCGGTCCGACGTGAACCCGCTGAGATAGCCTGCCGGCAAGGTCTGGCTGGTGCATTCCAGCCAAACGGTATCGGCTTTCAGCGGTACGCAAAGAATGGCATGGTTAAATTGCGAGGAAGGGAAATCCGCTACCATATGATGGCCTCCCGCGCCCGCCGACACCAGCGTGTAGCAGGATGGGATCCCGGCCTCTTTCAACAGCGAATACATATAGTTGGAAAGCGCCTTGCAATCCCCGTATTTCTTTTCGGCCACATATTTTGCGTCAAAGGGCTGCCAGCCGCCGATGCCCAGCTGGATACTGATATAATGGGTGTTGGCCTGCATGAACTCATACAGGCGGCGGATCTTTTCATGGACATCCTGTACCGAATCGGCCAGTTCGTGCACTTTCTGGCGGACGGCGTCGGGAAGAACATCCTTGCCCTGTTTTAAGGCATACACGAATTTTCCGAAATCCTGCCAGCTTTGCATATTGCCCTTATACCCTTCCACCGCAAACTGATCCGGGCCCAGAAAGACCGTAGGCGTCATCTCCGCCCAGCTCGGGGAGGCATATTCCTCTTCGACGGCAGGAGTGTTGTTAAGGGTCCAGGTGTAGCTGGTAGTGGATTTTTCCGTTTGCACCACCGGCTCGCGGGTATAGTTGAAAACCTTGTACCGGAATTTATATTCCGCCGGACAGATGACGACGATCCGGCTGTCCTGCACCGCGACATGCTCATCCTTCAACGGCACCCAGCGAGGAAAGAACATCGTATAATAGTACTTTATCTCCACCTGGTATTCCACCGTGTAAGGATAGATCTTGCAGTAGAAATTATGCGCCTTGATCCGGTCGTCGACGATCAGATTTCCGCCGCCCGACCCACTGTAGTCGGAAAGATCGCTTTTCTTCAGGCTTCGCACCTTTTTGCCTGACGCATCGTAAAGGGTTCCTTCCACCGACTCGATGGAATGGAGCTTATCGTAGGATTCGGCAAATTCGGCCTGGTCATCCCCCCGCTCGTTCAGGATCGTGATCGCATACCGGTGGATCTCCCTGGCCCGGTCGATATCCGTCAGTTCGAAACGCGTCTCATCCCAACGCACAACCGCATTGGCATTCTTCAGGAGTTCGGCCGGGATGTTGCTGACCGCGTAGTCCGGCTTATCACCCGCCCGGGCAACCGCTGTGGTGAGCAACAGGCCTGCGACGATTAGGAAATGGTTTATTTTCATACTTATTTTTTCTTTTTGAAGACGATCTGCTCGCTTTGCTTTTTTACGATATAACCAAAGAAATCGCGCAGCTTATCGTAGTCTCCGGGATCGAAGGCCGCCTGATCGAGCCTGATCCGGCTGCGGAACTGGATATTGTTCTCTCCCGGGACCATAACATATTCGTACGAGCCTTTCCCTTCCTTGAAAACGACCTTTGTAGATTGCGGCACCTCCGTGACTTGATAGCCTTCCGGGATATCCATGCTCAGGGTATACACCTGATCGGTGGTGCCCGGCATTTCTACGGGAAATCTCCGGTCAGCGGCACCAAAGGGGTTCTCCTTCATCCCATCGGCCATCATCGGATTAAAATAGAGGATATCCGCATGGTTATCGATCGATACATGTAGATCATAAGCCACCTGCAAAGGGTCTTCGGGATGTTGGACGGAATCGATCTCGAAATCGCTGGGAGTCGTCTTTTCCGGGTATAGTGCCGCAATGGCCTTTATAAACTCTTCCCGTCCCGTCTTCCTGATCTTTTCCCGGTCGGCACAGGCTTCATAAAAACCGGGGGTCGATTGCAGATGCCCTGTCAAACCGTCCTTGTCCCTGTTCAGGATCACCATCGTGATCTTTGTTTCCCTTACAGAGTCCGGGTCAAAGTTGACGGGCTCGGGATCCGTGCCGTTCAACACCCGGGCATATCCGTTGTAACAGCGTTCGGGCAGTTTGCCAAAGCTTAGCCAGGGCTCACTGGCATCTAAAAAATATTTGACGTCGTCGTTTCCGATGCGGATTACCACATAGTTAAACCGTTTCAGCGAAGGATACACCGAATTGACAACCCCGTTGCTTCTTGTGCTCAGGATAACAGGGTCGGCCGCGATATTAACATGGCGAAGCATCGCTGCCAGCAGAAGGTTGATCTCCGCTTCGCTACCGTTCCGGTTCTTATAGATGACGCTAAGCGGATTGGTCAGCAACAATTTGTTATGCGCGGTACAGGTAAAATTATCCCGTACATACGTATAGATCATTTGTGCTCTTTCGACATCATTGGCAGCACCTGCCGTTACTTTCTTCAGGTCCTCATCCATCCACCTGTTGTCCTTGTCGAGACCTTCGCCAAACTCCCCGGATTTCATCAACTCCTTTCCTACGTTGTCCCAACTATCGATGAAATTGGTACCGCCACCGCTACGCGGGCTATAGCGTGCCAACTGGAATTCAAGCCTGGACTGATAATTTACCGGTGAAGTGGTAAAAGGTTCCGGTTTCAGCGCAGGTACGTTCTTCATTACCCAGCGATGGGTGGTTACCTGACCCCAGATGGTCTGAGATCTCTCCTGGTGGAGAGAATTGGGTGCCATGTAATTGAAGGGTGAATGCATGGTTTCGGTGGTGTTGATATCGAAAGGAAGGAACCCATAGCTTAAGGTGACATATTGAAGCATGTCCGGAACCCCAAGCTGATATTCGCTCCACAGGCAGGGATATTGTCGCTGAAAGGTCCATGGTTGCAGATTAAAGATAAAGGGTGACACCTGCTTATAGGTGTATTCCACGATAGAACCCTCTTTCAGGGCCGGGAAGGCAAATTTTTTCCGAAGGTATTCCTTGCTCAATTTATCCGTAAACACCTCTTTATCTTCCAGCCGGGTCTCGACAACCTTGCCATTCTCCAGATTATAGGTGGAGGCCTTCAATTTTTCTATATGTTCCTGTGCGCTGGAAGTCATAAAAAGCGGGATGGCAACCGTAGCGGCGTCGAACGCCGAACGCTTTATTATCCTCATCCGGCACGAATGGGTAAACGTGATTATAAAATTACCCTTGATATCACTACTAAAGGAGCTCTCCCCATACTCTGCAATAATGATGGCGCCAGTCGTCGAATCGGTCTTCCCGATATCGAAATCCTGGGTCGTCACGATCCCAAACCTTACCGGCAATTTGTCCTGTGCACGGCCTGCTCTGAAGACCAGACAGCCAAACAGGATAACGATTATATGCTTCATACTTATTTTTTCTTTTTGAACACAATCTGCTCGCTTTGCTTTTTTACGATATAGGCAAAGAAATCGCGCAGTGAACTGTAATCCTCCGGTTTAAATGTGGCCTTCTTCAGTTTGATCCGGCTTCGCATCTGAACATTATCCGCCCCTTTTACGATCAGGTATTCGAAATATCCTTCGGTATCGTTAAAAACCACTTTTGCCGATTTGGGTATCTCGTCGACCGTATAGCCTTCGGGGATCTCCATGGTCAGCGAATACATCTCATCCATGCTAAAGGGCATTTCAACGGGATATTTTCTTTCGGCTGCCTTGAACGGGTTCTCCTTATAGCCCTCCGCCAACAGGGGGTTGAAATAGAAGAGTTCCGAACCCGCGTCCGGGGTGATGTTGACATCATAGGCAATCTGCAAAGGCTGTTCGGGTTGCTTCAGCGAATCGATCTCCAGGTTGGAGGGTGCCATTTCGCTGGAGTAGCTCGTCTGGATCTTTTTCATAAATGCCTGCTCGCCATCCGCCCGGACCTTCTCCCTGACGACACAGGCTTCGTTAAAGCCAGGGGTCGATTGCACATGCGCCACGAGCCCACCCTTTCCCCCCCGCGAGATGAAGGTAAGAGTGATCTTGGTCTCCGTCAGCGAATCGGGGTCGAGAATGGTATAGGAGGGCCGTTCCTCGTTGATCACCCGGGAATATCCGTTGTAACATCTCTGGGGCAGCTTGCCAAAGGCAAGCCAGGGCTCACTCGCATCCAGGTAAAGCCGGGAGGAATCGACCCTGACCCTGGTGACCACATAATTGAACCGGGTCATCAGGGGATATATCTCACTCGCGAAACCGTTGTCGCGCGTACTGAGGATCACCGGATCGGCATTGATCTTCTCGTGATGTAACATCGCCGTCAGCAGCAGGTTCAGGTCGGCCTCGTTGCCGTTCCGGTTCTTGAAGGTGGTCCTGATCGGATTGGAAGTATACAGCGAGCCATGGCTGGTACAGGTAAAATTATCCCTTACCCAGTCATAGATCTTTTCCGCTTTTTGCCGGTTATCGCCTGCTCCTTTGGTGATCGCCCGGAGGCTATCGTCCAGCCAGGAATTACTCTTGGCCAGATCGGCGCCGAAGTCCTCGTCTTTCAATAAGGATTCGCTTGCGCTGTACCAATTGCCCATGATATCTTTTGAAGGCACATTGCGGAAATTGTAGCTGCGGAGCTGGAACTCGATGCGGGAAAGATAGTTGTCGATGGTGGTGGTGAAGGGTTCTTCCTTCATCGCCGGGATACTCCGGATGACCCAGCGCCGGGTGACCACGTCATCATCATAGGTGAAGCGTTCATCCCGTTCGGCGCCGCCGGGCAGAATCATGTTAAAATTGGTGTGCCGGGTGTCCATGATGCTGGAATTCATCGGCAGAAAGCCGTGGGTAAGAGTCACGTACTCGAAGAAAGCGGGCATCTCGACCTGGTATTCACTCCACAGACACGGATACTTGCCCTGGAAGGTCCATGGCTGGAGATTGAAAAGAAAAGGCGAGGACTGCGTATAGGTGAATTCGATGATGGACCCTTCTTTCAACGCAGGGAAGGTGAATTTCTTCACCACGAAATGTTTGCTCAACTTGTCGGTAAAGATGGATTTATCTTCCAGCCGGGTCTCGACGACCTTGCCGTTCTCGAGGTTGTAGGTCACGGCCCGGAGCCCCTCTATCTTTTCGATGGAGTTACCGCTGACATAAAGCGGAATAGAGACGGTGGCCGCATCGAAGCCCGCACGTTTGATAATCTTGATCCGTTTGGAGCGTTTGAACAGCAGCGTAAACCAACCCCGGCTATCGCCTTCGAAAGAGGTGGTGCCGAAGTCGGCAATGACAGCGGCATCGGCCGAAGAGTCCAGCGATTCAACGTTGACGTTAAAATCTTCGGGGGTTACTTTCCCGAATTTTACGGGGATCTTCCCTATCTTCTCCTGCGCCTGGACGGCGCTGGAAAAGAGAAAAAGAACAAGAAAGGCAAGGAGGCACCTGTTTTGAATGGTCATGGGTTAGGTTTGGAGTTATAATTGATCAGGGGTTGTTTCTGCTTCGGCACTACTTCTTCTTCAGAACGATCTGTTCATTCTCCTTTTTGACGATATAGCCAAAAAATTCCCGCAGGGGACTATAATCCTCCGGTTGGAACGTGGCCCGGTTCAGCTTGACCCGGCAGCGAAGCTGGAGCATCTCGCCACTCTGTCCAACAAGATACTCGAAATAGCCCTGGTCGCCATTGAAGGCCACTTTCGTGGATTTGGGCAGCTCTTCGACGGCATAGCCCGCCGGTATCTGCATGGAAAAAACATAGGTCTCGTCCATGGAATAGGGCATCTCCACGGGATATTTCCGGTCGGCGGCCTTGAATGGGTTCTCGTGCCAGCCATCACCCATCACGGGGTTGAAATAGAGTATCCCCGCGCCGGAAGATTCCTTCACCACAAAGTCATAGTGTACCTTGACGGGGTCTTCCGGTCGTTCCAGCGAATCGATGCCGCTGTTGCTGATATCGCAATCATCGCCATAAGCGGTTTGTATGCTCTTGAAATAGCTTTCCTCGCCGTGCTCGGCGACCTTCCGGCGCACCTCGTAGGATTCCTCCTTGCCAAGCGTGGATTGCCAGGCGCCTTCGAAGCCTTTATCCGAACTCGTGATAAGCACCATGGTTACCTTGCCTTCCCTCAGCGAGTCCGCCCAGAACCAGAGAGAGCAGGAGTCCTGTTTGCTGATCACCCGTGCATGGCCGTTATAGCAGTTGCCGGCAAGTTGCCCAAAACCCAGTTGGGGATAAGCGGCATCGAGATAGAAGGTCTTGCCGTCGATCCGCACCCGCGCAATGACATAGTTCAATCGCTGGAGGATCGGATAGGTCGCGAGGTTGAAGCCAAACTCCCGCGTGCTCAGCAGGACGGGATCGGCATTGATCCCCCTGCGGCGAAGCATCGAAACGAGCAGCAGGTTGACGTCCCCGACGGTGCCGCTGTTCTTTTTAACGGCATCATGAAGGTTGGTCTTGATATAGGGATCGTAATGATCCGTGCAGGTAAAATGCTGGCTGAGGTAGTAGTAGATGGCCCGGGCCTGTTCCAGCGTATTCGTCGAGCCGGCCGTGATCTTGTCGATCGATGCATCCAGCCAGGTATTATCGGCATCCAGCGAGCCGCCAAAATCCTCCCGCTTGAGGAGATTTTCAGTGGCGGTAGCCCAGTTGTTCGATTGGTCGTGATAGTCCTGACCGTCGTAGGTCTTGGATAACTGGAACTCTATCTTGTCGATATAGTTGGCTGGAGTGCTGAGATATCTTTCTGAACCGAATGCCGGGACATTCTTCATCACCCAGTCATGCTTGACGGTGTTCGCGGAGACCGTCATTTCGTCGTCCGTACTTACCAGGCCGCTTCCGACCTTGCGCGAAACCCGGTACGAAAGGTTCCCATCACTTCCCTTATCTACCGCAAAGGGGTGAACGCCCTGGCGGACAAAGACATAATACATGGTCTGGGGGATCTCCACCTGGAACTCACTGTTCAGACAGGGATATTCCTGCCATTGGAAGGCCCAGGAGGGAATGTGGAGATGCTCCGACGTGACCTTATAGGTGTATTCAATAATGGAGCCATCCTTGACCCCGGGAATGGAGAATTTCTTCGATGAATATTCCTTGTCGATACGGTCTTCGAAGATGTCTTTCGAGTCCAGCCGGGTGGCCACGACCTGGCCATTCTCAAGGTTATAGGCAACGGCCTGAATATCCGACAGCTTATCGGGGTCGTCCCCGGCCGAATAATACTCGATCTTCACAGAAGCCAGCCCAATGGCTTTTTTGTTGAGTATCTTTATCCGCGTATGTCGTTTATAGACATTGGAGAACCATCCGTTCTTATTACCGACAAAATTAGCGATCCCATAATCCGATAGGATGATGGCGCTGGTGTTGCTGTCGATGACGGGAGAATTGGCGGGTGTTTCGAAGTCCGCGGAACTGATCTTTCCCCATGTATCCTTAGCTTTGCCCTGAGCGGGGCAAAGATGGTTCAAAAGGCATAGGCAAAGAATCGCTGCAATACGGTTAAACGGTTTCAGGGCGATCATAAGACGTCAGGTTAGGGGATAAAACGTCCCTAAAGTAATTAAATTGCTTATATATTTCTGCTCCTGAGGGGTAAAAAAATAACATTTGACGAAAACAGACAATACGCGGCTGATCAAACAATGGACCCAGGAACTGGGATTCCATCACTGCGGCATCGCCCGGGCCGTTCCCCTTGACGAAGATGCGCGCAGGTTGGAGGCCTGGTTGCAACAGGGGATGCAGGGGACGATGCAATACATGGAGAATCATTTCGATCTGCGGATCGACCCCTCCCGCCTGGTTCCCGGGGCACGTAGCGTCATAACCCTGCTGATGAATTATTACCCGGCCGTCCGCCAGCGGGAGGATGCCCCCCAGGTGTCCAAATACGCGTATGGAAACGACTATCATGAGGTGATAAGAAGTAAGCTAAAAGAGCTGCTGGGCAAGATGCGCGCAACAATCGGGGAGGTGGATGGGCGGGGATTCGTCGACAGCGCACCCGTTCTGGAACGCAGCTGGGCCGTAAGAAGCGGGCTTGGCTGGGTAGGCAGGAACGGCAACCTGCTGAACAAACAGGCCGGGTCTTTCTTTTTTATCGCAACGCTGATCGTCGATCTCGAACTGGAATACGATGCCCCCTTCGCCGGCGACTATTGCGGCACCTGCCGCCGCTGTATAGACGCCTGTCCCACGGAAGCCATCCGCGAGGATAAAGTGGTGGACGGCAGTAAATGCATCTCTTATTTTACGATCGAACTGAAAGAGCAGCTGATCCCGGAGGCAATGAAGGGAAAGTTCGCGAACTGGATGTTCGGCTGCGACACCTGTCAGGACGTATGTCCCTGGAACCGGTTTTCCAGGGCCTCCGCGGAGATCTCGTTCTCACCGATACCCGCCATCCTGAATTTCAGCACCGCCGACTGGGAAGAGTTGACCGAAGAGCGGTTCAGGGAGATCTTCCGTCATTCGGCGATCAAGCGCGCCCGTTATGCCGGGCTGCGGCGCAACCTTCGTTTTCTGGAAGAAGAGTGAGCTATTTCCTGCCCGGCACGATCACAACCTTGATACCGGTGTAGAGAAAATGCTGGTCCCCCTGGCTATGGTTGTTGATCAGCGGCGTCAACCCGTATTGCACCTGTGGCCCGGCCTGGATCCGGATACCATGAAAAGGCAGACCAATCATCACGGCCGAGGATACATTGAGCTGCGTTTTCTGCAGCACGGCGGGATCCTTGTAATAAACGCCAGAGTGACTGTTGTAAAACAGCGCATCCGAACCCATCAGGCGGGCAAGAGAAAAGCCGCCTTCGACGAACAGCGGCAGCAGACGGCTCTTGTTGAGCTGGTACTGAATATTAACCGGCAACTCGAGGAAATAGTAGTGGTTGGTGAAATTCTGTTTGTCGCCGGCGATATAGGCCGTCGCCGACTGCGCGCTGGGCGCGAGGCTCGACGCGATAAGCGAGGCCGATACCGGCACATACGTACTCACTGGCTGACCGATGGTTATCCGGGTGGAGTAATAGTGCAGGTTCATCCCGAGATTGAGTGTCCAGCGGCTAGAAAGACCTTTTTGCAGATAGATGCCCGCCATGAAAGAGACATCCGGGCGGACATCGGATACATAATTCTTGCCCGATGAGGTGGGACCGTTCGCGATATTGTAGAGGCTGGCGCTAAGGGCCTGATTCCGGTTGCTCGAGAGGTTTACCCGGTTGAGCCGGGAGAGGCCCCCGCCCGCGACAAACCCAGCTTCCCAGGGTCTTTTCGTCTTTTGGATGGTGCTGAGGGAAATGAGGGCCGATTTCGAAGACAGCTTTGCTGCCTTGATAGCGGCCGCGTTACCCTGCCCCCGCGCCAGGCCGGGCATATAGAGATAGGGCGCGATGACGGCTTCGTCAGAAGCGGCCTCTCCCGAAGCCGTTGTGGTCAGTTGTTCGTCCGCGCCGGCAAATTCGTTTTCACCGGTTCCGTTGTGTGCACCAGCTGAGTTATGCGCGCCGGTAGCATGATGTGCGCCGGCCGGGTTATGCGCGACGGCGGGGTTGTGTGCGCCGACCGGGCGGAATGCGCCGGTTGGATCGAATGCGCCTCCTGCACGCCGCGCGTTGCCTTCCCCACGGGCGCCGGCAGTCAGGTGACCGGCAGCGGCAGAGGATTCAGCCGTTCCGGCTGGTGCGGGCGAGACTGTAGCGGTTCCCCGCGACAGTGACGTCGCGTGCGCGGCAGAACCCTGGACAGATGCGGCCCCGGGCGTCGCCGGAGCGGGGGATACCCCGGCCTTCTTCACCGTCGCCCCATCGGCGACAGGTTTGGCCTCGTAGTACAACACGGCAACCGCGCCGGCCAACAACACGCCCGAAAGGACAAAACGCCAGAAATAGAACCCGGTGCGCCGGCGGTGCCGGTTGGCAACGGCTTTTTGTACGTTCGCCCACACAGTCTCCGAAGGGATGAACTCCAATCCCTCCATCTTTTGCCGCACTCCTTTTTCGAATTTAGGGTCGTACATAGGTCGATTCATTTTTGTTTACCGCCGAATACTTGTATATCCAGCTGATCAGCAGGGATCTGGCCCGCGCGTATTGCGACCGCGAAGTCCCCTCTTTAATACCTAATATCTTTCCTATCTCCACGTGACTATAGCCTTCTATCGCATGCAGGTTGAATATAGCCTGGTAACCGGGGGGCAGCTGCCTGATCAGTTCGGCCAGCTCTTTGGTGCTGAGCGTGACCTCCGGATCATCATCCGACACGGGGTGAAGGCTCCCCTCGGTGAATAACAGATCGGTCTGGTAACGGCTGTTTTTTTTCAGATAGTTGATGGCCGTATTGATCATGATCCGGCGGATCCAGCCACCTAGCTCCCCGGTGAAGGTGAATTGATGCAAGTTCTTGAAAACCATGATAAATCCTTCCTGTAAGACGTCTTCTGCATCAACCATGGATTTCGTGTAGCGATAACAGACCCCCAGCATCGGTCCGGCGAAATGCTCGTATAGGAGCTTTTGCGCGGCAGGATCCCCTCTAAGACAGTCTTTTACCAGCTGATGATAATCCATTTTCCGATGTTCGCTTGATGACAAATAAACCAGCTCGTTCGTTGCATCCCGTCCTATCTTTGCGGCCATGAAGACCTCACTGACAGAACGGGACAGCCGCGTGATCTGGCATCCATATACCCAGCATAAGGGTTTCCACCCACCCATTCCGGTCGTAAAAGGCAAAGATAGCTTGTTATTCGACGATCAGGGCAATGCCTATATCGACGCGATCAGCAGCTGGTGGGTCACTATCCATGGACATGCGCACCCCTATATAGCCGAAAAATTATACGAGCAGGCCCTGCGTCTGGAACAGGTCATCTTCACCGGGTTCACCCACGAGCCCGCGGTCACCCTTGCCGAACGGCTGCTGCCATTGCTGCCGGGAGATTTCAGCCGCTTCTTCTATTCCGACAACGGCTCTACCGCGGTGGAAGTAGCGATCAAAATGGTGATCCAGTATTGGAGTAACAAAGCCGGTGAAACGCAAGGCGCAAGCGGTGTTTCGCAGGACGGGAATGCTCCGCAACGCAATAAGATCCTGGCATTCCGGCATTCCTATCATGGGGATACCTTCGGCGCCATGAGCGTCAGCGAACGCAGCGTGTTCACGGACGCCTTCCGCGACTATCTTTTCGAACCCGTGTTTATCGATACACCCACCTCCGAAAATCTCCCCCAACTGCTCGCCTTCCTCCGGACCCATGGCCGGGAATGCGCCGGTTTCATCTATGAGCCCTTGTTGCAGGCTGCAGGCGGGATGCGGATGATGGATGCCGCACTGCTGGACCGGCTGCTCGACGCGGCCGCCGATGAGGGGATCCTTTGCATCGCCGACGAGGTGCTCACGGGCTTCGGCCGCACCGGGAAACTCTTTGCGGGGGAATATCTGCGGCACAAGGCCGATATCATCTGTCTGAGCAAGGGGCTCACCGGCGGTACAATGGCCCTGGGAGTAACGGCAACGACTGAACGCATTTTCGACGCCTTCCTCAGCGACGACAAACGAAAGACCCTTTTCCACGGACACTCGTTCACCGCCAATCCGCTGGCCTGCACCGCCGCCCTGGCCAGTCTCGATCTGTTGCTGCGCGCCGAATGCAGCGAGGGCATCCGGCGCATCACGGCACGGCACCAGGCCTTTCTCGAAACGCTCCGCCCCTACCCCATCGTTCGTCATCCCCGCGCACTGGGTACCTTACTGGCCTTCGAGATCAGCACCGGCCCCGACGAATACATCAACGCCATCGGGCCGGCCATCACCCGGGAAGCGCTCGCAACGGGTATCTATCTGCGGCCGCTGGGCAATACCGTCTACTTCATGCCCCCTTATTGTATCACCGAAAAAGAAATGGACCAGGTGTATGAGTTCCTGGTCCATTGCATTGTAAAGTATTCGGGCGAAGCGGTTACATCTTGACAGGTACGGCGATCATTACCTTGTCCCAGGCCAGCGTGATATCACCGCCTTTTGCCGTCATCGTCAGCTGCTCCACCGGCGTACTGAGATTTTTAACAGGCACATCCACCTTTACGACATCCTGATCGGCATGCTTGTCATGATCCGTACCCCACATTGTAGTGTTGGAGTTGAGGATCACCGTCCACTTGTCCTTCTCGGGAACCGCAAAGAAAGAATATTTACCTGCCTTTACCGCCTTGCCGCCAAAGGTCACATCCTTGTTAAAGGTGACGATGGTAGGCTCATCAGCGCCACAACGGTAGGTCTTGCCGTAAGGAGCCACCGATCCCCCAAAGATATCCCTGCCCTTCTTGTAGGGACGACCGTAATAGATCGTAATGTCCTTGCCCTTTACGGTGTCGTGCGGGCTTTTCGGATGCGATGGCTGTGCGTAGGAAATCGTCGCACTGAATAAGATGGCGAACAAACATAGAATAGCGTTACGTACTCGCATATGGTGGTTTTTTAAGTGACTCAGTTGCCGGAACAGGATCGTTGGGGATTAGGGTACTGCAGGATCGCAGATTTCGCCAGTCTAAGTTAACGGGATTTTTCCAAAAACAGCCGCAGGCTGTCCAAAGATTCTTCCATGGCAGGCCCCAGTTTACGGTCATAGACAAAGGCACCCATCTTTTCCCAGGGATACCAGCGAAAGTCCAGGTCGAAATACCATTGAACGGCAAGACTGTCCCGGTTGACGGTCATCAGGTCGATGCCGCCCGCATAACGCTTGCCCCCCTTGAGATCCCATTGCAGGGTGACCCCATTGCTGTCCGCTCCCAGCTCATGGACCGCCAACTGGTCGGAAGACAGCCAGGCCCCTTTCCCCGTGGAGGGCGAAGAATAGTGCAGATTCGTCAGCTGAGTATTCCGGATCAACTGATTCCACTGACCCCAGCTGCGCAGTTCGGCGATCGCTTCCAGCGTCCTTTCCCGCGAGACCGGCACATTGACCACCCGCGATACACGCAGATGGGAAGGGAACAAAAGAGAAAGCGCGGTGAACACGGCAAACAGGGTCACGGCCCCAAGGAAAAAGAATTTTACGAATCGCATAGTTGGCTATTGTTTGTCAGGCGCCTGTAGCCCGTCCTATTCCCACTTGAAGACCTTTACCGCAACGGCATAGGTGACGATACCCCAGATGGCCAGGATCCCCAGCTGTTTCCCGCAGTCCGTAAGATGCGCACCTTCGAAGGAGACGTTGCGCATGGCATCGTTGAGTTGTTTTAATGGCAGGATCTCACAGATATTCTGGAGCCATTTCGGAAAGACATCGGTCGAAAAGAAAGTACCCCCCAGCAGCATCTGCGGGAGCGTAAAGAGGTTGGCGACAGGCGGGATCGTGCTTTCGCTTCGGGCCACGCTGCTGATAATAAAGCCAAGCCCCATGAATACGATGAGCCCGACCAGGCTAAGGAACATGATCTCCCAAAACGTCACCCAGCCATGGACGAGCGTAAAATGATAGACAAATTTCCCGATGACGATGATCACGACAGCGGTGATCATCTGAAACACCACGCGGGCCAGGGCCTCGCCCAAAATGATATAAGGTTTGCCGATCGGGGTGGCATAGTATCGCTTCAACACCAGCTGCTGCCTCAGGCCGAAGAACAGAAAGGCCACACCAAAAACGGCCGATCCCAACAGGGAGAAGCCAAGCATTCCCGGGATGATAAAGTCGATCATGGAATATTGCCGGCCGGGCAGTTTTGGCAATTCGTCGATGACGATCGGCTTGTACTGCAGCGGCATGTTCCGTTCAACCCCGATCTGGAAAACCCGGGCAAGCGCCAGCTGCAGGATGGGATATTTGTCCCCGCTGGCAGAAGAAGTTTGCGTGTGAACGATATACTGTGGGATGCCCGCAGCCGTCGTCGCCGTATCCACACTGATGAGGGCCGCGATGCGGCCTCTTTCCAGATCCTTGCGGATCGACGCCGTGTCGGTATCGTCGGATAACGTGACCAGCGTGGTTTTCACCAGTCCTTTGACGATGGGGTTGGCGGTGTCCGCCTGCCTGGACAATGCAACGGATACTTTCGGCCCTCCGCCGCCGATAGAGCCGAACACCAGGATGATCACGAGAGGAAAACCAAAACCAAAGGCCACGGCGGAAGGGTTTCTCAACATTCCCTTAAAACTCCCCCGGGCGATCGCCAGCATTGCCCGAAGCTGGTTATAGTTATTTGCCATACAAAGCTATTCAATGGTCAGATCGAAAGGCAACCTGGTCTGGGTAACCCCGATCATACTCTTCACTTTCTTTAGGGTGGAATAGGTGCGATATCCGTCCTCACCGATCTCGTTCTTCACGGCCTGCACGCTCACATTGTGTTTATAGGTGCCCAGCAGCCTGTCGATAAAGCTCCGGGGTTCGGGTGACTCCACCAGGCGATAGTCCTTCGTACTGGCCATCCGCGCCGCACAGTCGATGGCGTCCTGCAGCGTTCCGATCCGGTCAACAAGCCCCAATGAAAGCCCCGAAGTTCCGCTCCATACCCGCCCCTGCGCGATGCTGTCGATGAAGCCGATGTCTTTTTTCCGGCCATCGGCAACCCGGCTCTTGAAATCGTGATAGATGGTATCGATGACATTTTGCACCACCCCACGCTCATAAGCGGTGAGCGGCCGCGTGGCGGTGAGGATATCTGCCTCGGGCGCCGTTTTAACCCCGTCAAAGGTAACGCCCAGTTTGTTCTTGAAAAAAGATTGCAGGTTGGGGATGATCGTGAACACCCCGATAGAACCGGTGATGGTACCGGGCAGCGCGAAGATACTGTCGGCATTGCAGGAAAGATAATAAGCACCGGAGGCGGCTACATCGCCATAACTGACAACCACCGGTTTCTCCTTGCGCGCCAGGCTGATCTCCCGCCAGATATTCTCGCTGGCCAGCGAGCTGCCGCCGCCGGAGTTGACCCTAACGACGATGGCTTTTACGTCCTTATCGAAACGCGCCCTGCGGATCAGCCAGCGATAGGTGTCCGAGCCGATCTCATCCTTCTCCCCCTTTCCGTCCACCACCTCGCCTTCCGCATAGATAAGACTGATCTTATCCCTCCCCGTGGCTTTGAACTCGACCCCCTTGGCATATTTGCCGATCGGAACGAAATTGAGCCAGGCACGTGTATCGACGCCCAGCTTCGACCGGATCTCATTCTTGACCTCATCGTCATAGCGCAATCCATCGATCAGCTTGTACTCCACCGCATCGGCCGGCCGGCGGATAAGACTCTGGTTGACGCATTTGCGCAGCACGGCGGTATCGATGCCCCGGGCCCTGGAAGTGGTATAAAGAAGACGATTGTAAAAATCGCCAAGCAATTCCGTCAGTTGAAGCCGGTTGGCATCGGTCATATGGTCTTCCCGCAAGGGCTCCGTTGCACTCTTGAACTTCCCGGCATAAAAGATCTGCGGCTCGATCTCGAGCTTTTGCAGCGCCCCTTTCAGGTACAGCATTTCGGTGGCAAAACCCTTCCATTCGACCTCACCCTTGGGATTGCAGTAGATCTTGTCGGCAACGCTGGCTACATAGTAAGCCTTCTGCGTGATGCCTTCCCCATACGCATAAACGAATTTTCCACTTTGTTTGAACTCGGCGATCGCCGCACGCAACTCTTCGTTGGTGGCAAACCCGTTGGGATCGTTATTGCATTTGAGATAAATACCCTTTATGGATGAGTCCAGTTTCGCATGATGCAGCAGGCGGATAACATCATACAGACCGGGTACGTCATATTGGTCGTCGCTGCCCAGATCGGATAAAGGGTTGTCCTGCGCCTGCTCCTTATAGGTCTGACCAAGATCGATGACCAGCACGGCTTTGCTGCCGATGGCCGGTTTTCCCGGCGTGAGCAGGTTGCCGGTGATGCCGACCAGCACGAACACCGCCAGTACGGTAAAGACCAGCAGGGCCAGCAGCGCCGCAAAAAATGTTTTAAAAAAGCCTCGCATGTAACAGAGAAGTTGTTAATCCCCAAAATTAAAGATATTTGGGCCCCCGAAAGTAAAGGAATCTATGAATATCTCCTATTTATTGATAGGTGGCAACGAAGAAGACCGGATAGGAACAATGACCGCCGCAAGGGAGCAGATCCAGGCGGCTGCGGGTACTATCCGTAAACAGTCATCCCTCTATGAGACCGCGCCATGGGGAAAAACGGATCAGGCCGATTTCCTCAACCAGGCCCTGCTGCTGGAAACCGGACTCGACGCGACCTCGTTGATCCAAACCCTGCTGGCCGTAGAAGAAACGATGGGCCGTCAGCGAAAAGAGAAATATGGCTCCAGGATCATCGATATAGATATACTTTTTTTTAATGATGCGATCATCCGTCAACCCGGCCTGGTGATCCCGCATCCGGAGATACAAAACCGCCGCTTCGTCCTGGCGCCACTGGCAGAGATTGCCGGCGAGTATATCCATCCCGTCCTCGGCGTATCGGTACGGGAATTGCTGATCAACTGCACCGACCCGCTGGCGGTAAAAAAGCTTTAGACATGAAGTACCACTTTATAACAATCGAAGGCAATATCGGGGCGGGTAAAACGACCCTGGCGCATTTGCTCGCCCGGCATTATAATGCCCGGCTCATCCTGGAGCAGTTCGCCGACAACCCTTTCCTCCCAAAATTCTATGAAAACCCGGCCCAGTACGCTTTTCCGCTGGAGCTCTTCTTTATGGCGGAACGCTACAAACAACTGAAAGAGCTTGTCTACACCGGTGATCTCTTCCAGTCGCTGACCATCTCCGACTATCTTTTTACAAAATGCCTGCTTTTTGCACGGGTGAACCTGCCCGAACAGGAATACAAGCTCTACCAGGGCCTGTTCGAGATCATGCAGTCCCAACTGGTGCAGCCCGAGATCCTGATCTACCTGCATGCCCCGGTGACCAAACTGCAATCGAATATCCGTAAACGCAACCGCTCCTACGAACAGGCTATCCCCGA
This sequence comes from Puia sp., assembly GCF_036500295.1. Taxonomy (NCBI): domain Bacteria; kingdom Pseudomonadati; phylum Bacteroidota; class Chitinophagia; order Chitinophagales; family Chitinophagaceae; genus Puia; species Puia sp. The sequence continues at coordinate 398,267 of NZ_DASYCH010000003.1, read as the reverse complement.
CGACTACCTGATAAATATCCAGGAGACCTATACACAGTATATCCGGCAGCACAACACCCGCACCCTCTTCATCGATGTGAGCAATGCCGATTTCCTGGGTAACGAGGCTCACCTGAAGGTGGTCCTGGACGCTCTGGAAAACGATAGTGACGACGGACAACAATATTTTGTCTTACCTTAGCGTATCTTAACATACGAATGGAGGACCGAAGACTAAACGCCCTGGATGTTCTGCGCATTCCTGAATACAGGAACTTTATCACCGCCCGTTTTTTTTATGTCATGGCCCTGCGAATGGTGACAACCATCGTCGGCTGGCGCATCTACGAGATCACGCATAATCCCCTGGCCATCGGGATCATCGGCCTCTCCGAATTCCTTCCCGCCTTCGGCCTGGCGCTGTACGCAGGCCATGTCATCGACAAAAGCGATAAACGCGCCCTGCTGCTCCGAACCACTGCGTTCTATCTGCTTTGCGTCGCCGGTCTGCTGGCGCTTTCCTTCGGCCCGTTCGTCGCTTCTCTCCGGAGTCACTGGGTCCAGTGGCTGACCTATATGATCATTTTCTGCACGGGTGTGATCCGCGCGTTTGCCGGTCCCGCGCTCCAGGCGATCGTCGCCCAGATCGTACCAAAGGAAAAACTCGCCAATGCGGTCACCGTCAACACCAGCGCCTTTCTTTTTGCCTCGGTGCTCGGGCATGCCACCGCGGGATTCCTCATCGCCCATACCAGCTACCTCATCTGCTTCAGCGTCGTCGGCTGCTATGCCGTTATAGCCTGGTTCCTTTTATTCAGCCTCTCACCAAAACAGATCATGGTGGCCAGAGAAACAAAAACCTGGGACAGCATAAAAGAGGGGATCCGCTTCGTCTTTCACACCAAAGAGGTGCTTGGGGCCCTGGCGCTCGACCTCTTCGCCGTTCTTTTCGGAGGCGCGGTAGCAATGATCCCGGTCTATGCCCGCGATATCCTCAAGATAGGTCCCATCGGCTTCGGCTGGCTCAACGCGGCAGACGATATCGGGTCCATTTGTATGATGATCGCCATGACCCTCTGGCCGCTTCGCCGCAGACAGGGTTACATTCTCCTGTATGCTGTATTCGGGTTTGGCCTATGCATCATCGTGTTTGGACTGTCAAAAGCCTATCTGATCTCCTTCCTGGCCCTTTTGTGCGCCGGCATGCTGGACGGCATCAGCGTCGTCGTCCGGGGCACCATCGTACAGGTGAAAACCCCCGACGACATGCGCGGCCGGGTATCCTCGGTGAATTCCATGTTCATCAATTCGAGCAACGAGCTGGGACAGTTTGAAAGCGGCGTGATGGCGCGGCTGCTGGGCGTGGTGCCTTCGGTCGTCTTTGGCGGCTGTATGACCATCCTCGTCGTGGTCACTACCTGGTTCAAAGCGCCAAGCCTCAGGAAAATGGAATATTGATTATCTTTAGCGAAACTGCCTGCATATGAGACGTCGCAACTTCCTGGCTCAATCCTCGCTTGCGCTGGGAGCGCTATCCCTCCCCGGTCAGCAATTACTCGCCTCCATGGCTGGCCGCCGGCAAGACCCCTGGAAAATACGTCCGCTCCGCAATGATGTCGGGATCTTCTACGAACGCGGAGGCACCATCGCGTGGCTGCTTTCCCCCGAGGGGATCGTAGTGGTGGATGCGGAATTTCCCGACCAGGCGGGTCACCTTATCGGCCAACTGAAGAAACAATCGGCGAAGCCCTTCGAGATGCTGATCAACACCCATCACCACGGCGACCACACCGCGGGCAATATCGCCTTCAAAGGCATCGTCGGGCATGTCGCCGCTCACGCCAACTCCCTCGCCAACCAGCAACGGGTCGCCGTAACCCGGAAGAACGAAGACAAACAGCTATACCCGGATATCACCTATGCCGACAGCTGGGACTACAAGATCGGCAAGGAAAGGATCCGCACCGCCTGGTTCGGCCCCGCCCACACCAACGGCGACAGCATCGTCCATTTCGAGCACGCCAACATCGCCCACATGGGCGACCTGATGTTCAACCGCAACTACGCTTTTATCGACAACAGCGCCGGCGCCTCTGTCGGCAACTGGGTCGTGGTCCTCGACAAGGCGCTGTCCAAATATGATAACGATACCTTATTTGTGTTTGGACATGCCTTCGACCCCGATAAAGTCACGGGTAACAAGGACGACCTGCGCGCCATGAAGGATTATCTCTCGCGGATGCTGGACTTTGTCAACGGCTGGATCAGGGCCGGAAAGTCCAAAGACGATCTGGTAAAAGAAAAAGCCATTCCCGGAGTCACCGAATGGCAGGGCGATGGTCTGGCAAATGGTCTCGGCGCCACCTACGACGAGATCACGGCAGGGAAGTGATCAGCCGCTCCAAAACAAAATAAACGATCGGGCAAAAACTGGAATTTTTTTGCGTGAGCGCCGGCCGGCGGACAAAGACGTCCTCATCGGTGTACGGAAAGCGTTCGCAGTCGGAAGGTCGCACCTCGTAGATGCCGCAATAGTTGTCCGCGCCAAGAAAGGGACAGGGCGTCGACCGGACAACATAATCCCCGTCCTCGTCCAGCCGCAGATAACGCTCGATCAGTTCGCTTTCCTTTATTTTCAGATGCCTGGCGATGCGTTTGATATCCGGGGTCTTGAACCGCGGTGAATAATTTTTGCAGCAATTGGCGCATTGCAGACAATCGATCCGCTGAAAGGCTTCCTCATGCAGTTCGGGCAGCCGCTGCAACACCTGGTTGCGCACAGCCGGCTTCCCCGCTTTTTCGAGCAGCCGTTTGTATTCCTTCTGGCGATCTTTCGATTTTTTCTCCCAGTTATTCAATAAATCGCTCATGTATAGAGTTTTGCACGTACTTAACAACATCCTTACAATACACAGCTGCAAAGGTGCGTTATTTGCACTAATTTTAGAACGTGGAAAACCTTCGGGAACAAATACTCATTCTGGTAAGTACGCCGATATATCTCGTGATCATCGGTCTCGAGCTCCTGCTCACCAATTATCGCCATCGGAAAGCATACACCTGGAAAGATACCCTTTCCAACCTCTACCTGATGCTGCTCAATGGCGCCATCGATCTGCTTTTCCGCAGCATCTACCTCGTAGTCCTGCAATTTGCCTATCAGCACCACTGGATGTCCATCAGCAATGTCTTCTCATACTGGCTATTGCTCCTGCTGGCCGAGGACTTCCTCTATTACTGGCTGCACCGCTGGGATCATGAGATCCGGTTCTTTTGGGCGGTGCATGTGACGCATCACTCGTCCGAACAGATGAATTTTACGGTCGGTTTCCGGTCTTCCGTATTCCAGCCACTTTACCGTTTTGTTTATTTCATCCCCCTTGCCCTGCTGGGTTTCAAGCCGTTGGACATCGTGTTCATGTATTCGGCCACTCAGATCTGGGGCATCTTCGTCCATACCGAGCTGATCGGCAAGATGGGCTGGCTGGAATATATCCTCGTCACTCCATCCCACCACCGGGTACATCATGCCTCCAATCCCCGGTATCTCGATAAGAACATGGGCATGTTCCTGATCATCTGGGACCAGCTGTTCGGCACCTTCCAACCCGAACTGGCCCCGGAAGAATACCAGCCCACCCGCTATGGCCTCACCAAGCCGGCCGAAAAGACCGATCCCGCAGGGATAATCTTCCATGAATGGCAGGCCATCGGCAAGGACCTCGCCAGGGAGGATATCGGCTGGAAGGAAAAATGGCAATATCTCTTCGGCCCTCCCGGTTGGAGCCATGACGGAAGCCGGCAGACAAGCGAGCAAATACGCGAGACGGAAGCCATTGAAAATCTGGAATTTAGGACCGATCCTCAATTTTAATTTCCTTTTAATATATTCTGCTCTGCTTTTAATGGTTAGCGGGGTACTTTTGTTGTGCAATTCATTCATGCCTACGCACGAATAGTTTAGCATTCAATTTTTAGGGTTTAGGGGTTTTTAAGAAAAATGGCCAGTCCCAATTTGTCAAAGTAGGGACGGCCATTTTTCATTTATTCACCTCTTCCCCACCGCTCGCCAATTTGCAATGAATTATCCTTGCATCGTTGTACCTTTGCGCATTGTTTTCAAAAAGCTAAAAAAGGTCAACCTCTTATATGAATCTATTCGAACAGCAAGCGAATGAATTTGCCGGGCGCCATATTGGCCCCAACGAAAAAGAAACCTCTGGAATGCTGAAAACCATTGGGATAGGCTCCCTGGACGAACTCATCGACCGGACCATCCCGGCCTCGATCCGCAGCAGGAAACCCCTCGATCTCCCCGGCGCCATCAGCGAATACGATTATCTCAGAACCCTGCGGCAGATCGCCAGCCTCAACAAAGTTTACAAATCCTATATCGGTCAGGGCTACTATGGTACCATCGTACCCAGCGTGATCCTTCGCAACGTCTTCGAGAATCCGGGCTGGTATACCCAGTACACCCCCTATCAGGCAGAGATCTCCCAGGGCCGCCTCGAGAGCCTGCTGAATTTCCAGACCATGGTCTCCGATCTGACCGCCCTGCCCCTTGCAAACGCTTCGCTGCTCGATGAAGGCACCGCGGCCGCGGAAGCCATGACCATGTTCTTTAACCTGAAGAACAGGGATCACGATCACGTCACCACCCCCAAATTCTTTGTCGACAGCAACATCTTCGCCCAGACGAAGGACCTGCTCCTCACCCGGGCACAGCCCATTGGGATCGAGCTGGTCGTCGGCGATTTCCGGAAGGCCGCTATCGATTCTTCCTATTTCGGCGCCATCGTTCAATACCCGGCCAGCGATGGTTCAATACCCGATTATCGCGCATTCATCCAACAGGTGCACGGCGCCGGCGCCTTCGTGGTCATGGCCACCGATCTTCTCGCCCTCACACTGCTGACCCCGCCGGGAGAACTGGGTGCGGACGTAGCCGTAGGCTCTTCTCAGCGTTTTGGCGTTCCGATGGGTTTTGGCGGGCCGCATGCCGCTTTCTTCACGGCGAAAGACGATTTTAAACGCAGCATCCCGGGCCGGATAATCGGCGTAAGCATCGACGCCCAGGGCAACCGCGCCCTGCGGATGGCGCTGCAGACCCGCGAACAGCATATCAAACGCGAAAAAGCCACCTCCAATATTTGCACGGCGCAGGCGCTGCTGGCCAACATGTCGGCCATGTATGCGGTCTACCATGGCGCGGAAGGTCTCACGGCCATCGCCAAACGCGTAAGCCTGCTGACCCGCACCCTCGCCGCCGAACTGGAGGCGATGGGCTTTACCAACCTGAATACATCCTACTTCGATACCCTCCATTTCAAAGTAAAAGATCCCATCGCCCTGCGCGACGCCGCGGATGCGCATGGCATCAATTTCTTCTATTCACCCGCGGGAACAGTCAGTATCACCCTCGACGAAACGACCACCCAGGAAGACGTCATCAATATCCTTTCGGTGTTCGGCCAGCTGACGGGTACGTCGCTTGTGTCGGCAACCTTCGACGTCGATGACCGGCTCTCCAATATCCCCTCCGCGGTTACCCGGGTATCGGAATTTCTGACCCATCCGGTATTCAACACCTATCACTCCGAAACAAAGATGATGCGTTATCTGCGGAGTCTCGAGAATAAAGACCTTTCGCTCAACACCTCCATGATCTCCCTCGGGTCCTGTACGATGAAGCTCAACGCGGCCTCCGAACTCATCCCCGTCAGCTGGCCGGAGTTTGGCGGTTTGCATCCGTTTGCGCCCGCTGATCAATGGAAAGGCTACCGGCAGATCCTGACCGAACTCGAACAATGGCTCAGCGAGATCACCGGTTTTGCGGCCACCTCGCTGCAACCGAACAGCGGCGCCAACGGCGAATATGCCGGTCTGCTGACGATTCGCGCCTATCATAACGCCAATAAGGGATCGCACCGCGACGTTATGCTGATCCCCATCTCCGCCCACGGCACCAACCCAGCAAGCGCGATCATGGCCGGCATGAAGGTCGTCGTGGTAAAAAGCGATGACGAAGGACATATCGATGTCACCGACCTGAAAGAGAAAGCGGCACAATACAAGGATACACTCGCCGGGCTGATGGTTACCTATCCTTCCACCCATGGCGTGTTTGAAGAAAGCATCAGGGATATCTGCAAGACGATCCATGACAATGGCGGTCTCGTCTATATGGACGGCGCCAACATGAACGCCCAGGTCGGCCTCACCAGCCCCGGACACATCGGCGCCGATGTTTGTCACCTCAACCTGCATAAGACCTTTGCCATTCCTCATGGCGGCGGCGGCCCGGGCATGGGTCCCATCTGCGTCACCGCAAAACTGAAACCCTATCTCCCGGCGCATGTGCACGGCACCGACGCTGAACGCCGCGCAGCGGGCAACGGCCAGGCAGTAACCGGCGCCTCGGGCCATGCCGTATCGGCCGCACCTTTTGGAAGCGCCAGCATCCTGCTGATCAGCTATGCCTATATCAAGATGCTCGGAGCGGAAGGCGTCACCAATGCCACACGATACGCCATCCTCAACGCCAACTATATGAAGGCAAGGCTCGAAAAATATTACAAGATCCTCTACAGCGGAGCCAACGGAACCTGCGCCCATGAGTTCATCGTCGACCTGCGTCCCTTCAAGGCCAGCGCCGGCGTCGAAGCCGAAGATGTGGCCAAACGCCTGATGGACTACGGCTTCCACGCCCCTACCCTCAGCTTCCCCGTCCCCGGTACGATCATGATCGAACCGACGGAAAGCGAGGACAAGGCCGAGCTCGATCGCTTCTGCGACGCCCTGATCGGCATCTATGAAGAGATTCGCGCCATCGAAGAAGGAAAGTCCGACAAGACCGACAACGCACTGAAGAATGCCCCGCATACACAACAGGTCATCATCGCCGAGGAATGGAAACATGCCTACACCCGGAACCAGGCCGCCTTCCCGCTGCCGTATGTCCGCGAGAACAAGTTCTGGCCCAGCGTCGCCCGCGTGAACAACACGCACGGTGACCGCAACCTGATCTGCACCTGCGAACCGGTGAGCTCTTACGCGGAAGAAGCAATAGCAAATTAATAACAATAAAGAGGGCCGGCAGACGCCGGCCCTCTTTATTTATGCGCTAATTTGAGGGGTAAAATTCCTCCCATGTTCGCTGCTTCTCCAACCGGGAAAGGGTGGCTCAATAGCGGATTCACGATGCAATACAACGTCACCAATGATGACAAGGATCTCTATGTCTGTGTCTCTTCCGGCGACGAAGCCGCGCAGTTGCGTATGCTGCGGTCGGGCATGACCCTCTATTTCGATCCCAAAGGCGAAAAGAGATCATCCCGCTAAAGAATATCCTGGGTCCCGACTGGGCCTCCAAAGCCGGTAAAAAGAATTTCAGCGTTGGAGTATTCATCGACGCTACACCCGGAGCAGGGGGCGGGGGCGGCGGAGGTGGCCCCCGGCCAGGAATGGGGATGCGCGGCATGCCTTCCGGCTGGTAACCAAATAACTGTGATTCTGTCCTGCAGAAAATCCGCATCCCGGATTTTCTCGTACCTAAGTGGGAATTATTAGTTCCGTGCTTATCTATGCGAAATTTGATCGTCAGGGACGACCACCTCGAATCGGGCTTTATCGCCCTATCCAAACAGCTGCCTGTTCCGGTGATCCAACATACGCTTCAATTGCCCCGGCAGGAGGGCGAAGGCGTCATCCGGGGACTTTCCCTGGAGGAAGGACTTTTTGTCCGCTATGCCCATTTTTCCTACCATGACGATCTGGAGATCATCCGGCTTCCCCGTCAACCGGATAGCGAGACCATCATTTCTCTCGGCTTCCTCCTGCTGCCCGAAACGCTGAAGCTCACGCTGCCCGATCAGCAATCCGTTCTTTCCCTCGAAGCCAATAGCCTCTACCTTTCCTCCAACAACGCGAGGTTCTCCGTCCGCCTCCCAAAGGACACGCTCACCCATTCCATTATGCTGCTGATGACCCAGGAATGGTTACAGGAAAATCTCGCCGGAATGGAAGAACGCATACATGCCATTGAGCAGTTTCTGATAGATTCCCCGCATTCCGTGATCACCGATAAACTCCGCTCCGCTGACGAACGGCTGCTGAAGGAGATTGTCGCCTGCCTGGACGAACCCCGGATAAACCTGCTCTCGCTACGCGCCCGAATGCTGCTCCTGCTTTCCGGCACCATCAACCGGTGGCCAACCGCCGACCCCCACCGCCCGGCGATGCTGAAAACCTGGCACGTCCAAACCATCCGCCAGGTAGAAGAACGCCTCCTCCAAAGTCTTGAAGACATGCTTCCCTCACAAAAACAATTGGCGCGGGAGTTCGCCCTCAGCGAATCCACCCTCAAACGGCATTTCAAAGCCGTCTATGGCAAGACCATGTACGAGTACTACCTGGAAAAGAAAATGGAACTGGCCAAGCGGCTACTCCTGGAGAAAAAGATCACCGTCACGGAAACAGCCTACCGGCTGGGCTACGAAAAGGTCAGCGCCTTTATCAGCATGTTCAAGAAAATACATAAGATACTCCCCGGATCATTGAAATAATCCGCGGGGCCTCATCCTCTACCTTAAATTAATACTGGGCCTGGAAAACATTGATGGATAGATTGTTCTGTGCCTTTGTACCCGTCACCCAGATGGTGAAGGGATTCCCGGACATCATATTGATCCCGGGGGATTGCACGATCAGGCTATCGGTCCTGGCGTCCTTCACGGCAACGACATAAGAGCCCGGCTGGATCGGCTGAAAGGCATTCAGTCCGCTGGAAATGGCATTGTCGGCCGAGGTCCGGTTGAATTCCATCTTCGTTCCATTAAAATAGACATTTACGGCCGGAAGATCCGGCGCCAGATGGAAGAACCGGTAGTAGGAACTACCACTGTTGGCGACGCCGCTGTAGTCGTCGAAGATCTTCATCGCATGCGCAGCCTTATTCGCGTCATTATAAAGCAGCAGCGTATAGAAATTAAGCGTATCATAGCTGGAAGCCCCCAGTTGGTCGAACAGGCTGTCAACCCCTGCCTTTTTGAATTTTACCGCATAGGACCCTGGACGGATAGTGCCGTATTTAGGTGAAAAGGCCCCAGTACTGATTCCGGTGGATTGGGTGATCAGGGTGTCATTAAGGTAAACGGTGGATGCCCCGGCGTAGGGGGCGGCATGGATCAGCGAAAGGTACGTAACCGCACTCACGGTCGTCGAGGAACCGGCTTTCGAACACCCGGTCCAGGCAAATGCTAAAACAGCTAAACAAAGGATAGAACAACCCGGAATTTTCAAACTCTTTCTCATTGATTTCATTTTTTTGAGGCTGTGACTCAAGCTATAAGGAGATTTCTCCTCCATGACAACACTTACGGCTTTTTCGTTGCGCGGGTTGTCTGTTGGGGAAAAAGGGAGCCCCCCGGCGCTGCCGGGGGGCTCAGATGCCCGGAGGGACTTTATCTTACTTTACAGTGACGTTTATCGTCGTTGCCAGCTTGCCGCCATAGCTCCGGTGGATGCCGTCGGCAAATTGCAGGGTCAGCACATGCTTTCCGGGAGCCAGTTTCACTTCGGTGGCGGATTGAGCATTGCCAAAATGCAGATGTGTGGCGTCCTTCGGCACGACCTGGCCGGCGGGAATCGAGTCACCCGCATCGATCAACAGATGATGATGACCGCTGCCGGAAACGATCGCTCCGGCCGTATCCAGTTTCAGCCCTTCGATCCCCATCTCGATCTTTAGAGGCGAGGCAACTGTCTGACCGTTCTTGAGGTTCTTGAAGAAAACCTTTGCTCCTGCAGGAACTGCGGGTAAGGGTGGGACGGCCTGGGTCGAATCGGTGTGGGCCATCACCATCCCGGTGTCAGTAGCTGATTTGGCCGTGTCCGTACCCGCCGCTGCCTTGTTGTCCGCATTGTTGCAGGCAACCATTCCGATGAGCAACGCAGCGGGAAGAAAATGAATCTTGCGCATGATGTAAATAGTTTTATCATTAAAAGTACGCAATCTGGCTTATCTTCGGTTGAAACATTTCGCTAACAAAATCAATAGCTACCGGATGCGTTTCCTTATCACAACCACCCTCCTGCTGCTGTCCTTCGCAGGTTTTTCGCAGCAATACTATCTTTTTGTCGGCACCTACACCGAAGGCCCCGCGGCCGCCGGTAGCAAAGGGATCTACGTCTATACCTTCAATGCAGCCACAGGCGAGGCCAAACCGGTCAGCACCATGGCCACGACCAACCCTTCTTACCTGGCTGTCGCGCCCGGCGGAAAATTCGTCTATGCCGTCGGCGAGACCCATGGAGCAACACCGGGCAGCGTAAGCGCTTTTTCTTTTGATAAGAAGACCGGAAAGCTGGCCTTTATCGACAAACAGTCAAGCGGCGGCGCCGATCCCTGCTATGTTTCCGTCGATGCTTCCCGCAAATGGGCGGTGGTTGCCAACTATAGCGGCGGGAATTTCTCCGCGCTGCCCATCACAGCCAACGGATCTCTCGAGCCCGCGGCCCAGACCTTTCAACACACCGGCAGCGGCGCTAACAAAGGCCGGCAGGAGAAAGCCCATGTCCATTCCACCATCCTCTCGCCCGATGAAAAATATCTCGTCGTTTGCGACCTCGGAACCGACAAGCTCTCCGTACTGCGCTTCAACGCCGCCTCCGCCAGGCAACCGCTTAACCCCGCCACCGACTCCGTCGTCAGCCTTCGACCCGGCGTTGGTCCCCGGCATACCGCCTTCCATCCCACCAAACCCTATGCGTATGTCATCGAAGAGTTGACAGGGACGGTGGATGCCTTTCATTACAGCAACGGCAAGCTCACTCCCATTCAGCATATCTCCTCCCTCCCTGATGGATTCAAGGGTGATATCGGCAGCGCCGACATCCACATATCCCCCAACGGAAAATTCCTTTATGCTTCCAATCGTGGCGATGCCAACAGCATCGTTATCTATGCTATCGATCCCGCGACGGGGAAGCTGACCGTAAAAGGATTTCAATCCACGATGGGAAAATGGCCCCGCAATTTCATGATCGACCCCACGGGTCACTGGCTGCTGGCGGCCAACCAGGCCGGTAAGAATGTGGTCATCTTTAAGATCGATCCAACGACCGGCATGCTGTCACCCACCGGTAAGCAGCTCGAGATCCCCGCCCCGGTTTGTCTGAAGATGACTCCGGTACAGTAGGGCTGTTTATTTCCAGGCATTGCGCAGGAAGCGAAGCCAGTTGCCATGGAGGATGTTCTCAATATCTTCCCGGCTGTATCCCCTTCTGATGAAGAGATCGGGTAGTTTTTGCAGATCGGCAATAGTTTCCAGGTCATAGGGACACTGCTCCTTCCCAAACGCGCCGTCGAGATCGGTTCCGATGCCGACATGCCAGGTGTTCCCTGCCAACTGGCAGATACGATCGACATGATCGATCAGCTTCTCCAGATTGCAGCCCGTGCCCTCAGGCGTAGAAGTCCCCCTCACCCAACCGGGGACCATCATCCACGCATCGAGCGCGCCGCCGATGACCGCACCTTTGGCGATCAGCGTCCGGATCATCTCATCACTGAATTGCCGGTTGTGATCCACCAGCGCGCGGCAGTTGTTATGGCTTGCCCAGATATTCCCGTTAAACAGGTCCATCGCATCCCAGAACGCATCGTCGCACAGATGCGTGGCATCGAGGATGATCCCCAATCGTTCCATCTCCCGCAGCAGTATCTTCCCCTCCGCGTTAAGACCGCCGGTGCTGTCCGTGCCGTTGGCATACCTGCCTGGACCATAGTGCGCCGGCCCTACCGCCCTGAGCCCATATTCATAGGCCCGCTGCAGATAGTCGGGCGTGACGATCGAATCGGCGCCCTCGAGACTCAGGATATAGCCGACAGGCCGGCGGTCTTCCCCGCCTTGCGGCTCACGCTCTTCCATCCACGCCGCTGCCTGCTTTTCGAGCGACGCACGGTCTTTGACCATCACCATTTCACCGGCAGCTTCCATCGCCTTGTACCAGGCGAGCTGTCCCTGGGTCTGGGCCCAGGCCTGCCAGGGTGAATGCCATCCGGAGAGCGAGTTGCCGGGCCCGACAAAACGGGCAATCTGCGTGGCAACGACCAGGCCGATGCCGCCCCTGCGAAGCTCGGGTAGTGAAACCGTTCCCTTCCCCCGGTCGGGCTTGTCGGTAAGCCCTGCCTCCCGCCGGCGAATATCGGTTACCGGCAGCCGCAGATCGCGGTTCCACTCCATCGCATTCATGCTGAGGTCCAAATGTGCGTCGATAATAAACATAAAATGGGATTCCGAATATCAACGGATGATACGGCCCGTCGAACCGTGTAAGATAAATTGCTCCACCTCCGTGGGTGTGATAAGCGCCCAGTCCCCTTCGATGCTTTGCTTCAGGGCCCCACAGGCCGCGGCATGCTCGATGATCAGCTGCGGGGAAAGCCCGCGCATCAGTCCATATAACATTCCCGCCGTGAAGGCATCGCCGCTGCCGATCTGATCGGTGATAAACGGCAGTTCATGACGGGTGGAGAAATAACACTCGCCTTTGTATAAAAGCGCGCCGAAATAGCCATGCTGGATGCCGTGAGGCGTGCGAAAGCTCATCCCCAGCACCTCCAGCCCCGGGATCTTTTCCCGTAGCGCCGCGCTGCATACCCCGAACCGGTCCTCGAAGGAGGCCGCCGGGTCCGTCTCTATTCCAAAATAGACAGCCGCCGAATCAAGATCGGCTACCGCCACGCTGCTGTGCTGTAAAAGCCCGGGCATGACCTCACGGGGATGCTTACCGTATTTCCAGAGGGTGGTCCGGTAGTTGAAATCGGCAGAGATGCGCAACCCCTTCTTCCGTGCGATGGTCAGCGCCTCGGCAGTGGCATCGGCCGCGGATTGGGACACCGCCGCGGCGATCCCGCTCCAATGGAACCAGGATGCCCCGTCGAGACAGACATCCCAGTTGACAACCCCGGGCCCTGTCCTGGCATAGGAAGAACCGTCCCGGTCATAGATGACCCGGGTGGGCCGGATGCCGTTGCCCTGCTCGGTGAAATAAACGCCGAGCTTCTCTCCCCGGTAGACGATGTGATCCGTCGCCACCCCCTGTCCCTGCAGCTGCCGCACCCCCGTCCTGGCAATATCATTGTCCGGAAGGATGGTGACATAATCCACCCCTACCCCCAGACGGGATAACAGTACACAGGCGTTGGCCTCGGCCCCCGCATAATAGGCATCATAGCCGTCGGTTTGCGCGAATCGCCTGTCCTGGCGGGCATGAAGCCGCAACATCAGTTCGCCAAAGGCAACGAGTTCGATCTTGTTTTTCACTACTCAAACCTACACAATAATTTTTGGTCGCCCCACAAAAAATGTCAATGTAACATGAACACCGCCTCTATCTCCACCGGGATATTGTCGGGCAACGATCCGAACCCTACGGCGCTGCGCACTCCGATCCCATGATCCTTCCCCCACACCGAAGCAAACAACTCGCTGCACCCATTGATCACATAGGGATGCCGCTCGAACTCCGGCGTACAGTTGACCATTCCAAAGACCTTCAACACCCGCCTTATCCTGTCCAGACTCCCGAGATGCGTGACGATCGTGGAAAGCATCGTGAGCCCAACCTGACGGGCCGCAAGTTTTCCCTGTTCCATATCCAGTTCGCGGCCGATACGGCCGATGATCAGACTGCGGTCGCTTTGAACAGGTCCATGACCGGAGAGATAGAGGGTTTTGCCTTCGATAAGGTAGGGCTTGTACACCCCCACGGGAGCGGGCGCCGGCGGCAGGCTCAGCCCCAGCCGGCTTATCTGTTCTGCTGTGGTTTTGTTTTCCATGGGATCCGATTATTGTTTGTCCCACCAGATCCTCGTCATGAGATTATCCGGTCCCTGCCGGCTGACAGCGGCATTGTAGTTGTCCGTATTCAGATTCTGTTCGGAAATAGGATATTCAAATCTTCTGAATATCTGTCCGCCCGTAGCATTCGTCGGGTAGTTGTTAGGCACCAGGGCCGGGTATCCCGTGCGTCGCCAGTTGTTGTATACCTCATCCGCATTCGGGAAGATGCTCACCCAGAATTGGGTGTAGATCTGCTTCAACTGCTGATCGAGCGTTCCCGGCACCAGCACGTTGTTGGCGATATAGGCATTGATCGCGGCCGGATCGATGGTCCCCGCACTGCCGGCAATAATGGACCAGTGCCGCATGGCCGCCTGGATACCCAGGGTGTAAAGGGATGCCGCGGTGGCGCCGCTATACCAGCCGCGCAAGGCCGCTTCGGTCATGAGGAAATAGGATTCTGCCGCCGTGAAAAGAAGTTTCGGCGAGCCCAGCCCAAGCACAGTCGCGGGATTGGGTTCGCTGTAGGTGACGAAATCGGCCGGCAGCTTGTTGGGAATGTTGGACGCCATCCCCTTTTGCTTGGAAGCCGTCGTATCCGGCTTTCCGTTGACCCAGACCACGGAGATGATCGGCAGCCGGGGATCGTTGGTGGATTGCAGATAACTGATCCAGGAGGCCTGGTATTTCCCGCCCTCAGTATTCTTCTGCCCATCCTGTGCGATATAGTCGCTGTTCCAAAGATTCAGGATCTGCGGGTTCTTGTTGATGTCCTGTCCCGTCGGGATATAGCTCATCTTGGCAATATCTGCATCCTGGGTGATGACACCACCCGCGAGTGCCTTTGTCACCCAGCTCTGTGCCGCGGCAATATCCACCTTCGTCAGCCGCATCCCCATCCGCAACATCAGCGAATACGCAAACTTCTTCCACTGGACCGGGTTGCCGCCATAGAGGAGATCGGCCGATCCATACGAACTCTTGGTGGCGTCGAGGCCTTGCGCAGCAGCATCCAGCTCGGCAAGCAGACTCGGATAGATGGCCGACTGCTGGTCATAGGAAGGCTTATAAACCGCGGAGTCATATCCAAGACCGGCATCGGAGTAAGGGATGTCCCCATACAGATCGGTCAGGCGCATATAGCAATAGGCCCGCCAGATCCTCGCGATGGACAGCAGGTTGATCCTGGAGGCATCCGATCTCACCGCCTTCATGACGATGTTCAGCTGGTTGATCTCGTCCGGATAAGCGGCGCTGAACGAAGAAGCCGTCGCCTGCACCTGGCTTTGAATGTATTTGGACCCAAAACCGGCTACGTCGTTATAGCTGGTGGTATACTGCATGGTCCCCAGCAGCAGATCGGAAGAGCTGGCGCCATAGTGACCACCGGCGCCGGCGCCGTAATATTCGGCCAGGGTGAAGACATATTGCGGAGTCGGCGCGCTTACCGCATCCGGGTTCGTGTTCAGCTGCTTGTAACCTTTGTCGCAGGACGACAACACAATTGCGGCCGTCATTGCCAAAAGGATCCCTTTATTGATATTTTGCATTTTCATTATGTTTGGTTTTATTAGAACTTCACCGCAAGGTTCAGCCCATAGGTTCTGGTGCGGGGAAGCCCGATGGATTCGAAGCCCTGGTTGTTGCTGTTGGTAAAGCTTTGCTCAGGATCGAAGTTGTGGGTCTTGCGATAGAGGATGAACAGGTTGCGCGCGACAAAAGAGATATTGGCCGACTGTATCTTCAACGTCGAGATATTTTTTATCGGCAACTGATAGGAGAAGATCACCTGACGGAGCTTGATAAAGCTGCCGTCATGCAGGAACAACTCGGAATAGCTCTTGTTATTGTCGTAGTAGTTGCGCAATACTCCGTTGGCCTGGGTGATGACCGTGTCGTAGGGCGCACCCGCTTTGTCGACCCCTTTCAGCTCAAGCCCGCTGGCGCGACCGGGCAGCGTGCTCTTCAGCTTGCCCATACGCGTGGCATACAGCTCGAAGATGGAAAAGATCTTATTCCCGAATTTTCCGTCGAGCAGGATGCTCAGGTTAAATCGCTTGTAGCGGAACTCATTGGTCAGGCCCATCGTATAGGGCGCGACACTGTTGCCGAGCACCTGGGTAGCCGTTGTCGATACGGGGACATGTGTGGTCCGGTCGTATATGATCTGCCCGCTCTTGGCATCCCGCTGCATCTTTGTCCCGAGGATGGTGCCGAACGGCCTGCCGACCACCTGATCGAGCGTCGCCCAGGAATTGACGCTGGCGGCCATCTGGATCAGCGGAAGACCCGGCGCCAGTTGTACCACTTTGTTGGAGTTGTAAGCGACATTATAGCTGACATTCCAGCCGAAATTGGTGGTCTTGACGGGTTTGCCGGTAAGGAGTAATTCGATCCCGCTGTTCCGCAGTTCGCCGATGTTGAGGATCACATTGCTGTAACCGGAAGTGGTGGAGATGGCGGTGTTGACGATATCGTTCGTCGTCTGACGGTTGTAGTAGGTGAAGTCGATACCCAGACGGCTGTTCAGCATTTGCATTTCAAGGCCGCCTTCATAGGTCGTGGAAGTATAGGGCTTGAGATTGGGATTGGTGATGACGTTGTTGCCGTTGACGTCGGGTGTCACGTTCTGCAAAGTGGCCCCGGTGCTGGTCACGTTGCTATACGTAAGATTGATCGAATACGGATCGGGGGCGCCCCCACCCACCTGGGCCCAGGAACCACGCAGCTTGGCGTAGTTGACAAAATCCGGCAGTTTGACGGCATCCGAAAGGATAAAGCTGCCGCCGACGCTGGGATAGAAAATATGATTGTTCTTCAGGCTAAGCGTGGAGAACCAGTCCTCCCTGCCACCCAGGTTGAGAAAGAAAAGGCCTTTGAAGTCGAGGTCTACCGATCCAAAGAGGGAATTGGTCCCGATCCGGGGAGAATAGGGTATGGTAGACTGTGAGCTGAGGTTGATAAAGCTGTAGAAATAGGGGATCGTGAAGTTAAGTCCGCTCAGAGTCAGCCGGTTCTCCTGGTTCTTACGGCTATTGGCGCCCGCGACGGCCGAGATCCCGATATCCTTTGTCAGGTTCCCTTTATACGACGCGGTGACAAGGCCGTTGAACTCGGACAGATCGGTCTTGATGCCCGCGTACTGCCCATTGGGCTCATAGAGCGTACCCGTCGGCAGAATATTATAGTAGTTGTAATTATAGAAGTCCTCGCTGGCAGTCCCCTTGATCACGAGATTCTTGAGCAGCTCGTAGGAAACCGAAGCCTGGCCGATGAAGCGGTTCTTGGTATCCTTCTCCTGGTACTTATTGATGACAAAATATCCGTTGGAGGCGATGGAGGCATCATTCCAGATCTGTTCGTTACCGCTTGCATCATAACCGGGCTTCAGCCAGCGGACATCGGCCGTATTGGCGATCTCCAGCGGTGTCCAGTTCGGATTCCCGAGTGCGTCGCCGGCGCCGGTTCTGTTGTGGCCGGTCTCCAGATTGTACTGCGCCAATGCATCGATGGAGAGTCTGTCGGTCAGTTTGCTGGTCAGCGAAAGATTGAGGGTCTTGCGGTCATAGCTCGTCTTCGGCAGGATGCCGTTACTGGTGAGATCGGCTGCAGAGAACCGGTAGACCGTCTGCTCATTGCCGCCCGAGAAGGCGATGCTGTTGGTAAAGGTGGAACCCGTCTGATAGAAGTTCTGGAGGTTGTTCTTCTTGGCGGTATACGGGTGTTTCTGTCCATCAACGGCCACGTAGTTGGTGTTGCCGTCGATCAACGCCCCCCAGGATTTACGACCCGAAGCCTGGGCACTGCTGAGATCGGTGGATTCGACCCCATCCAATCCCTGGCCGTAGGTATACTGAAAATCGGGAATGACGGCCACGTTCTCCAGCGTCGCGGTGGAATTGTATTCGACGCCGACCCCGCGCTGGGCACGGCCCTTCTTGGTCGTGATGAGGATGACCCCGTTACTGGCCCGGCTGCCATAAAGCGCGGCGGCCGTCCCCCCTTTCAATACACTGATGGACTCGATATCGTCGGGGTTGATCCCGGCGATCCCATCACCACGGTCGATATTGTTGGTGGTCCCATTGACAGTCGGCGCACCGCCCGGAACCGAGTTGTCGATCGGCATCCCGTTGACCACATACAAGGGCTGGTTGTCGGGACCGAGCGTGCCATTACCACGGATGGTCACGCGGCTGGAGCCGCCCGGACCTGTAGAAAGACCCGCGGCATTGACACCGGCAACCTTTCCCGAAAGCGCATTGGCAATATTATTTTCCCGGGCCTGGGTGAATTCATCCCCTTTCACCGTCGTCACGGCATAACCCAGCGATTTTTTCTCGCGGTTGATCCCCAGTGCCGTTACCACCACTTCGTTCAGCGACGATTTGTTATTATCCAACACCACCGCGATATCCGCCTGTCCCCGCTGAACCGTCACCCGGCGGGTCTCGAATCCAATCGAACTGACCTCGAGTTCCAGGACGCCGGACAATGAAGCAGGGAGCTTCAGTGTGAATGCACCGATCGCGTCGGTGGCAGTGGCAGTTTTTTTATTGGAAGCAAGTGCAACAGTGGCGCCGGCGAGTCCCGTGCCATCGGGTCCTTTTACGATACCCCTGATCTGGCGATCGGAGGACTGAGCCTGACTGTAGAAGACAAGCAGCCAGCAGAAGCCCAGCAGGCTGCCCCGGAGGGTCAGTTGGAATTTTGTCATGAGCAGTTGTTTTATGTTTTGGTAACCGAATCTGCAATTTTTGCAAATCCACGAACCGAATATACCGCAAAATTTGCGTCATGAAAAAAATAATTGCAAAATATTTGCAGAAATGGGTATTAATCAAGTCGGTCTTTGACTATAGTAGCCAAATCAGTGCAAAAATTGCAAATAATTGCAATTTATCCCTACACAACTCCGCCAATGTTCTATCTTTATCCATCCAAGAAAGCGGCACCAGCTGACATGTTCAAACCAAAACCCACGAGTTCCATGCCTGTAGCCTTGCAAAAAAAAGATCGGAAAAGTCTGATCCTGAAGCAAGTGAATATTCACACGCGATTGATGTATAACGATCTGGTGAACCTGATCGACGTATCAGAGGATACGATCCGGCGGGATGTGAATGAACTGGCCGAAGAAGGACAGCTGATCCGCATCAAAGGAGGCGCCATGTCGGCGGCCTATCACTATGGACATGACGCGAAGACCTATGCGCAATCCAGCAAGCTGATCATCGCCGAGAAAGCACTGACCCTGCTCAGGGACGATATCATCGTACTGATCGGCGGCGGAACGACAGTCCGCGAATGGATCAAGAAGATACCCAACACCCTGCGGGCGACCTTTATCACCGTAAATGTCCTGTCCGCGGTCGAACTCCTCGACAAGCCGATGATCAAGACGATCATGATCGGCGGACAGCTCTCTACCTATAGCCAAATGACGGTCAGCGGAGAAGTGTTTGAATACCTCGCCGGCATCCGGGCCGATCTTTGTCTGATGGGAACCAATGCGATCGATAGCAGCGCCGGACTCACCGATTCCGACTGGGAGACGATACAGGTGAAAAAGGCCATGATAAAAGCGGCGGAAAAGGTCGCCATTATCGCCATTTCGGAAAAACTAAACTCATCGATGTCGATGAAGATTGCAGACATCGACGAAATAGATTATCTTATCACCGAATTGTCACCCGACAGCCCCGAGCTCCAGTCCTATCGCGCCAAGAATCTGACCATCCTGTGATCATAAAAATTATTTGTCGTTCAATTTTCATTTGACATGAAGATCATATTCGCATTGCCTACCCTATTGCTTGCAGCCCTTTCCGCTTCGTCGCAGGTCAGCGTATCGCATCTCCTGACCGAGAATCTGCCGGACCCCATCAGCGTGGACAGCAAACTGCCCCGTCTGAGCTGGCAATTGTCCTCACCCGACCGCAACGAATTGCAAACAGCCTATGAGATCCAGGTCAGCGATCGCCCCTCGGGCGGCGGCTCGGTTTGGAACTCGGGAAAAGTGGCTTCCGATCATTCCCTGTTCATCGACTATGGCGGCCCCGCCCCGGAGGCCGGGAAGAAATATTTCTGGCGCGTAAGAGTCTGGGACAATAAAGGCCGAAGCTCGGAATGGAGCAAGATGGCATCCTGGCAGATGGGCCTGCTCACACCCGCCGATTGGAAGGCCCAATGGATCCAGGCGGCAGGGAAAGAGGAACCTTCCCAGCCAAGCCCGCTGTTGCGAACGGCTTTTACCGCCAACAACGGAATCGCTTCCGCCACAGCTTATATCACCGCCCATGGATTGTATGAAGCGCAACTCAACGGCCACCGGGTAGGTGACGCCTATCTTACTCCCGGCTGGACCTCTTATCAAAAGCGCCTCCAATACCAGGCCTATGATGTCACCGGCCTGATCCATCCGGGTAAGAACGCCGTCGGCGCCATGCTCGGCAGCGGCTGGTACCGCGGCTATATCGGCTTTGAGCAGCAACACAATTTCTACGGCAGCGATCTGTCCCTGTTGTTTCAGCTCGTCATCCGGTATAAGAACGGTCACACCGATACCGTTGTCTCGGATGGCCGCTGGAAGTCCTCCCTCGGCGAAGTGCTGCATTCCGAACTTTATGACGGCGAGATCGTCGATCACCGCAAGGAACAAAAAGACTGGAGCCTGCCTGACTTTAATGACGGCAGTTGGGGCGGCGTCGAGACAGCCGCCTCGCCAAAGGATAATCTCATCGCGACCATCAATCAGCCGGTGACGAAGCACGAGACCATTCGCGGTTCGAAGCTGCTGACTACGCCAAAAGGCGAGAAAGTGATCGATTTCGGGCAGAACCTCACCGGCTGGGTGACCGTAAAAATAAAAGGCCGCACCGGCGACAGCATCCGGCTCTCGCATGCCGAGGTCCTGGATAAAGAAGGCAATTTCTATACGGATAACCTGCGCCGGGCGAAGGCCCAGGACGTCTTTATCCTGAAGGGCGGCGAAGAAGAGGTCTTCGAACCCCGCTTTACGTTTCATGGTTTCCGTTATATCCGGGTGGAAGGATCGACAGGCCCGGTGGATCCCGCGGACTTTACCGCCGTAGTTCTCTATTCGGATATGCCGAAGACGGGCGAGTTCACCTGTTCGAATACCCTGATCGATCAGCTGCAGCACAATATCCAATGGGGGCAACAGGGCAATTTCCTGGACGTACCCACCGATTGTCCGCAACGCGACGAACGACTGGGCTGGACGGGCGATGCACAGGTTTTCTCCCGCACGGCCACCTTCAATCGCGGGGTGGATAATTTCTTCACCAAATGGCTGAAGGATGTCGCGGCTGATCAGCGCCCCAATGGAGCAGTGCCCTTTGTCATCCCCAACGTCCTCGGCGATGGGGCAAGCGCCGGCTGGGCCGATGTGGCCACTATCATTCCCTGGAATCTCTACCTGGCCTATGGCGACAAACGGGTGCTGGAAAACCAGTACGCCAGCATGAAGGCCTGGGTGGAATATATGCATGCACAATCTCCCAACGATCTCTGGAACACCGGGTTTCATTTCGGGGACTGGCTGTTCTATCGGCCCTTTGATGACAACGACGGCCGTTCGGCCGTAACGGACAAATACCTTATCGCGCAGTGTTTTTATGCCAACTCCACGCAGCTGCTCATCAACGCGGCGGGCGTACTGGGCAAGAGTGAAGATGTGGATACATACACGGCGCTCCTCAAACGGATCAAGGATGCCTTTCTGCGGGAATACATGACCCCCACCGGACGCCTCGTCTCGGGAACACAAACCGCCTACGTGCTGGCCCTTCAATTCGATATGCTGCCCGAACCGCTGCGTAAGCAGGCTGCCGAACGGCTGGTGAAGAACATCCAGGATTACAATTACCACCTGACCACGGGCTTTTTAGGTACGCCATATCTCTGTCATGTGCTCAGCCGGTTTAAACAAACCGATGTAGCTTACCGCCTGCTGCTGCAGGACAGTTATCCTTCCTGGCTCTATCCGGTCAAGATGGGGGCCACCACCATCTGGGAACGCTGGGACGGCATCCGGCCCGACAGTACCTTCGAAACCCCGGGAATGAACTCCTTTAACCACTATGCCTACGGCGCCATCGGCGACTGGATGTACCGGGTGGTGGCAGGCATCGACACGTATGAAGACGACCCCGGCTATCACCATAGCCGGATCTGGCCGCATCCCGGCGGTCGCCTCCGTTCCGCCGCCGCCGACCTCGAGACCGGTTATGGCAAACTCAGCAGTCATTGGCAGCTGGAAGAGGATACCCTGCATGTCGACATCGTGGTCCCGGCCAATACCACATCGACCGTCTACATCCCCGCGCCCGAAGGCGGGTTGATCACCGAAGGCGGACATAACCTTTCGACCGTAAAGGATGTCCGGATCGAAGGCATCGAAAAAGGCTATCTAATGGTAAAGCTTGGATCGGGGAATTACCGGTTCAGGGTAAGCCAATAGCTCAACCATTCGGCGAATTGTTTGTATAGTAAATTCAATAGTATGGAAAACGCATCGATCGTATCGAAAATGGCAAAACCGACGGGACATGAAACGATCTTTACTATTTCCCCTATTCCTCGCGGGCCTGGCGATATTGCCGTCGGCCCGGACCCTGGCTCAGTCTCCGGCACCGGCCCGGAAAGATAGTATTACCCGCATCTTCCGGGTATATGAAGACAATGACGGGATCAACATTTTTGGCCGGTCAACGGATGATGCCTATACAAACGGCACCCGGCTCGATCTTTTTTATATCCCCGCACACCGGCCGCATGGGCTGCTTGGCAAACTGGCGCCCCGCGCCGGCGACAGCAGTATCGACATTTATGGCTGGGGGATCATGCAGCTGATGTACACGCCTCTCGACATCAGCCAAAACGACTACCAACCTGACGACTATCCCTATTCCGGGGCCATCGTCGCCACACATACCCGGTACTCCTATAACCCCACGAAGAAATATGATTGGCAGACAGAACTCGTGATGGGCGCGTTGGGCCCGCTGTCCCTGGCACATCAGACCCAGTCCCTCGTCCACCATCTTACCGGGTTTCTGCAACCCATGGGCTGGACTACGCAATTCGGCAACGCTATTCTGCTGAATTTGAATATCACCGGTGAAAAACAACTGGTCGAAGCCGGTTCCGTTCTCAGGATCATCGGCGGCGCACAAGTCTATGGCGGCACGATGCAAAACGGTGCAGCCATTTATCCGCTGATCCTCATCGGGAAGATGAATCCTTACTTCAACGGACTCTTCAGCCAATATGCCGCCGGCAGTGACGCCAACGGGAGAAAACGCTGGCAGATCTACGCCTTTGCAAAACCGCAACTGCAATACTATCTGACCAACGCCTTACTCGAAGGCGGCATCTTCACCACCAACCCCAACACACAGGCAGCCGGCAAGCCGCTGCCCGCGCCACAGTCCTCCTCCTCCCCTTCTCCCCAGGCGCAGTCCGGCCCGCCACCACAACAACAATCGGCGTACAACCCCATGCCTCCCGTCATCCCCACGCTGAACCATTGGGTCGGTTCCATTGCCTATGGCGGCGTACTCTCGCATGGCGGCTTTAGCATCGCCTTTACGCAAAACGTCAGTTCCGCAACTTTAAAGGGCCTTTATTGTCATGATGTAGGCAACGTCACGCTTTATTTCGGCTGGTGACCGGCGCACCATTTTTCATGAAGTCTTAATATAGGTTAATGGTAGACACAACCTTTGAGCATAATTTTGTGTTTATTAAAAACTTCAAAAATCAGATATTATGGCTACTAAATGGACACTCGATCCCTCCCATTCGGAAGTGGAATTCAAAGTGAAACATATGATGATCTCCAACATCAGCGGAAAATTCACAAAATTCGACGCAGCCGTTGAGACGGAAGGCGAAGACTTCATGACGGCAAAGGTGAGCTTCACCGCGGAGATCGGCTCTGTCAACACGGGAAATGAAGGACGGGATGGGCATCTGAAAGGTCCCGATTTCTTCGACGCGGAGAAATTCGCCCAATTGAAATTCGTCGCTACCAAATACGAGAATGTGGATAACGACGGTTCCTATGAACTATGGGGCGACCTGACCATCCACGGGGTGACCAAAAACGTCAAACTCGATGCCGAATTCGGCGGTGTCATCAAGGACCCCTGGGGCAACACCCGCGCGGGCATCAGTGTCAATGGCAAGATCAACCGCAAGGATTTCGGTCTCTCCTGGCATGGCCTCACCGAAGCCGGCAGCCTGATCGTCAGCGATGATGTACGGGTTCATGTCAACCTGGAATTTGTAAAAGCTTAATACGCATTATGCGGCAAAAGGGGGCCTTTCGGCCCCCACACGGTAAGCTTTCCTTACCGGACATTATAGGAAAATAGGCCGTCTACTTTTGGCTGGAGACGGTCTATTTTCGTTGTATATTTGCGGATGCATTATGTTTCCGTTGAAGGGTTGAGCAAATCATATGGGGTCAAACCCCTTTTCCAGCAGATCACATTCCATATCGAAGAAGGCGACAAGATCGCCCTGGTCGCCCGCAACGGCAGCGGGAAATCCACCCTCCTTCGCATCCTGTCGGGTAAAGACACCCCGGAAAACGGCACGGTCTGGATCCATAAGGATGTCACCGTGGCGCTTTTTGAGCAGGAGCCGGTCTTTATCGAAGACAAATCCATCCTCGACAATATCTTCCACCACAACCATCCCGTCATCAGCGCCATCAAGGCCTATGAGGCGGCCAGCGACGCCGAAGATGCCGACCGCATCACCGACGCCATCGTCCAGCTCGACGAGCTCAACGCCTGGGACTTCGACACCAAGGTCAAACAGATACTGGGTAAGCTGAATATCCATCACCTCCAGCAACCCGCAGGCACCCTCTCCGGCGGTCAACGCAAAAGGGTGGCCCTCGCCAAGACCCTGATCGATATCGGCTTCGAGCACAAGCATGTCCTGCTGATCATGGACGAACCCACCAACCATCTCGACGTGGAGATGGTCGAATGGCTCGAACACTATCTCAACCAGGAAAAAGTCACCCTGCTGCTCGTCACCCACGACCGCTATTTCCTCGACAATGTGACCGAAGAGATCTGGGAAATGGATGGCAGCAGTCTTCATGTCTATACGGGAGACTACGAGAACTATCTCGAGAAAAAAGCTGCCCGGCTGGAAAACGACGCAGCCAGCATTGATAAAGCCCGCAATACCTATCGCAAAGAGCTGGAATGGATGCGCAAACAGCCAAAGGCCCGTACCACCAAGAGCAAAAGCCGCCAGGACAATTTTTACGTGGTCGAAGCCAGGGCCAAACAACGGATCGAGGATAACCAGGTCGAGCTGCAGATGAAGATGAACCGTCTCGGCGGAAAAGTGGCCGAACTAAAAAAGCTGTATAAAAGCTATGGCGAAAAAGTGATCCTGAAAGGATTTGACTATACCTTCAAACGCGGCGAGCGCGTAGGCGTCATCGGCCGCAACGGTGTGGGCAAATCCACGTTCATCAATATCCTGCAGGGGCTCGATACACCCGACAGCGGAAAGGTCAATATCGGCGAAACCGTCATCTTCGGCAACTATTCCCAGCAGGGGCTGGTCGTAAAAGAAGACATGCGCGTGATCGAATTCGTCAAGAATATCGCCGAACATTTCCCGCTGGCCGCCGGCGGCTCCCTCAGCGCCGCCCAATTCCTCAACCTGTTTCTCTTTCCGCCCGAACAGCAATACACCTATCTCTCCAAACTCAGCGGCGGCGAAAAACGCCGGCTGCACCTGCTGTCCATCCTCTTCCGGAATCCCAACTTCCTGATCCTGGACGAACCGACCAACGACCTCGACCTCCCTACCCTGGCGATCCTTGAGAATTTTCTCAGCGAATACCAGGGCTGTCTGATGATCGTCTCCCATGACCGGTATTTTATGGATCGCCTCGTGGACCACCTGCTGGTACTCGAAGGCGATGGCCTCATCCGGGATTTCCCGGGCAACTATTCCCAATACCGCGACTGGCAGAAGGACAACACACCGGATGCGGCCTTTCCCAACGAACAACCCGCTCCCAAAGCAATACCGGCCCCCACTCCGTCGGCAACGGCGACAGCAAAGCGCCAGCTCTCTTATAAAGAAAAAAGAGAATTTGACACTTTAGAGCAGGAAATAGCCCATTTGACGAAGGAAAAAGAAGAGATCACCGCAAAACTGAACGGCGGCGACGCTTCTTTTGACGAATTGCAAAAATTATCTATTCGGATCGGGGAGATCGGGCAGTTGCTTGATGACAAGGAACTCCGCTGGCTGGAGCTGAGCGAGATGTAACGGGGAGGCTCATTCAACCGTTCATCCATTTATTGGCGGCAGGCGCGCAAGTAACGGGCGCAGCGCATATATTTGGCCCCATGAAAAAACTTCTACTATTGCTGTCGGTGTGCGCTGCGGGCGCCGCCCAGGCCCAAAAGATCCCCGATCCCCGGCCTTTTGCCAAAACCATCACCGCGGATGACCTGAAAAAACATCTCTTCATCGTTGCCAGCGCCGATTTTGAAGGCCGCGAAACGGCGACGGAAGGCCAGCGAAAAGCCGCCGCATATATAGAGAACGATTTTCGCAACCTCGGCCTCAAGCCGGGTAACGGTGACAACTACCAGCTGCAGTATCCCGTCTTCCAGGATTCACTCGAATCTGCCGCGCTGTCCGTCAATGGCAAGTCCTTTACCTTTAACACCGATTTCTTTGTACCCGTCACCGGCGACTATACCGCCGAGATGGGCGCAGCAGATGTGGTATTCGCCGGATACGGGATCAGCGACTCCTCCCGCGACGACTACAAGGACCTCAACGTAAGAGGCAAGATCGTTATGGTGCTGGGTGGCCTGCCCCAGGGTATGCAAATGCCTTCCGGCAGAGCCGCACGGAGATTTGCCTTCGCCAAGCAGGAAGCCGCGCAGAAGAACGGCGCCGTCGCCATCCTGATCCTGCAAGCCAACGCCCCCCGCAATGTCCGCGAGCCAAAAGGCAATATGTCGATGACGGAATTCCCACGGGCCATCTTTCCGAACAGCTTTTATATCACGGAGACCGTGGCAAAAGCCATTGCACAGAATGACTTCGCGGCCGTACAAAACGGCAGCAGCCGGGGGAAGAGCTACCCGGCCAACATCCACCTGGGCGTCAAAAAAACCACGTTGCATCTTCAAAGCAGCGATGTCCTTGGTTTTCTCGAAGGCACCGATCTGAAAGATCAGGTCCTCGTTATCTCCGCCCACTATGACCACCTCGGCAAGCGCGGCAACGTGATCTGGTACGGCGCCGACGATGACGGCTCGGGCACGGTCAGCGTCCTCGAACTGGCAGAAGCCTTTGCAAAGGCAAAAGCAGCCGGTAAAGGACCCCGCCGCAGCATCCTGTTCCTGGCCAACTCCGGCGAAGAAAAAGGTCTGTTCGGCTCTCAATACTATTCCGAACATCCCATCTACCCGCTTGAAAAGACAACGGCCGACCTGAACATTGATATGATCGGCCGCATCGACCCCAACCGGAAGATCGGCGATTCCACAAACTATGTCTATGTAGTGGGCAGCGACAAGCTTTCCACCGAACTGAAGCCCATCAGCGAAGGCAACAATAAAAAATACTCGAAGCTGGAGCTGGATTATAAATTCGACGATCCTACCGATCCGGAAATGATCTACTATCGCAGCGACCATTTCAACTTTGCCCGGAAAGGCGTGCCCATCATCTTTTATTTCGACGGCATCCATAAGGACTATCATCAACCGACCGATACGCCCGACAAGATCAACTATGACATCATGGAAAAGCGGGCGCGTCTGGTATTCTTCACCGCCTGGGAAATGGCCGACCGCAATGAAATGATAAAGCGGGATATCGCATTGCCCACGATGAGCCGGTAGGCTTACTTAACGATCTTATAACACCAGCGGAACAGCTTTCCCTGGAAATCGAATGGAGTGGTGGCGTTGGTAATATCTTTTACCGACGCCGCCATTATTTTTTCCTGCTCTAATTGAAATCGCCGGTAATTGGTGCTGAAATAAAGGATCCCGCCTTCTTTCATCGCCCTCAGCGTCTTATTGATCAGTTCCGCATGATCTTTCTGGATATCCAGGAAATCCTTCATCCGTTTACTGTTGCTGAAAGTAGGCGGGTCCATGACGACAAGATCATAGTAACCGGCCGGCGCTTCATCCAACCATTGCTTGACGTCGGCATGGATGAACCGGTGGGCTGCCGTACCGGGGAAGTTGAGCTGCATATTGGCCTCGGCCCAGGCAAGATAGGTCTTGGAAAGATCGACCGAATCCACCTGCGATGCGCCGCCCGCCGCCGCATAAACGGAAAAGGAGCCGGTATAACAGAAGAGGTTCAGCACCCGTTTGTCCTTTACCTCGTCGCGGACCATCCCCCGCGTGATCCGGTGATCCAGGAACAGTCCGGTGTCCAGGTAATCGGTGAGATTGATGCGAAAAGAAAGTCCGGCCTCTTTTGCGATAAAGAATTCCTGTTCGCTGGCCAGTTTCTCATACTGATCCTGCCTCCCGCCCTTGCGCCTTCGCTCCCGGTAATAGATGCGTTCGTCAGGCACCTCCAGGATCTCGCTGATCGTGGGGATACAGGACTCCAGCCAGCTGTTGTGTTCGTCTTCGGTCATCCCATGCCGTCGCTGATATTCGGCGAGATAGAGCATGTCCTCGTAGCGTTCGATACAGAAGGGAAATTCCGGCAGATCATGATCATAAATGCGGTAGCAGCTGACCTCCTGACGGCGCGCCAGCTTGCCGACATGACGGATGTCCTTTGTCAGCCGGTTGCGAAACATCTGTAATTTTTCCTCACTCATCGCATATTGGTTTGTGCCCCGGGCGTGGCCTTTCGCCGAAATTAGGCCATCCCGGTTGCGCGTCTAATGATTGGCCTTCGGCCAGCGGACCTGTGGTCCGCTTTGTTTCAGCCATCTGAAGCCGATCGCCGACAGGAAGCAAACGCCGCCCACGACCCACCAGAGCGGGCGGAACCCGACATGATCCGCGATTTCCGCGCCACCCGAAGGTCCGACCACCTGTGCGGTGGACCAGGCGATGGTGTAGAGTCCCGCATATTGTCCGCGCGTCGCGTGGGTCGTCCGGGATACCCAGAAAGAGTTCATAAAGGGCATGGCCAGGATCTCTCCCAGCGTCATAAGGATCATGCAGAAGAAGGCCGCGGCCACCGACAGCGGCAGGATATTGAGCATCAGGTAAGCGACTCCCACCACCATGGCCCCATAAAAAATATAGTGCAGGTTCTCGCGCCGGCCCTCCAGCCGGAAGACGAGGATCATCTCGAAGACGGCGATGATGAGTCCGTTCAGCGTCATCAGCAGCCCGATCATGTATTCAGGCATGTGCAGGGTACGTTTATAATACACCGGCAACACGGAGAACAGTTGAAAAAAAGAGGATGCAAACAGGATGGTACAGCCGATAAACCAAAGATAGACCTTGTCCCGATAGGCGGTCTGTTCCGTGGCGGCCCGTTGTTGCTCCGCAGGAGGGGTAACGGACGCCCTTCCCAGGAAGCGGCTGATGAGGACGGCGGCGAACAGGTTGGTACAGCCGTCTACCCAGAACAGCAGGTGATAGTTGATCGAAGCCAGTATCCCGCCGACGGCGCCTCCGAGGGCCCAACCCAGGTTGATGGCCAGACGGTTGAGCGAATAGCTCCTGGTCCGGTTCTCCTCCTTGCTGTAAGCGGCGATAGCCGTCGAGTTGGCGGGGCGGAAGGAGTCATTCACGACGTTTAACAGGAAGACACAGCCGCAGATCAGCGGATAGCTGCGCATCTGTCCCAACACGAGGAACAGGATGCCGCCGCCGGCAAGCGTCACCACTTGTACCCGATGGAACCCGAACCGATCGGTCATCCGCCCGCCCAGGAAGCCGCCGCATACCGACCCCAAACCGGCGACGCCGATGACGGCCCCCGCCTGCGCGATACTAAAGCCCATGGAAGGCCGGGTCAGGTAAATGGTCATAAACGGGATCACCATTGTTCCGCTGCGATTGACCAGCATCACGAGCGAGAGAAGCCAGGTATTTTTTGAAAGGCCGCTGTAGGCGTCCCGATAAAGCGTTAGCATGAACCACAAATATAAAAAAAGCCCGCCCGATGGGCAGGCCTGGCATAAAAGAGTTTTTTACTATTTGCCAAATACCTTCTTCAGCAGATCGTCCACCTGTGCGGCCGGGTTTGTCCGGATATTCTTCTCTTCCACGGCGACATAGTAGAATACACCGTCCAGCGCCTTTGCCGTTGCATAGGCGGGCAGATCGCTGTTTACCTTGCTCACCAGCGGCATCTTGTTATAGGTGTCGAACAACTGTTTCCAATATTTGGTAGCCCCCGTCTTTTGCAGCGAGCTGTCGATCACGGGGTGGAATTTGGCGGTCAGCTGAGCCGAGGTAGTCTTCCGTAAATAGTTGGTGGCGGCGGTGTCGGGCCCCTTCAGAATGCTTACTCCATCGGAGACGGTCATGTTCTTGATCGCACTGAGAAAGATCGGCGCCGCGGACTTGGCAGCGTCTTCGGCGGCCCGGTTGATGCTGAGGATCGCCTCATCCACCTGCTTTCCAAAACCGGCGCTGCGTAAGGTCTTTTCCACCTTTGCCGCCTCCGGCGGCAGAAGGATCTTGACGGCGGCATCTCTGAAGAAGCCGTCGACGGCCGATAGCTTGTCCGTGCTTTTCTGGGTCCCATGGTTTAGCGCGTCCTTTAAGCCGGCCACGATATCATCGGAGCTAAGGCCTTTTCCGCCACCCTTGAGGGCATTTTTGGCCTTGTCGAGCAGGCCTTGCGCATTTACGATGGAAATAGAAAATACAACGAGGGCAAAGAGGGAAGTAAGCTTTCTGATCATTGGATATTTTTTTCAGATTTAAAAGTAGGCTCTAATTGTTATAAAGTAATGTTAAGGAACGCGGTCCGCCGGGATTTATTGCCCCTCCGCATATGGTCAATAAACCCTATTTTTGCCTCTCATATTTAATAAAATCGATATGGTATTGTATAGAGCGATCTTTGCTTCGGCTCTCTGTCTTTCTGCCGGTGTTGCGGGTCTTGCACAAAACGCAAAGCCCGCCCCCGCTGCGCATAAAACTGCGACGCAGAAAACCGAAGCGCAGAAAAAGATGGTCAGCAACGCTGCCCTCCGGACGACACAGGATTCCCTTAGCTACGCCATCGGTGTCAGCGTGGCCAACTTCTACAAACAGCAGAACATTTCCAATATCAATACGGCACTCGTCGTCCGCGCCATAAATGACGTCAACAAGGGCGCGAAGCCGCTGCTCGATGAACAGCAGGCCAATAGCTGCCTCATGAGCTCCGTGCAAAAGGCAAAGTCCGAGAAGTCCGCCGGTAACAAAAAACTGGGCCTGGACTTCCTCGCGGCAAACAAGAACAAACCAGGTGTCGTAAGCCTGCCCAGCGGTTTGCAATATTCGGTCATCAAAGAAGGCTCCGGCCCCAAGCCCGCCATCACCGACCAGGTACGGGTGCATTATCATGGTACGCTGATCGACGGCCGGGTGTTTGACAGCAGCATCGAAAGAGGACAACCGATCGAACTGGCCGTCAATGGGGTGATCCCCGGCTGGACCGAAGCCCTGCAACTCATGCCCGTCGGCAGCAAGTGGAAGCTTTTCATCCCGTCCAACCTCGCCTATGGCGATCAGCAGGCGGGACCGATGATCGGTCCGGGCTCGACTCTCATCTTCGATGTGGAGTTGCTGGATATCGTCAAGCCCGCAGGCGCCGCGGCCGACAGCACAATAAAGCCTCAGTAAAAAATTATTTTATCTCGCCGAACAACCCCGCAATGGCATAAAGCGGCAGGTTGGTCATCCATTCTTCCTTGCGATAGTCGGACATCGACGTACGGATGCAATGGGTCGGCTTGTATTTCTGATAATAAACCTTCAGGCTCTTGGCCTGCAGGTTCTCAGCGGCCTTTACTTCGATGGGAACCACCTTTCCCCAATACTGTACGACAAAGTCGACCGACGATCGCGCCCCTTCGGGTGACCAGTAAAAGATGCCGGCATCCTTCTTCGCCATCAATTGCTGCAGGACGAATTGCTCGGTCAACGCACCCTTGAATTCTTCGAACAGCAGGTTGCCGTCGAGCAGGGTCTTGACATCGAGATCGGCCATGGCCCCCAGCAACCCGATATCCACCAGGAACAGTTTGAAGGCGTTCATCTCTTCGTATGCCTTCAACGGTATCCCGGGTTTTGTGATATTATTCACTTTATAAAGAAGACCGCAGTCGATCAGCCAATTCAGGGCAAGCTCATATTCCCGGGCTCTCGCCCCCTCCTTCACCAGCCCATAGATGAACTTTCTGTTCTCCTTTGCGAGTTGCGCCGGCACCGATTGCCAGAGCATTCTGATCCGGGGCACGATCTCCTTCGGGGGATGCTTCGCAAAATCCTGTTCGTACCCGGCAAGTATCCGTTTCTGGATCTCCCTTACGACCCCAAAGTCCCTCTGCTCCGCATACGAATACACCGCCTCGGGCATCCCGCCGACAAAGTAATACTGCTTCAACAGATCGATGAACCGGGTTTTGAATCCCGTGATCAACGGCCAGTCTCCGCCCCTCAGCAGCCCGGCCAGGGGCTCCCCCTCTACCGCTTCGATGAATTCCGGGAAGTCCAGCGGCCGGAGATCGAGAAAGGCAACCTTGCCAACGGGAAAGGAGGTCCCGCCCATCAGCGCCACGCCCAATAAAGAACCGGCGGCGATGACATGATATTCGGGCGCATTCTCATAAAAATATTTCAGACAGGTGAGTGCTCCGGGCGCCTCCTGGATCTCATCAAAAAGAACAAGGGTGTCCGCGGCGTCGATCGGGACACCGGTCTCTATCTGCACGGCGGCGAGTATCCGCCTGATGTCAAAATCGGTGGTGAACAGGCTGCGCAAAACGGCATTACTTTCGAGATTGACATACGCACATTTCCGGTAATGAGTCCGGCCAAACTCCTTCATCAACCAGGTCTTGCCCACCTGCCTCGCCCCCCAAATGATCAGCGGCTTGCGGGGACTCGACTGTTTCCACCGTTCCAATTCTGAAAATTGATTTCTCCTCATTATCAACTACTTGACAAAAAGTCATCCCACTTTTGCATCAAATTTACAAAAAGTCAGCCCACTTTCGTGATTTTTTTCCAAAAAGTCGTCCCACTTCCGTGATTTGAGCCTACCGCGCCAATCTGGCCGCACGGTAGAGGTTGTCGGTAGCCTGGAGGATCTTTGCCTTCAATTTGGGATTATACCCCGGATGGGTTTGCAGGAAATGCCGCACAAGCGCCGCGGCCGTCGGGGTTTGATAATAGCTGAAACTCGTCTGTAACCAGCTTTGCGGAAAGAAGACATCACTCGTCCGCTGGATATCCTCAAGCCAGTCGAGGGTGGCGCCAAGGTATTTCTCACTATAAGCAACACGCAAGGGATGGTGCAGATAACCCAGGGCGCTGAGCACCCAGGCCTCTTTTCGCCGGGCTGTGTCTGCTTTCAGGCTGTAAAAAAAACGGTCCCGGACCGCCGTATCGTTCGAAAGCGCCGGCTGCAGATACCGCCACCGCAACTTCCGGTCCCCATTCCGGATCCGGCTGCCCTGTTCTTCGAGGATCGCCGGGTAGCCGGGATAGTCACGCAGGGCCAAACCCGCCGCAAGGCTGGTATAGTCGTCTTCCGAGAGCTTTACACCCGGAGGCGGCTGCTGGTGCTTCCAGATGTCGTACAGCCGTTGCTGCCCTTCCCGGCTTAGCGCAATATTGGCATACGCGCGAAAAAGCAATTTCTTTATGTTATCCGAGCTTGCATTTTGCAGCACACTCCAACACGTCTCTTCCAGCCACGGAGCAACGGAATCCCGCGCCGCCGCCGGCGTGAAACGCCAAAAGATGGAATTCATCTGGTCGAGCAGAATATTCAGATCCAGCTCCTCGGGCTCATGGGCGATCGCCATCGGCTCGAACCGCAGAAACTGCTGAAGCGAGATCTCGTGGCCCGTAAGCAGGATCTCATACATATTGATATAGGCTGCTGCCCGCATCAGCGGCGTAGGAGCCGTGGGACCGCTTTTCTCCCCGGCCAGCCAGCGAAGCCCCCGGGTGTCGAATGGAAACAAACCATAGCCCGCCCCATCCGAATTGAACAAAATGTAATCCGGCGCCGCCCTTTGTCCTAACTCAGCGGTAAGATGGACCTCGCGTTGCTTCATATTTACCGTCACCTTTTCGATCCGGTCCCTGTAGACCAACGCCAGCTCGAACACCTGCGGCCAGACGCGGGCGCTGCCATCCTCCCCCGCTTGCCGGAGAACAAGGTCCCTGATCCGGCCCTTGGCGGTGTCCAACGTATACGAGATTCGCGGACGCCCGGCCCCATTGACCCATACGGCGTTCCAGGCCTTCAGGTCGAGTCGGGTATGACGCTGCAGCATCCGGATGAGGTCGGGCCACGACGCATTGCCGCCCGCATAGGCCTTCAGATAATCGCGCAGCCCCGCGCGAAAAGCATCCGCTCCCATCACCCGCTCCAGCTGCCGCATGACGATCGGCGCCTTATGATAGATGATATTGCCATAGAGGGAACCCGCTTCGTTGAGGTTGTCCAGTTGCTGACGGATCGGATGTGCACCTGCCGTCCGGTCGATGCTGTAGGCCGCACTATAGTGATCGGTCAGGAATTTGAGATCATAATTCCCGTCGGGCAGGGTAACACTACTGACCTTATCAGCCATAAAATTGGCAAACACCTCCTTCATCCAGACATCGTTGAACCAGGACATGGTGACCAGATCGCCAAACCACATATGCGCGGTCTCGTGAGACAGGAGATTGCTTCTGCCGATACGCTGTTCACGCGTAGCACCCGAATCCAGGAAAAGCGAGCTGGCCTTGTACTGGATCGCACCGGCATGTTCCATCCCGCCGAATTGAAAATCGGGGATGGCGACGAAATCGAATTTCTGAAAAGGATACTCGATTCCGGTATAGTCCTGCAGAAACCGCAGCGCCTGTCCTTCGATGCGAAAGATCGAGTCGATGCTGAGCCGGATCTTCGTGCTGTCCGTCTCCCGGTAGAGAAAACGCATGGGCCGCCCATCGACATTTCGGGTGACGCTGGAGAACTCACCTGCCGCGAAGGAGAACAGATAGGTGCTGAGGCGGTCGGAGGGCTTGAACCGAAACCGGCTGGAAGCCTCTCCGGGCACCTGATCCGCCAGGGGCGCGTTGCTGATCGCCGTCCAGTCCGCCGGAACATCGAGCGTCAGCTGATAGACGGCCTTCAGATCAGGCTGGTCAAAACAGGGAAAGAGGGTTCTGGCCTTGTCCGGCACCAGCAAGGTATAGAGAAACCCACTGTTTCGGTTAAGCGCGGAATTGCCGGCAATAAACGCCGCTTCGATCGTATTGCTTCCCACATGAAGCGATGCGGCAGGGATCAGCAGGTGCTCATTCTCCAACCGGACCGGCTTGACTTCGCCATTCACGCGGAGCAACTGCACCGCATCCGGCGAAGCCTTGAAATCAAGTGCAAGGGCGGATGCAGGCTGACTCGTCAGCGTAAAGTGAAGCGTCTCGTTGCCGGATACAGGTTTTTCCTTATCCGCGGATACTTGAAAAATGAGATCATAGCGGATGTCCTTCACCATCGAAGCCCGCTGACGCGCGAGATCATGAGGAACACCGGACAGAGGAAGAACAGCGCCCGACTGACCATAGCCGATGAGGATCAACCCAAAAAAACATCCCAAAAAAGCGATTGTGCGAAAGCAGGACATGGGCGAATATATCGTATTTTGGGACATGATCAAACCCTTCCTGCTCGTGTCCGTTCTCCTTCTTTGCAGGCTGGATCAGGATGTCAAAGTAGCTACCTGGTCTGTTGGAAAACCGGATACCGAGACTTATGAAAGCCTTTCCTTTTGGGTAAAAGAGAATCACCGTGCCTATGTCCGTTATGCGCATGGCCGCAGCGAGCAGGATACCGAACTCCAATGGCTGGGCCCTGATGCATCCACCGGCCGGAAAGCATTTCGCGTCAGCATCCCGCAGTCAGGCGGCTGCTGCTGGGTGATCGCTCCCGACAGCGCCGGCATCCGGGTAACAGATCGCCGGACAAATTCCACAAAAACCTTTTACTGGGAAGATGGGAATCCGTCCGGCGACTCTACAAGTAGCTGTTCTATCTGTGCGCTGGATGAGAAAGAAGCCCAGAGCTGGCTTCGCCGCTATTTCATGCGCTAGCCCGGAACACGCCGTGCCTAATTGTCCTTCTCATCCGTCTTCTTTCTTACCTGCTCCAGCAACTGAAGACCGAGTAGTCCCTGGATGGCACCATTCCCGCCTTCGCCACCGCCCCCGATCAGTATCTCGGGCATGATACGGATATGTTGCTGGCCGATCGCCTCCATCACTTTCAGCTGCGTGAAATTATTGCCCCCCATCGCTTCCACCGCCAGCTTATACGATTCGGCAGAGGACTTGCCGATAGCCAGGATCTTCTCGGCTTCCGCATTACCGGTAAGGGAGATCTTCTCCGCATCGGCTTTGGCCAGCCATTCGATCTTTTCCGCGTCGGCCCTCGCCAGGAGACGGGTCTTCTCCGCCTCACCGCCGGCCAGCAGTTTGAGCCTGTCGGCCTCCGCAGTGGCCTGCAGGCGGACGCTGTTAGCGTCACCTGTCGCCTTCTTCACCGAAGCATCGGCAATGCGTTCGGCGATAAGCACCCCCTGATCGGCTTTTACGATCTCCTTCTGGATCTCGGCAATAGCCGTTTCCTTTTCGAGGCTCTGCCTCGTCTCCTGCGCCTTCATCTGCGTTTCATAGGTTACCTTTTGCTCTTCGGCGATCTTGCGGTCGGTCAACGTCTTCATCAGGCTGTCCGGCGGAACGATATCCCCGATCAGCGTGTCGACGCCGATGACATTGTATTGCTCTAAGACACGGCCGATATGCAGCCTGGCCGACTCCTGCCGTTCCTTACGGGTACCCAGGAACGCAATGACATCACTGTCCTGTGCGGAGTTGCGGAAATAGTTACCGATCGTCGGCTCCAGCACTTGGCTCACCAGGTTGACCATATTCCCAAAACGCGCGATCACCTTCGGCGCCTCGGTGGTCGGGATATGGATGATCTGCGCCACGTCGAGGTTAAACGGGAAACCGTCCTTGCTTCGGACCGTGATCGTCGATAGGTTCTTATCCAGCTGATGCGCTTCACTGCGTGCACTGGCCCAGTTGAGCACCAGGTTGGTGGTGGGCACCAGTTCCGTTTTCTGGATATACGGGTTGATCGGATACTTACCCGGCCCAAGCGGTTCGGCCCACACACCTTTGTGACCGCGGGACACGATATTCCCATGCTTGAAGTCCACGCCGCTGAGGTCCGCCCCCTCTTCCCCCACGAAGGAGATGACGACACCTACGTAACCGATCGGGATCTCGGTCATCTTGACCATATCCACTTTTACAAACCACGGGTTCAGAAAATACGAACCGGCGAGGATGACCTGTTCCTGCAAGCCCTTAAAGCCGCCATTCGCAAGGAAAAGATCGGCGTCCTGGAACTTGTTGTGTTCGCCGATGAGCCGGCCCGCGATCTGCCCTTCGCCCAGCGATTGACCTTCCATCGTCGTCGCGATACCCACGGCATTGTCGGGTACACTCACCATATCGGTGATCTCCACATCAAAAAGAAAAGTGTTGATACGATAGGAACCGGGTGTAATGATCGCGGTCTGCCGCCCTTTCCGGCCGCCGTTCTGCAGAAATGCAGCGGCATCCTGGAAGGCGTCGCAGGGAACCTTCCGCGCAAGGATAGCGCCCGTCTCCAGTTCGGCACCGTCGCGGGCCAGCACCAGCCCGATCTTCCCCGTCGGAATGATGGTAAACGGTTGGAAATTGATCGCATATTGCCAGAACCATTTTCCAAAGTAGACCCCGGGAGCCAGGGTCTGTGCCTGGAAGCCGGCTTCGCCGCCAGTGGCGATGATCCTGCCCTCGGGCAGCGACTGTTTGCCCCAGAGCACGAACTTTTTGGTCACAAGGCCGATACGGTCTTCCGGCACGATAACCAGGCCGAAAAAGACCCGGAGGATGATGCGGTAAAGCAGGATAAACAATAAGGGAATGCCGATGGCAAGACCCCATCTGATCAAGGTTGAGTTGTCCATTTTGTTTGAGGGTTTGAATCAGCAAAGTTTGCACAGCTGCCCCACAGCCCCAACGGAAATCGGATAAACGGTAAAACTGACGGGTGTACTAACGGAAACAAGGGTCCCAGTAGACCCTTGTATTCTTTTATATTCATCTAATATTCAAATCCTTGTCCTTTGGATATTTCACACTGTAGCTAATGCGGTAGGAACGGCTTTCGCCCGGTGCCAGTTCGAGGTCCCACGTGAGGATCCCGGTGTCCTTATTCACCGATGCGCCGCCGTTCTCCAGCAATGCCGTCTCGATGTCCTTGTTCGATGAGATCGGGTACTGATCCTTCAGCAACATCCGCGCTTTCTCTTTTTTGTTGTTGCGGACAGTGATCTCGTAGGTAAACACCTGCTTTTTGTCTGAGCCCAGGAATTTTACGCTGCTGAAATCCGCGACTTTCTCTTTCCTGACGACGATCCGCTTATCCCGGCCCAGGGTGAGGTTGAGGGTATCCTGGATCGAACCCGGATCGATGCGCGATTTGCCGATATACGTTCCTTCCACCATGATGCTGGCTTCCCCGGGCAACAGGTTCAGCTTTTCCCAGCCCGTCAATTTCCCAAGGAGATAAGTGTCGCGGTCAACCCCCGGCGCGGCGTAATACTGGTACACGCAGGGCAGGCGATATTCCTTTAAAACGACACCCTGCTCCATTCCATTGCCGGGTATGTCGTAAGGAAGATCGATGTCGAAGACGGCGTCCATCGTCCGATCGCTGACCGATACATAATCGCCCAGTTCGTCCTTCAGGGTGATGAGGATCACACCTCCGGCCGCGCGCGAACCATAGACCGCAGTGGCGTCCGCGCCCTTCAGGACGTCGATCTTCTGGATCGTTTTGGGATCAAGATTGGCGATCTCGGAACTCGTAACCTCCCGGCCGTTGACGATATACAGGGGATCGGCTGCCTTATTGAATGAATTAAGTCCTCTAATCTGGATTTGCGCTCCGCTGAGCCTGTAGTCCAGCCTGTTCTCAAAAGCATTGTTCGCCGGCGAAGGCGCGGCAAGATATCCCGCACTGCCGGCCATCGCCTCGACAAACTGCAGGAAGCGGGTCTTCAGCACCGGCGCATTGCCCCCCTGTGAGGGCAGCGAGGTGGAAAGGCTGAGTTTTACCTGCTTCCAGTCGATGCCCGAAGTCTGCACAACCCGGGCCTTGTAGAAGATATGCAGCGGGTCCTTGTCGTTATCCACCTTGAGATCGTAGGAAGGTTCCCAGTGAGCGGCCGTCGTAAGGTAAGAGACCGTCAGATCGCAGGCGCCGGCCATCGGGCTCATCACCTGCAGGACCAGGCTGCCGGCCGTAGCCGTGTTCTTCCTTTCGTCCTCCTTTATCTGGCTGTCGAGCCGGTCGGCCAGTTGCTTCAATTGCTGTGAGCGCTCAGCATAACCGCTGAGCTCGGTTCGAAGTTCCACCTCTTTCTGCTTGTAGTAGTCCATCATCTTCGACAGTTCGGCCACGGTGACCCCCGTGCCGGCACTCCCGATGCTCTTGTTGCCGTCAAGCAGCTGAAGCAGCTCGTTGGCGGATTTTGTCAGCACGTCCAATCGCGTGAGTTCTTTTTTGATACCGGCGATAGAGTCCTGCAGTTTTTTTATGAAGGGGCTGACGGTCTCCGGCTGGAGGTGATCGGTGGAAAAGGTCACCGACAGGATCGATACGCCGGAAGTGCAGCCGATGCGGATGCTGGAGATATCGATCGCATTGCTGAGGTCGCCGACCACCAGCTCGTTGGCGCCGCGTTCGAGGCGGACAGTGGCGGTATGCACCAGCTCCGCGCCGCTGCGGTAGACGGTCACCGACCGGAGAGTGGAAGAAACGACATGCTTTCCTTCGCCTGCTCTTGCGGTGAACAGGGAGAGGGTAAATAAAAGGGCTAAAAAAGGCTGTGGTCGCATATGAAAGAGTTTTGATGAATAGTACTCCCTCAGGATGCGACCACGCGTAAAATTACATAAACCGGTTATTTATACAGCTGATCATAGTATTCATGCGCCATCCGGCCGGCATCAAACTGGTACCGGACATCCCGCATGCCGTTTTTCGCGATCTGCCTCCAGGTGTCATAGTTGTCGTAATAGGTAGGCAGGATCTCGTTCAGGAGGATCTCGTACAGCTTGTTCAGATCGTAATCGTCCACCGCCTCCACATGCATATTGCCATAGTCCGCCTTGGGGACCACAAATCCATTGTTGCCGTGGTTGACGAATTCGGGTATCCAGCCGTCATCCGTGGAAAAGTTGACGGCGCCGTTCATCGCTGCCGTCATCCCGCTGGTGCCGGACGCTTCGCGCGGAACCCGCGGATTGTTCAGCCAGCAGTCTGCCGCCTGTTTCATCCGCTTGGACAACGCCAGCTCATACCCGACAAGCACGGCGACATTCTTATAATTCTTGCTGAGATGGACCAGGTGGTTGAACTCGTTGATCGCCGGATAGTCCATGGGATAGGGCTTGCCGGCCCAGATGATCTGGACGGGATGCCGGATATCACTGATCAGCTTGTTGAACCGGTCCATGTCCCTCGCCAAAAGCCCGGCCCGCTTGTAACCCGCGAATCGCCGGGCCCAGACGATGGTAAAGACGTTTGGATCGAAGACCTTCCCGGTCTGGTCGGCAACCAGCTCAAAAGCCCGCTTCTTCATGTATTTCTTGCGGTCGTCCCACCAATAATCGTTCCCCTCCTCCATCTTGCGATAAAGCTCTTTGTCGGCCCAATAGCGCCAGTTCTGGGCATTGGTGATGGCGATGATGGGGCAAACATCCTTGTACTTCCCCCACATGGCGCGGGAAACCGTGCCATGCAATTGAGAGACCCCATTGGCCAAATGCGCGAACCGCAGCGCGACAAGCGAATGATTGAACGCGTCGTCATCCAGCCCCGTCAGTTTCTTTACCTCCTCCACGGACAAGCCGCAGAAATAACTCATCTTATGACAGAGATAGATATCGTGTTTCTCGTTGCCCGCCTCTTCCGGCGTGTGCGTCGTAAAGACAAGCCTTTTGCGCACCTCGTCGATATTGCGGTCGTATTTCTGATAGAGATAGAAACTGGCACTGATGGCATGCGCCTCGTTGAAATGGTAGAGATCGGGGTTGAAGCCGAGTTCGTCCACAAGTTTCGCCCCGCCTACTCCCAGTAAGATAAACTGCGCTACCTTGGTTGCAACATTTGCATCATATAATCGATGCGTGATCGTCTGCGAGACATAGTCGTTCTCCGGCACATCCGTACTCAACAAAAACAACGGCGCGCTCTTGAAAGTCTCCGGATTGAGATACCAGACCTTTACCCAGACGGGATGGTCATGAATAGTCACCTGGTAACGGATGCCCGTGTCCTCCAGAAAGCTGTATAGTTTCTCCATCCAGGTCACCTGCAGGGTCTGGTCGAGATTGCGGGCCTGATCATAATAACCATATTTCCAAAGGATACCGATATTGATCATATTCTGCCGCAGTTCATACGCACTACGCAAATGCGAGCCCGCCAAAAATCCCAAGCCACCGCTATAGATCTTCAACGGCTGGTGCACAGCAAACTCCATCGAGAAATAAGCTACTTTTTTCGAATACTGCTCATCGACAGTGTATGGCACCGCATAGTTCTTAAAGTTCATAAGCAAAACCAGTTAATCATTCCTATATGTAAAATGTACGCAATATAACGGATTAATAGGATATCAATTGCGATGCGGCTTATGGTCGGTGGGTTTTTCTTTTGTCTTTCGCTTCCCGAAATACCCTTCGAAGAAGCATCTGATATCCCGGTGCACGCCGCAACCACCCTGTTCCTTGAGGGAAACACCTTCGGGAATGAAGGTGAATTCGATCGCACAGGGGTCGGAATATGCCCGATACCGTGCGACGCCGGGGGCCACGAATTTTGCCTCACCTTTTAATTCCCCCTTGCAGGAGCCGTCGTTCTTCTCGAAATGGATGAAAAACAGGAAACGCGAAGCGTCCTTCCCATCCCGGATGGTGACGATGTTGCGCTTGTCCTGCGCGTAATCACCCGAGAACTTATGTTTGCGCGGCAAGGTGTCGATGGGATTATAAACGGGGGGCGCCTTTGTTTTTTGCTCGTTCGATTCGGTGAGGATCAGCATGAGACCCGCATCACCGTTGAAAATATAGGCATCCTTGTGGTAGACGATCTGGCCATCGGAGCCCTTTCGCTGATGCAGGATCGTAAGGGTGTACTTATTATCCAGCGTTGCCAGCCCGCTGACCCCGGATTCATTGTCCGAATAAAGAACGGGCCGGGCGGCAGCAAAATGGTCTTTCTTGTCAAAGCAAAGGATGTACAAAGCCCTGCGCTGGCTCGTCGTTGCTTTTACAAAAACATATTTCTCCGCGTCCGGGACGCTGATCTTTCCGATGGCATAAAGATGGGGATGCTGTTCCTTGCCAAAGAGGCGGGTAATGATGGAGTCCGGAACGAATCTTGCAAAAAGCCTGGCATTGATCACCGAAGACTCCGGCTCCTTCCGCTTCAGGATCGTGTCCCCTACCTGATAGGGCAGTTTCATGGGCTGAAAGAACTCCAGAAAATCAGCGATACTCACCTCTTCATCGTTGGTCG
This sequence comes from Puia sp., assembly GCF_036500295.1. NCBI lineage: Bacteria > Pseudomonadati > Bacteroidota > Chitinophagia > Chitinophagales > Chitinophagaceae > Puia > Puia sp. Next base: position 355,548 of record NZ_DASYCH010000003.1, on the reverse strand, counting down.
CCAGCGAAACCTTCTTGCTCTTACACGAAATCATCACCATTGATAATGCGATCAGCAACAGGTATTTGAACATACACGAACCAGGTTTACGCGGTAAAAATAACCAAATTATCCCTTGCAATTCCGAATTTTAATTTTAGATTTGTCTAAATTTAATTTTAGTCGAATCAAATATGAAGCATTCCGCCAGCAGAGAAAATTATCTCAAGGCCATCTTCCATCTGCAACAGGAACAGGGCCTCGTCACGACCAACGCCCTGGCAGCGGCCCTTGGCACAAAGCCTGCATCCGTCACCGACATGCTAAAGAAGCTAAAGGAACAAAAGCTGCTGCTCTACGAACGGTACAGGGGTTTCAAGCTGAACAATGAAGGCCGCAAGACCGCTGTCCAGGTGATCCGCAAGCACCGGCTCTGGGAGTATTTCCTCGTGAAGAAATTGCAGTTCGGCTGGGATGAGGTACATGAGATCGCCGAAGAACTGGAACATATCAGCAGCCGGGCGCTGATCGACCGGCTGGATGCCTTCCTGGGTCACCCCGAGACAGATCCCCATGGCGACCCGATCCCGGACAGCCAGGGTCGCATGCAGGTCCGCCGGCAGATCTCGCTCGCCGATCTGCCCCTCAACAAAGTGGTGCAGGTGTCGGGTATCGCCAGTCAGACCACCGAGATGCTGGAGGTCCTGCAGCATAATCACATCCGGCTGGGCACCCGGCTCGAGATAAGAAAAAAATTTCCTTTTGATGACTCCCTGGAAGTAAAGGTGAGCAACCGCTCCCCCGTTACGCTCAGCGCCAGGGTGGCAAAAAACGTTTTGGTAACCGATGATCAACCACCAACAGAAAGACGTCAGTCTTAGCGAAGTGCATGGCAGTATCGACACGACCACCAGGAAAGGCCCCTGGTGGCGGCAACTTTTTGTCTTCTTCGGTCCGGCCTATCTGGTCAGCGTAGGATATATGGATCCAGGCAACTGGGCCACCGATCTGGCCGGCGGCAGCCGCTTCGGCTATTCACTGCTCTGGGTGCTGCTGATGAGCAACCTGATGGCCATCCTCCTGCAGAACCTGGCTGCGAGGCTGGGGATCGTCCGCGGCCGGGACCTGGCACAGGCCAACCGCGAAGTCTACCCGGCCTATATCAACATCCCCCTCTATGTACTGGCGGAGATCGCCATCGCCGCCTGCGACCTGGCCGAGGTACTGGGGATGGCCATCGGGCTCGAACTGCTGACAGGTCTTCCCCTCGTGTACGGCGTATTTATCACCGTGCTCGATACCTTCCTGCTGCTGTTTCTTCAACGGATGGGGATGCGGCGGATGGAAGCTTTTGTCATCGGGCTGATCGCAGTGGTCGGCGGCTCGTTCCTCGTGGAGATCCTTCTGGCCCACCCCGCGCCGGCCGATATCCTGAGCGGGTTCGTTCCCCGGCTGCAGGGCAAGGAAGCACTGTATATCGCCATCGGTATCATCGGGGCGACAGTGATGCCGCACAATCTCTATCTGCACTCGGCGCTCGTCCAGACGAGAAAGATCCTGCCCGGTGCGAAGCATGTCCGAAGGGCACTAAAGATCAATTTTTTAGATAGCGCCGTAGCGCTGAACCTCGCTTTTCTGGTCAATGCCGCCATCCTGATCCTGGCCGCGACCGTTTTTTTCCGTACGGGCCGGACGGATGTAGCCTCCATCAAGGAGGCCTACCGGCTTCTCCCCATGCTGGGCACCTCACTGGCGCCAAAGCTGTTCGCCATCGCCCTGATCGCCTCCGGCCAGAGCTCTACGCTCACGGGAACCCTTGCCGGCCAGATCGTAATGGAAGGCTATCTCCAGTTGCGGATCAACCCTTGGGTCCGGAGGCTGCTGACCCGGATGCTGGCGATCATTCCCGCGGTGGTGGTGATCGTGCTGTTCGGTGAGAAAGAAGTGGACAACCTGCTCGTGTTAAGCCAGGTATTCCTCAGTGTGCAACTGGGCTTTGCCGTTATCCCGCTGATCCATTTCGTCAGCGACAGGAAAACGATGGGCGAGTTCAGCATCAAGCCCGTTATCAAGCTGCTGGCATGGGCTGCCGCCTCACTGCTGGTCTGGCTCAATGTCAAACTGGTGGTGGAAGAGGCGACACCCTTTATGGCGGCCCCCGGTCATACGCTTTGGAAAGTGCTGATCGTCCTGGGCAGCCTGGGCGCCTGCGCGCTGCTTTGTTATATCGGGCTGCACCCATGGATCGCCCGGCAGGTCCGCCGGAAAGCACCCCAGCTTCATCCGCAGCCCGACGCGTTACAGGACTGGACCCCTCCGGCCTTCCGGCATATCGCCATCGCCCTGGATTTTAGCGAACACGATGAGAAGTTGCTGGCCTATGCGGCAGGCCAGGGCGGCGCCGCCGCGCGCTATCTGCTGATCCATGTAGTGGAAAGCGTTTCGGCCCACCTGCTCGGAAAAGAAAGCGACGACTATGAGACCCGCAAGGATCAGGAACGGCTTGATCAGTATCGCGCGATCCTGCAGGAGAAAGGATTGCAGGCGCACACCGCCCTCGGGTTCCGGCATCGCAGCCGCGAGATCGCCCGCATCGCCCGCGAACAGCAGGCAGATATGCTGGTGATCGGCTCCCACGGACACCGGGGCCTGAAAGATCTCGTCTTTGGCGAAACGGTAAACGCGGTGCGGCACGAGTTAAAGATACCGGTGCTGGTGGTCAACCTATAGCGCTTTTCTTCCTGACCGCATCAAGTGTTTCAGCCGGCTGAAGGTCTCCGGTTTGATATTGAGATAAGAGGCGATATATTTCTGCGGCACCCGTTGCAGCATTTGCGGATGCGTGCGGACATAGTCGAGAAACCGCTCCCGGGTATTCTTCCGCAGCTGGTCGAAATAGCGGCTGTCCTTCTTGACAAAAAGATCGGAGAGCAGCAGCCGCCCCAGCCGCTCGGCCTTGGGGAAGAGATCATACGCCTCCTGCAGGTTCTCATAGGTGATGGAGAAGAAGACCGTCGGCTCGATCGTCTCGATGACGCAGGACGAAGGAATACGATAATGAAAAGAAAGATCGGCATGCACGATATGACCTTCCGAGGCCAGTTGCACGGTGATCTCCCGGTTACGCACCGGCAGGTATTTTCGCGCCAGCCCCCAGGCGATAACATTCAGATAGCGTTCAACCTCGCCCGTATTGATCACAATGGCCTTTTTCTCGAACTCCCGGATCTCGATATAAGGCAGGAATTGGTTGAACTCCTGCTTCGACAACGGCGTGAAGCGGGCGAAATAACGGTACAGGTCCTCGAGGGCTGCCTTATATGATGATGCGGAGTTGCTCATTTGCTGGTTAGTTTCGCTTTCTCGGCATGTTCTTCAGACGGCTGAAGGTTTCCGGTTTCATGTTCAGATAAGAGGCCAGATATTTTTGTGGGACACGCCGGATCAGATCGGGGTTCCGCTCCACAAAACGCGTAAAACGTTCCCGCGTGTCGAGACGCATGCATTCGTGCTCCCACTCTTCCTTTTGCATGACGAATTGCGTGGTGAGCAGTCTTCCCAGCCGCTCGATCCGCACACTCTGCTGATAGATCGCATCCAGGTCTTCCCGGGTGATCGACAGCAGCGTGGTGGGTTCCAGGGTCTCGATGGCATAATGGGAAGGCGTAGCCGATAAAAAAGAGGCGCTGCTGCTGACCAGCTCTCCTTCCTTTGCAATATTGGTGATCAGCTCCGTCTTGCCCTTGCTAAAATACATCCGGACCAATCCCTTTACCACGAAGTTCATGTATCGCTCGGTCTCCCCTACCCCTAGCAGTTGCTCCCGCCGGTCAAAGCTGCGGACGATGATCTTTTCGCCCAGAAGGTTGAACTCCGCGGCCGTCAACGCGACGTAGCCGGACACATATTTCCTTAACGTTTCGAGCATAATTTGGGCATTTTGCTGTAGGTTTGCTCTCCTTTTAGAGATAAAAATAGCAGAAATATGCCCAAAAAAATCAAAGTCGCCAACCCCGTGGTTGAGCTGGATGGGGACGAAATGACCCGGATCATCTGGAAATTCATCAAAGACAAACTGATCCTGCCTTATTTGGATATCGATATCAAATACTATGACCTGGGAGTCGAATACCGCGATAAGACGGACGATCAGGTGACGATCGATGCCGCCAACGCCATCAAACAATATGGGGTGGGCATCAAATGCGCCACCATCACCCCCGACGAAGCGCGGGTAAAAGAATTCAGCCTGAAGCAAATGTGGAAGAGCCCCAACGGGACCATCCGCAATATCCTGGACGGGACCGTGTTCCGCGAACCGATCGTAATGAAGAACGTTCCGCGGCTGGTCACCAACTGGACGGCCCCCATCATCGTCGGCCGTCATGCCTTTGGCGACCAGTACCGGGCTACCGATACGGTTATCAAAGGAAAGGGCAAACTGACCATGACCTTTACCCCCGAAGACGGCAGCGCACCTCAGACCTTCGAGGTGTACAATTTTAAAGGGGGTGGCGTGGCCCTGTCCATGTACAACACCGACGAGTCCATCAAGGGCTTTGCGCGCAGCTGTTTCAATATGGCGCTTAGCAAGAAATGGCCCTTATATCTGTCCACAAAGAACACGATCCTCAAAAAATACGACGGCCGCTTCAAGGATATCTTCGAAGATATCTATCAGCAGGAGTTCAAACAGGCCTTCCAGGATGCGGGCATCGTCTACGAACACCGCCTCATCGATGACATGGTAGCCAGCGCATTGAAATGGAACGGCAATTTCGTATGGGCCTGCAAAAACTACGACGGCGACGTACAAAGCGACTCCATCGCCCAGGGCTTCGGCTCGCTGGGGCTGATGACCTCCGTACTGGTCACCCCCGACGGCAAGATCATGGAAGCCGAAGCGGCTCATGGCACCGTAACCCGCCACTACCGGGACCACCAGGCCGGCAAGCCTACCTCCACCAACCCCATCGCCTCCATCTTCGCCTGGACCCGCGGCCTCGCTTTCCGCGGCAAACTCGACAACAATAAGGAACTGATCGATTTTGCCGACGCACTCGAAGCAGTCTGTGTCGAAACGGTGGAAAGCGGTCACATGACCAAGGATCTCGCCATCTGCGTCCATGGCAATAAAGTGGAACATGGCAAACACTTCCTCTATACCGAAGAGTTCCTCGATGCGATCGATCAGAACCTTCAGAAGAAGCTAAAATAAGCTAAATCACCCTTTTCAATAGAGGCCCCCTGTAACCAGGGGGCCTCTTCATTTGCTAAACCACTAATCTTTTTTTTAGTAGACCATATTGGTAGATTTTTAATTTTATTTTAATCTGGTTAATACATTGTTAATTGTCAATAAAACAAGCCGGCATACCCCAAAACGTTTATTAAATACCCTCATCCGCCAGATATTATCAAATAAAGATATTTTGTATTGAATATATATGTGAATTTATTCATGTAATTCTTCCCTATATTAGGTTCTCATCTTTTAACCAAAACTACTTACAACATGAGGAACCTACTCCTGCTCATGAGCAGTTGTCTGCTGCTGCTTGGGCATGCGATCGCTCAAAACAAAACGCTCACCGGGAAGATCACTGACGAAACCGGGAAACCGGTGCCCAGCGCCAGTATTACCATCAAAGGCAGCCGTGCCGGTACCAGCTCGGGCCCCGACGGTTCTTTCACCATTTCCGTTCCGCCAAAATCAAAGACGCTGACGATCTCGGCAATAGGCTGGATCAGCAAGGAAGTCGAGATCGGTGACCAGACATCCATCACCATCAGCCTGCATCCCGCACAGAACACGTTGTCGGAAGTGGTGGTGACCTCCCTGGGCATCACCCGCGACAAGCGATCTCTTGGCTATGCCACCCAGCAATTGAAAGCCGACCAGCTCGCAGACAAAGGACAGGTCAACGTGATCAGCGCCATGGAAGGCAAGGTAGCCGGCGTCAACATCACGGGAGCCAGCGGCGGCGCCGGCGCGTCCGTGAACATCAATATCCGGGGCATTACCTCTTTTACCCGCAACAACCAGCCGCTGTTCGTGGTTGACGGCGTTCCCATCAGCAATGATGTGGACAGGACCAATGGCGGTCCCAACGGTACCCTGGGTGACCAGCAGCCCGCCAACCGCGCACTCGATATCGACGTGAACAGCATCGAGTCCATCAACATCCTGAAAGGACCCTCCGCCTCCGTTCTTTATGGTTCAAGGGCAGCCGCAGGTGCGATCATCATCGTTACGAAGAAGGGCTCCGCAAACGGAAGAAGCGAAATAACAGCCAGCTCCGCCTATAGCCGTCAAAATGCGGAAGGCCTGCCAAAGGTGCAAAACCTCTACGGCCAGGGCTCCACCGGCATCTACAACCCCGCTTCCGGGAACTCCTGGGGTCCTAAATTCGGCGCCACCCCAAGCGTAGCCAACGGACTTCTTGTCAACGGTGCGCCAGTTACTTACCGGGCCTACCCCAACAACATCAACGATTTCTTCCAGACCGGGACGATATCCGACAACAGTCTTAGCATCAATGGGGGCGATGCCAAACAGAATTTTATCTTATCAGGCGGTTATGTGACCCAGAATGGTATCCTGCCCAATACTTCCTTAAGACGGACGAATGTCAAATTCGCCGGCAATACCGTTTTCCGGAACAAGATCAAAGTGGGCGGTTCCGCCACTTTTTTCAACACGCTGCAGACCGGTATCCTGGATGGCAACGGGGCAAGTTCCCTGGCCGTCGTCGAAGGCCTGTCCCGGAGTATCGACCTTACTTCCACCAGGAAACTGGGCACCTATCAAAATATCGACGGGACCAACAACTGGCCCATCACCGGTCAGGACAATCCCTATTACGATGCATATAAAAATCCACTCAAGAGCAATCTTTATCGCATCATCGGTAATGTTAACGCAGGAATCGATATCAATTCCTGGCTGAGCGTCAGCTACCGGCTGGGTATCGATGCCTATACCGACCGCAGAAAGCAGATCTTCGCTATCAGCAGCGCCCGCGTCCCCGCCGGTCAGGATCTGGAAAGTACGATCTATCGCAGCGAGCTGAACGGCGACCTGATCATCACCGCACATAAGAACGACTTCCTGGTCAAGGATTTCACCATCAGCGGCGTTCTCGGCCAGAACATCAACCAACGGCGTTTCCAGGTGGTGACCGTCCAGGCGGATGCCCTTGCCGTTCCCGGATTTTATAACGCAAACAACGGTAGCAATTTCGCCATCGGCTCCGGTGAGAGCACTACCTTACAGCGTCTGCTGGGTTACTATGGTCAGTTGTCCCTCGGCTGGAAGAACTTCCTATTCCTCGAGGCAACGGCCCGTGCCGATCAGTCGTCAACATTGACCAAGAGTAAGAATACCTTCTTCTACCCTTCCGTGAATGCCACTTTCGTTTTCACGGACGCCTTCCATATCAACAATCCGATCCTCACCTATGGAAAGATCCGGGCGAACGTCTCGAAGGTCGGTACGGATGCGCCACCTTATCTGCTGAATAATACGTTTGTGAAAGGTGGGTATGGTAATAACGTAGCCAACTTCAGCTTCCCGTATGGTTCTATCGCAGGCTTCACCCTCAGCTCGACCATCGCCCCTGCCACGCTGGCACCGGAGTTCGTGACCAACTACGAAGTCGGGGCTAACCTGGGTTTCTGGAACAACCGCGCCACGTTGGATGCCACAGTCTACAATACGATCAGCACCAGCCAGATCTTTTCGGTCGGCATTCCTCCTTCCACCGGGTTTACCACAAAGACCGTGAATGCAGGCAAAATGACGAATAAGGGAATAGAACTTACTCTTTCGATAGAACCCATCTCCACCAAGAACGTTCGTTGGGATATCATCGGCAATTTCACCAAGAACACCAACAAGGTGGTCAGTATCTTCCCCGGCATCACCAGTTTCTCCATCCCTGGGAGTGCTTTTATCGGCTCGATCCCCTCGATCAAGGTGGGCCAGCCCTATGGCGTGATCGTCGGCGGTCTGATCCCCCGGGATTCCACCACAGGCGCCCGGCTGATCAATCCGGGAACAGGCGTATATGCGACCACCATCGCCAACCAGATACTCGCCAATCCGAATCCTAATTACATTCTCGGCATTACGAATACAGTCAAGTATAAGACGCTGTCCCTTGGGTTTACCTTCAACTTCATCAAGGGCGGACAGCTATTGTCGTTCACGGCAGCCTCCTATAAATCCAGGGGAGCCTGGGTCGAAACGGGCAAAGACCGCGAAAAACCCTGGATCCTGCCCGGCGAGATCCTCTCAAACGGGAAATATGTTCAGAACAATATCCAGATCCCGGCGCAGACCTATTGGCAAACGCTTGGCGGCCTGCAAAGCGAATTCAACGTCTATGACGCGACCGTTCTCCGTTTACAGGACATTACCCTTGGCTACGACCTGCCGAACAGCATCACCAAGAACCTGAAGCTGAATTATGTCCGGCTCTCCGTCTTTGCCAACAACGTGTTCCACATCTCGCCGAATACTTTCTTCGACCCGGAACTTAACACCCAGGGCGCCGGCAACATCCGCGGACTGGACCTGCAGGGTACCCCCAATGCAAGGACCATGGGCGCGAGTCTGAAAGTTTCCTTTTAACGTTTAAAATCACGAACATGCGACAATTGATCTTTATACTTTTATCATCTGCAATAGCATTTAGTTCCTGCAAAAAATATCTGGATGTCAATACTTCACCCAACTCACCGACAAAGGTGCCTCCTACGACGCTGCTGCCTACTACGGAGATAGGTATTGCCTTTGCCAATGGCAATGATCTCGACCGGGCCACTTCTGCCATGATGCAGCAGATCGCCGGCGTAGCCAACCAAACACTCGGCTATGATGTCTACAACTTCAGCGGCGCCTTCGACAATCAGTGGAACGGTGAACTTTATGGCGGCAGCATCAACAACTGCGTCGCCCTGATCAACATGGACTCCGCCACCAGCCCGGCTTATTCCGGCATCGCCAAGCTGGAAATGGCCTATGCCTTTTCCATGCTCACGGATATCTGGGGCGAGATCCCTTATTCCCAGGCTGGACAGGGGGACAAGTATACCTATCCGCGCTTCGACAAGGTGGAAGATATCTACCAGGGTAATGCCGCACAGGGTATCCAGAGTCTTTTCGATCTTGTACAGAGCGGCCTGGCCGATCTTGCCAAACCCAGCGTGCTGAAACCGAAGGCGGATGATATCATCTATGGCGGCGATCTTGCCAAATGGAGCCGGGTGGGCAATACCCTGCTGTTGAAATTCGCCATCATGCTCACGAATAAGAATCCCGCAATGGCCAAGAGTGTGATCACCAGCGTACTCAACGGGAACAACTACATCAACTCCAATGCCCTGGATTTCGATGTTCCGTTTGCAACGGCAACCGGCAACCAAAACCCGATCTATAATTTCAACTATGTCAACCGGCCCGGTGACCAGATGCTCAGCAGCCGTTTCCTGGCATTGGAACAAGGTCTGAACGATACCCTGCGGTTGTCGAAACTTTTCACCAAGCCCAACGGCGTCTTCATCGGGTTCAATAACGGTTCCACCGTTCCCGCACCGGCACAGGCGACCCGCTCACAATATGGAACTTATCTGATAGGAAACACCGGAGCCGGTCCCATTCACCTGCTGACCAATTTCCAGGTGAACTTTATCCTTGCAGAAGCCGCCCTGGTCCTGGGTACGTCCGGCGATGCGAACAATTATTACCAGGCCGGTATCACGGCTAGCATGCTGAAGGTCGGCATGGCCCAATCGGATATCACCGCCTATTTCGCCGCCAATCCCACCGTTGTCAACCTCAGCGGGACCATGGACCAGAAGCTGCAACAGATCATCACGCAGAAGTATATCGCCTGGTGTGGGAACGGGATCGAGATATTCGATGACTACCGGCGCACCGGTTATCCCGTGCTTGCCCTTCCGCTAAACCCCGGTGGCGATGATCCCACAGTCATCCCCACCCGCCTGCCTTATACCAATAGCGAGCTCTCAACCAATCCCAATGCGCCCAACCCAAGACCGTTGGTGAATGTAAAACTCTGGTGGGCAAAATAAGTTTTAACAATCCTAAAAACTGCGATCATATGAGCATCAATAATAAAACAGTTTTCCTTTTTATTCTCTTCGTCGCTTCGCTGAGCGGCTGTACCAAACAAAAAGGCATCGGCCCCAACTATTCCGACTATAATCCCGGGCAGACGCCCATTGCGGTTACGAATGCCGTGGATTACCGGCCCGACCCAACCGTAACGACTTCACTGGGCGGGGACAGCAGCATCACGATCACACTGAGCCTGACCGGCACCAGCGGCAAGAACATCAAGGAGATAACGGAAGTCATCGGCTCGTCCAGCTATGCAGCCATCCAAAACTCCGCTTCCAAGTTCTACAACACCGCGCCGATCGCTGCTGCCAACAACCAGGCAACCTTTAAGACGACGATCGCGGAGTATTTTAAGAAATACCCGGTGAGTTCGGCCAATCCGAAGGCAACCGCAAACGCCGAACTGGCCAATCGCTTCTATTTCCGGGTCACCCTGGACGACGGGAGCATCGTATATCCGACACCCGTAAGAGTGTTGGTTTTGCAATAAATTGAAAAAGGGGCGGCCATGACCGCCCCCTTTCTTATAACGTATTGTAGTTGTGGAAGGCTTTCGCGTCGCCCGGCAAGCTGCGAATGCTGCCGCTCCGCAGCAAGGCGCTCAGCGAGAGGATGCCGCCAACCGGCGGAAAGCGGGTATAGATAGCGCAAAAAGGCTGAAGGAATCCCTCCACCTCATACGCATATCCATCGGCGTCCCCTGCCTGCCACGCCGCGATCAGGACATCGATCGTTTCCGCATCAAGGTCCTGCATGTCGCAGGCCACGACCAACAGATCGGGTGCCGGGTAAAGCCGGTGCACACTCAGGAGCCCCTTCAACGGCCCTTCCTGCACCTCGTCATCGATGACAAGGCGATCCGCCGGCAGCAATGCCGAATAAGCCGGAACCTGTCTTTTGTTGATGGAATAAACAACGGAGAGCCCACACTGCGCCAACTTCTCTCCCATTCGAAGAACCCACGGCCGCCCGTCAGTTTGCAGCAGACCTTTGTCCCGGCCCATACGCCTGCTCTCCCCGCCACAAAGAACGATACCCAGCAAATCCCTGCCGGATGAGCGGATGTTATCCCGGGTTCCCGTGCTCATAAATATGCTTGTTCACGTCACCCGTCACGGCCTGGCAGTTGCAGTTATTGCCCCATTCCTTTGTGCCGTCGGTATAATGTTCGCATTTCCAGATGGGCGCTTCGTGTTTGATCCGGTCGATGATATACCGGTTGGCAGCATAGGCCTCACTGCGATGCGCCGAAGCCGTGATCACCACCACCGCCGTATCTCCGATGGACACCTTCCCCGTCCGATGCTGCGCGACGGCGGAATGTAAAGACCAGCGCTGTTTTGCCGTTGTCAGGATCTCCTCGATCATCGTGCTGGCCAGCGGAACATGAGCCTCGTATTCGAGAAAAGCTACCGCCTTGCCCTGATTACTCTCGCGCACCTCACCGCTAAAAAGCACTACGGCACCCGCACCGGGATGATGCGCACGACTCAGCAAGCCCACAATATCGAGGGGACTATCCACCACTGGCGGGGGGAATGATGACGATGGTGTCATGTTCTTTCAATTTAAACGCATTGTCGATAAAGCCTTCTTCCACGGCAAACCTGCAGGAAGACAGGATATCCCCGGCCTTATCGTTAAGAGTCAGCAAGTGCGCTTTCAACTCGTCGGTATTCGTGACGGGCTCGCTGACTTCGAATTCCGGCTGAAAGTAATCTTTTAGCCCGGCGTATACATGAATTTTCATTGTCTATCCTCCGATTCTTAACATACTGAGGTCACTGCCCACAAATTTCAACGCCTGCTTCTGCCCCAACGCCTCCCTCAACTTAATATCCCATTCCGCCGCCGTTTCATGAGGTTGCAGCGTGATCGGCTGATTACTACTCAAACATCCGTAGATATGACCGCTGCTGTCGAGCCGGAGCCGGTCGCAGTCCCGGCAGAAAGGCTCGCTCTCGTTGGCGATGATCCCGAAACGATGCCCCGCATCCGTCGTCCAGTATCGCGCCGTGGCGGAAGCCGCCCGCTCCTCCGGGACGATCCGATAATGTCCGCCGATAGTCCGCAATATCTCCTCCTGGCTAACCAGGTAACGGCCCGCGGTATCGTGGAGATGGCCCATCGCCATCACTTCCAGAAACCGGACCGTGATCCCACGGGAAAATGCAAACTCCAGCAACGGCAGCAGCTGACAATCGTTGATGCCTTTCATCATCACCGCATTGATCTTTACCCGTAATCCCGCCGCAATGGCGGCGTCCACCCCCTTGATGATCCGGGTAACCGAATGCCGCCGGCTCATCCGAAAAAACACATCCTCATCGACGGCGTCCAGCGAGATGTTCAACGCCTCCAACCCGGCCTCCTTCAATCCAACCGCCATCCGCTCAAGCAAAAAACCATTGGTTGTCATCCGGACGGCCCCGATGCCCGCGGCACGGATCCCCCGGATCAGGGCGGTAAGCCCGGGGTATAACAGCGGTTCCCCTCCCGTCAGCCTCACCGTATCTAACGGCAGGCGATCCCGCAGCCGCCCGATCATCGCCAGCAACCCGTCCACCGGAAGGCTTTCCTTACCGGCATTGGCCTGCTTCAGATCGTCCTCCCCTGCGACGCAATAGACACATCCAAGGTTACAATGTTGCAACAAACTTACCCGGAGGGTCCTGAACGTTCTGCCATATTGGTCTTGCAGTGCTGACATCGGAAAATATCTATCTGTAAAGGTACGATAGTCCATAGTGAATCAGTTGATTTTTTCGAGGACCCGGAACTCGGTTTTGGCCCCGCCGCAGACGCTGCAGACATAGTCCGGTTCCAGCCGGGCAAACGGTGTGCCGGGCGCTATCCCCTGCTGCTCATCGCCATATTGCTCGTGATAGACGGTCAGACAATGAGGACATTGCCAGCCACCCGCACCACCCCCGGATTGGCCGGCCTGCACCGGGACCGGGTGGGAAGGCAGGGGTGATTGCCGCTCGCTCTGCTGCCGGTAGAATTCCTTGCAAAGCGATACCAGGTAGGGAAAGAGGTTTTCCTTTTCCAGGTCCTTGCGGTATGCCACGATCTCCCGCGAATGCGGATTGAAATCGACGGTATGGGCGATGGAATACCGGTCCAGCAGTTTAGATTGATCGGGCCGGATACCCTCCTGTTTGCGGATGATCACCGAACCCGGCAACCCCGAACCCTGCTTCGTCTTGATGGCGAAGCTTAACCCCTCCGTGCGGATATCGTCCTGGTCCAGCAGCCGCACCAGGTATCGCTTCAATCGCAACCCATCCGGACAGCAATCTTCGATCTGCCAGTTGAGCTCGTTGGAGGCATGGCGGACATTCATCCGGTATTTGCCCAGCACATATTCCCACAGCGCGATATCGGCCTCTTCGATATTCTTTATCAACAGCGACTTCCAGGGCGTCGTATACAGCTGACCGACCTTTGTCTGCAAAGCGATGAGACAGACCTCCTTCAGAAAAGCAAGCGGAAAAAGCTCCTCGCGGCGATAGATACCCAGCCAGTTCTTGTTCCCGCTGCGATTGAAACCCTCATAGTAGGGCAGCCGGAATTCCGGCATTTGCAACTCCGGCAACACGGGCTGTTCGGGGAAGCCGCCGCGGAGATGTACGGCCTCGTATAACCGCTGCTCCCACGGTCCCTCCTCTTCCACCACGCCCAGCAGCGGTTCCAGCAGCTGGCACACCCGGGGGATATCGGGGGAATAGATGCCTGCCTTCCAGGGATAAAGCCGGTTGGTCCCCGGCCGCCGAACGACCAGATGCCAGTGATTGTTGACAGGACTACTGATGAAATTGAGGTGACCGGTAAACAGCGGCACAAAACTTTGACCGCCCTCCACGAGGTTGATCTTCACCTTCGGCCGGAAATCGAATCCCCCCAGGATATCCTTGTACAACCCTTCGCTCACCCAGCCGCTTCTTCCAAAGACCCCCTCCGTGACATAGGAGCTGACGATGTTCGGATAGACTTCCTTTTCCTGTTCATAAAAAAGACCCGCCTGATCCAACGCATTCAGGAAATCGGGTCCATACCGGTCCGCCACCTTGCAAAACAATTGCTGCCGGGAACCCAGTTGCATCTCCTCCACTCTTGCCCTTTCTGCCGCCTCCACAATGGGATACAGATCCCCCGCAGCGACGATCCCGCCGGGAAGATTGATCTTGACGATATAGTTCTTTCGAAACATGTGTTCTCATTTTCCGTTGACGGCCGCCGCCGCTTCCAGGATCCTTTTCACCTCCGGCAGGCAGCTGCCGCAGCCCGTGCCCGCGCCCGTGGCGGCGCACAGGGCGCCCAGGTCCTCGCAACCCGCCGCGATCTTCTCCGCCAGATTTCCGGCGCCGACATTATTGCAGCTGCAGACCAGCTTTCCGATCACCGGAGTAGCCTTGTTGCCGCTGCGCAGCAGCTGAAGCCGCCGGTCGCTGAGCTCTATCCGGCCCGTGATCCAGTCCCGGAATTCTTTGAATTCCTCCTTGTCGCCAACCAGTATCGCCCCCACCAGCCGGTCCTGATGGATGATGCATTTTTTATAATACCGCCGCGCCTTGTCGATAAAGACGATCTCCTCGTATTCCTTGCTGTTGGGACAGTCCGGCAGCCCGATGCTGCAAAGGTCAAAGCCATGGATCTTGATGATATTCATGGGCACCGTTCCGTTATAATGGCTGGCGATATCCCCGTTCAGAAACCGGGCTAATACGCCTGCCTGCTGTTCGGCCGCGGCCGTGAACCCATACAGGTTACCTTCGAACTCGGCGATCTCCCCGACGGCATGGATATGCGGATCACTCGTACGCAGATAGCCGTCTACAACGACCCCGCGGCGATGGTCGAGCCCCGCGGCTTTTGCGATCTCGATATTGGGCACCGTGCCGATAGCAAATACAAGCGCGTCACAGTCCAGCAAGCGGCCGCTGCGCAGCCGGATTCCCGTTAGCTTTGACTGACCGTAAAACAGTTGCACCTCGTCCGAGTAATAGATCGCACAGCCCTGGTCGGCAATCTCATCCTGCAGCAGCTGACTGGCCAGGCTGTCCAGCTGCCGGTCGAGGAACCGGCTGCTCCGGTGGATGATGGAAACAGGGATGTCCATTTCCCGAAGCGACGCGGCCAGCTCCAGTCCCAGCAGCCCGCCCCCTACCACCACGACACGGCTGCCCGGCGACATCTGCCGCCGGAAACGGTCGGCATCGACGCGGCTGCGCAGGGTGAAAATGCCCTCCAGTTTCGGCACCTGTTTCGGCAGGGCCGCCCGGCTCCCGGTGGCGAGGATCAACTTGTCATAAGCTGTGACCGCCCCCGTCGAGTCGGTCACAGTCCTTGCCACCCGGTCGATCCGTTCGATGCTGACGCCGCGGTGCAGCCGGATGTCCACCTCTCCTTCCTCCTCCTCCGTCATCCGCACCAATTGCTCCCAGCTTTGCGTACCACTGATGTAATCGGGTAATTGTACCCGATTATAAAATGGTTGGTTCTCCTTATTGAAGACGATGAGTTCATCCGTCGAATTAAGCGCCCGGTAACTGCGGACAAAACCATGTGCACCGGCGCCGGCCCCGACGATGACGATGCGTTCTTTCTTCTTTTGATACTTCCCTACCCGAACCGCGCAGAATTTGAAGTCGGGTTCCTTTGACACGGGATCGAGCAGGCTGTGCGTAAGGTTGTTGGTCCGGTTCAGATCACTGCCGAGTATCTTGCCCCAGTGCATGGGCAAAAAAACGGCGCCCTTTTTCACGTTATCGGTTACCCGCACCGGTACCCGCACCTCGCCGCGTCGCGATTCGACCAGGGCGATATCCCCTTCCCGGAGTTCCAGTGCCAGGGCGTTAGCCGGGTTTATCTCGAGAAAGGCCTGCGGGATATGTTGCCTGAGCTTACCCACCTTCCCCGTTTTTGTCATGGTATGCCATTGATCGCGGATGCGGCCTGTGGTCAGGATCAGCGGATATCGGTCGTCGGGCAGTTCACTGCGAACTTCATCGGCGCCGGAGTGAAAGACGGCCCTGCCGGATGGAGTATGGAACCGGTGGTCGGTAAAGAGCCGTTCCGTGCCTCCATCGGTACATCCCGCGGGATAGGGCCACTGGACAGATCGTTTTGCCTGGAGGATGGAATAATCGAGGCCGCTGATATCGATGGAGGTCCCGGCCGTCAGCAACGCGTGTTCGCGGAAGATCTCCGCGGGACCGGAATAATCGAATCCCTTGAAACCCATTTTTTGCGCCAGGCGGCTGAAGATGACCGAGTCGGGCAGCGCTTCGCCCGGCGGGTCGACGATCCTGTCCAGCAGGCTGATCCGCCGCTCGGAGTTGGTCATCGTCCCCTGCTTCTCCGTCCACGCGGCGGCCGGCAGGATCAGATCGGCATAGGCCAGGGTCTCCGGCCGGTTGCTCACTTCCTGAACGACGACGAACCGCGCGTTTTTCAATGCCGCCTCGGCAAGCCGGACATCCGGCAGGCTTACCAGCGGATTGGTGCCCATGATCCAGATGGCCTTCATCCGGCCGTCGGCCAGGGCTTCGAACTGCTCAGTGGCAGTGAGCCCGGGAGTTGCCGACAGCGGACCGCAACCCCAATATTCCTGCACCTGTCGCCGGTGCTCCGGATTGGAAAGATCCCGATGGGCCGGCAGCAGGTTGGCCAGTCCACCCGTCTCCCGGCCCCCCATGGCATTGGGCTGGCCCGTCAGGGAAAAAGGACCGGAACCCGGCCGGCCGATCTTCCCCGTCAGCAAATGAAGATCGATCAGGGACAGCACCTTGTTCACCCCCGTTGCACTTTGATTTAATCCCATAGTCCAAAGACTCAGGTACCCGGTTGCATCACCGATCCACTCCGCCGCCTGACGGATATCTTGCTCCGGCAGACCGCAAAGGGCGGCGGCCTCGGCTAGCGTCCGGGCAAATACCCGTTGCCGGTAGTTCTCAAAACCCTCCGTATGGTCGCGGATAAAATCGGCCTGAAGCCGACCCTGTTCGATCAGCAGCCTGCCGATAGCATAGTGCAGCGTGCTGTCCGTGCCAGGATTAAGCGGTAAGTGCAGATCGGCCGCCGCGGCGGAGTCGGTCCGGCGGGGATCGGCAATGATGATCTTCACACCCGGATGCGCCGCCTTCCGCGCCTCTACCCGCCGCCAGAGGATGGGATGGCACCAGGCCGGGTTGGCGCCCGTGACAAAGAAGCAGTCGGCCGCTTCGATGTCGGCATAACTCACCGGAACACTGTCTTCTCCAAGGGCAAGCTTATGCGCCGCGACAGCCGTGCTCATGCAAAGCCGGGAGTTGCTGTCGATATTGTTCGTGCCGATAAAGCCCTTGACCAGTTTGTTGACGACATAATATTCTTCGGTCAGACATTGACCTGACACATAAAACCCGACACTGTCGGGGCCATATCTGGCGATCAGGCTGCGGAATACCGCGGCGGCCCGCCCGAGCGCCGCATCCCAACCCACCTGCTGCAACGGCATCCCGCGATGGAGCCGCATTTGGGGATAAAGCAGGCGGTCCTGCCGGTCGTTTACCGTATAGTGCAGGTTCAGACCCTTGCTGCAAAGCAGGCCCTTGTTCACCGGATAATCGGCACTCCCCTCCACCGCTATACGCCCTTTCCGGTCCTTGTACACGGTGACGCCGCACCCTACTCCACAATAACAGCAGGTGGAAAAGGATCGCTCGGTGTGACGGTGTGGTGCGGTAGCCATGAATGACGCTTAAGCCGTAGCAGGTGTCGCGGACGTTGCCGCGGGATGTGGAGAATCCGGTCGCAGCGCCCCCGCGTTCTCACGCCGCCAACGGGTAACCAGCACGATAAACGCGATGGTCACCACCATTAGCCCGATATAGGTGAAGGCCGCCGCATAGGTGATCGACTCCGACCGGAACAGGAAACCAAAGAGCATCCCGCCGAGATTTCCGCCGGCGCCGACTACCCCGCTGATCAACCCCATGCTCGATTCGCTGATAAAGGGAACGATACCGTACACCGCCCCGTTGGCCATTTTCAGGAAGAGGGCGAAGGACAGCATAAAAAGAATGGCAACGACAAAACTGCCCGCATGGGCAAAGGCGATCAGCCCAAGTCCCTCCAGTAACAGGACCGTGGCCAGCAGGAACCCCTTGCCGCGCATCCCCCAACGACTGCCGATCTTATCGGAAGAGATGCCCCCAAGAGCCCGGGCAAAAAGATTCATAAAACCAAAAAGCCCGGCCCAAAAACCCGCGCCGTGCTGGGAGAGATGGAAGTTGTCGACAAAATGCAGGGCGGCGACATTGTCAAAAGTGATCTCCATGCCAAAAGACATGGCATAGGCCAGGGCAAGGGCGACGACACGCCAGTCGGCCAGCACGGACCAATCGGTGCGCCGCCGCGGATCGCCGGACACGCGGCGGATCTCCGAATAATTACCAGCCGGTGTATCCTCCGTATACCGGTAATAGAGAAAAGCGACAACCCACATCATGATGGCCGGTACGATCATCGCATAACGCCAGGCCTGGTGCGGGGTATACCCAAAACCGACGATGGCCGCAAAGATCACCGGCATCAGCATATTGGTCACCCCGCCGCCGAGATTGCCCCACCCGCCGGTAAGGGCGTTGGCCGTCCCGCGAATCTTCGGGGCAAACATCATACTGCTGTGAAACTGGGTGACGACAAAACTCGCTCCGATAACGCCGATGGCCAGTCGAAATAGCAAAAAGCCGGTATAATCCCGGGCCAGCCCCACCAACAACACCGGGACAGATCCGATCAGCAGCAGACGGACAGCCGTTTTACGGGGTCCGAGCACATCGCATAATTTTCCGATGAGCAGCCGCGCAAGAATAGTCGAAGAGACGGAGGCGATGATGGTATTGCCGACCTGCACCTTTGTCAGACCCAGATCCGTCCTAATGGCCGGCATCAACGGCGCCAACCCGAACCAGCCAAAGAAACAGACAAAGAACATGAGCCAGGTGATGTGAAAAGTTCGCATCTGGATCGTGTCCAGGGAAAAGAGCCGGATCTTATCCAGCGGTTGAAGTGGCTGTTGCATTTCGGCAGGTTTTATTTTTGGAGAAAATCGGGTTTGAGGTTCAATTGGAGATAGACCCAGGAGGCGTTTAGCCGGGCAGCCTGGGGTGTAATTCCCTTTGCATATTCCATGGAATGCGTGGCCCAAAGCGCACAGGCGCCCAGTTCCAGCGTGGTGATCTTGTTCAGGCCATAAGTTGCCACAGCATCCACCTCGCTGCCAAGGTATTTGGATACCACCGCTCCTTTTACATCTTTCTGCTCGGCTGCAAGCCCAAAATAGTGATAACACAATTCCACCGACAGCCGGCTGTTGCGCGAAACATATTTCCCTTTTAAAAAGGGGTTGTTCAGACCGCCTGTGGCCGAGCCTGTGCCGGCGTAGAAGTAGTCCATATAACCCCAGAACTTATGCGGCGTACCGTAGAGCGGATCGAAGCGATGATTGGTGGCGGACGAAGAGAAGGCGTTGTTGCCCGATAGGTAATCCCAACCGATCGTACCCGACAAGAGATGGGGTGCGTAGGTAAGGGCCAGGGTCGTTGTATAGGCAGCCAGGCTCAGCCCGTCCCGATCATGACCGAACTGGTAATAGGCGCCCGCCTGAAGCCGCCAGTACTGATGATGATCCAGCGCCGTCGTCAGCAACAGCCCGCCGGTAGCGCGGGTATTCACACCCGCCTGATTGAAATGCCGGCCGTAGAGCCAGCCGGTATCGGCGCCGGCAATGTTCTTCACCGAATCCAGTTTATATCTGCCAAACTCGTCGACAAAGAGCAGGGCCGCCAGCCGGGTTGGTCCCCACTGCTTTGCCGCATAGAGAAACTGCATGGCCTTGTAATCCTGGTTGGCCCCGTTCGTGCCCGGCGTCGCAACCAGGGATGGGCTGCCGGCGCGGGCGCTGAGCCCCGCAGCATTCACCAATGGAAGATAGCCTGCCGGCACGGACGTAAGGTTACCCTTGCTGTCTTTGACATAAGCAGGAACATTGGCCGGTGTATAGCTTGTACCATTATAGTTGAAGGCGTCTGTGTTCTGGTTGAAGGCAGCGCCCAGATCGGCCTGCCAGCCCTTGTTCAGCAATTTGAAGACGATGGCGTCATGCCTGCGGGCCTGTTGCAGCCAGTCGAGATTTCCCAACAGCCGCTGATCGTCATAGACCAGCTCCTGCCGGCCCACCCGGATGCCGAAGTATTCGACGGAACTCCGGCCAAAGCTGCTGTCATGGGCATTGGCCAGCACCAGTTCGCCCCAGGCTTCGTGCACACTCAACCGCCCACCATCGGCATTGTTGATTGTCGAAGCGTCGGCGCCCCAGACCCGGACATCCTGCACCGAAGCCTGAAAGAGGAGCCGGGACGACCGGTAATTAAAATTGAGCCGGGCACGCTGCGAGGTCAGAAAGGCCGGCTGATTGCCGATGGTCTCGAGGGTGCCATATCCGTTACGCAGTTCGGTGCGGACCCTGAGCTGGCCGGTCAGCGAGAGCTGCGACCAGGCAGGCAGGGAAATACAGGAGAATAGCCAAATGCTCATTCCGGTGATGATTTTGTGCATGCGGGTAGTTTTGGTTACAATAGCATCCAAATGGCAGCAACCGGAGAATCGAATAGAGGGAGGGCAATCGAAGACTTGAGTAAGAAAGCTATATTAAATATTACTTATGTAATAAAAATAGCAAAAAAGCACGATATTTTGTCACATGCATTATCTATAATGCAACATATTTATTTTCACAATATAAAATATGGTAGGCATGGGAGAAGCCTTATAAAAAGGGATAGCAGGCGACGATCTCGCCTTCCGCAAGATCATCGGCTCCTGCCGGATGCAGCGCCAGGGCATTTGCCTGCCTGCCCAGCCGGATATCCCCCGAGCCATTCAAAGTGACCGGCGTGACCCTCGCGGGCGAGCCCTGGCAGTGGACGGGGAAGAACTCATCCAGCGGGGACCGTTTCTTTCTCGCCGTTCCCATCGCCAGGCCAAGCGGCTCCGCAACGGGAAGCCCATAACAGGCCTGCAGATAAGGGCGTATCAGCAGGATCATATTGACCAGACAGGAAAAAGGATTTCCCGGCAGCGCAAAGACCATCTTCCCCTCTTTTGTCACCCCGCACCACACTGGCTTACCCGGCCGCATGGCCACCTTATGGAAAAGTTTCTGAACCCCAAGCGCTTCCAGCACACCGGGAACATAGTCCGCATCACCGGCAGAGACACCGCCGCAAAGGATCAGGACATCACAACCCTGCATTTCTCCGATACGTCGCCGTAAAAGCCCGGGGTCGTCAGGCGCATGCCCCCAGACTCCAGGGCCTGCCCCCGCCTTCTTCAACGCGGCTTCCAGCAGCCAGCGGTTGCTGTTGCGGATCTGCACCGGACTGACGGCGCCGCCGGCGGGCACCACCTCGTCACCGGTAGTCAGCAGGCCGACGACCGGGGGACGCGCAACCTTTACCGTTATATGACCAAGGGTCGCCAGCAGGCCGATGACGGGCGGTTCGCAAAGACAGGGCCGGTCGATGACGATATCCCCGGACAGCAGATCTTCGCCTCTGCGGGCAATATTCTGAAAAGGCCGCCACGGGAACCGCGGATCGGCAGGCGCGGGCAAGGTCGCCGCGGGAAGCGCTTCGGCGGGCCGTTCGGCCAACAGCATATGACCGCCTTGCTCCTCCGCATTTTCCCGGCGGATAATAAGATCCGCACCGGCCGGCACGGCTGCACCGGTCATTATCTTATAACATTCCCCGCTTTCGATCGCCCGTTGCGGCGCATAGCCCGCCAGCAGGGTCTCGACAATCGTAAATTGACGGACACCTTTTTCCAGATCATTGTAGCGAACTGCATATCCATCCATCGAGGCCCGGTCGAAGGGTGGATAGTCGCGGTCCGCCCGGATGGTCTCAGCCAACACCCTGCCCAGGGCCTGTTCCAGCGGAACGGCCTCCGTACCAAAGCTGCGTGCCTGTTGCAGCACCAGTTCCTGCGCTTTCCGAAAATCGATCATCTCAGTGCCCTCCTCCTTTCATCATTTTACGCGCATGAAAGACCGCGGGCAGAATAGCCTCCAGCGACTCTCGCACGCCGTCACTGCTTCCCGGCAGGGTGACGACAAGGGTATGCCCGATGGAACCAGCCACCCCCCTGCTCATCATGGCCATCGGCGTACGCTGCTGCCCATAGACCCGCATCGCCTCGGCAATCCCATCGGCGTCGCGTTCGAGCATTTCCTTTATGGCGCTGACGGTGTTATCACGTGGCCCAAGCCCCGTTCCACCCGTGGTAAAAATAAATTGAATGTCTTTGCTCACCCATTCCCTGACCTGTTGCTGGATGACGCTCTTCTCGTCGGGAACGACGGCATAGTCCACAACCCGGGCGTTTACACCTTCAAGCATTTCCCGGATGATCCCGCCGCTCTTATCCTCGCGCTTGCCCGCGGCAGTGCTGTCCGAACAGACCAATACCGCGCAGGTGGGCGGTGTGGCGAAAAACCGCTCCCGATCGCTTTTTCCGCCTTTTTTTTCCAGGAGCCGGATATGACCGATCTCCAACTGTTTGTCCACCGGTTTCAGCATATCGTACAGTTCCAGCGCAGCAATCGACACTCCGGCAAGGACCTCCATCTCGATACCCGTACGGCCGATACTCCGGGCTTCGCCGACGATGACGATACCGCTCCGGCCGGCATCGGCCGTGCCCAGCCAGTCGCGATCCCGCTCGGGATCCAGCAGCTCGAAGGTCATCTCCATACCGTCGATGGTCACGGGATGACAATGGGGTAACAACTGCGGAACCGCCTTGGCGCCGAGAAAGCCGGCCGCCCGGGCCACATCGAAGAGATTTCCCTTGGGTAAGGTTCCGTTCCGGATAAGCGGAAGGTTCTCGGCGCTGCAGAAGAGTACCCCCCGCGCCCTCGCCGTGCGTAAAGTGACGGGCTT
This sequence comes from Puia sp., assembly GCF_036500295.1. Classification (NCBI taxonomy): domain Bacteria; kingdom Pseudomonadati; phylum Bacteroidota; class Chitinophagia; order Chitinophagales; family Chitinophagaceae; genus Puia; species Puia sp. The sequence continues at coordinate 332,430 of NZ_DASYCH010000003.1, read as the reverse complement.
GTGTGTGATATCACGCATAACGCAATTTACCACGGAATGCCGACATATACCCGGCCATTCTTGACCTTGACCGGGTAGGTGCGGATACTGTAGTCCTCCCCGCTCAGACACTCGCCCGTTCGCACGGAAAAGGTCTTCTTGTGAAAAGGACAGGCCACCTTGGGCTCGCAGTCCGGCCCGGTGCTGCCCGTCATCCCGCGGGCAAGAGCCATCTGCTGCTTATGGGGACAGCGGTTCTCCGTAGCATACCATTCATCGCGCCGGGCGAAGAAGAAGATGGCGATCTGCTCGCCGCCCAGAAGAACACAGGCGCCGCCGTCACCGGGGACATCTTCCACCCGGCAGGCAGCCATCCATTTTACATTAATAGCCGTTGATTCCATTGTGAATAGTTTACCATTCCTGCGCCTTCGTCTGGCCGCGCAGGTTATCGAATTGCAGCTCCGGATCTTTCTTCCGGGGCGCGTTGACAAAATGATTGAAACGTTTGCGCAGCTCGGGATCGTCGACAACCTCCTTCCACTCGCATTTATAGCTGTCGACAAGCGCCTGCATCTCCCGCTCCCACTGCTCTCCCATGTTCAGACTGTCGTTGACGACGACATTCTTCAGATAGCTCATGCCGCCATCCATCTTGTTGAGCCAGGTCGCGGTCCGGGTCAGCGGATCGGCCGTGCGGATATAGAACATCAAAAACCGGTCGAGATACCGGACACAACTGTCTTTGTCAATATCCGTGGCCAGCAGCTGTGCATGCTGCGGCCGTGAACCTCCATTACCGCATACGAACAGGTTCCAGCCTTTCTCCGTGGCGATGATCCCAAAGTCCTTGCTTTGCGCCTCGGCGCATTCGCGGACACAGCCGCTGACGCCGCCCTTGATCTTATGCGGCGCACGGATACCCCGATACCGCTGCTCGATCTCTATGGCAAAGGAAACGCTGTCGTGCAGCCCAAACCGGCACCAGGTGCTGCCTACACAGCTTTTCACGGTACGCAGGGCCTTGCCATAGGCATGACCGCTTTCAAAACCGGCTTCGATCAGTTCTTCCCAGATGGCCGGCAGGTCGCCTACATGCGCGCCAAAGAGATCGATCCGCTGTCCGCCCGTGATCTTTGTATAGAGATTGTATCGCTTGGCGACCTTGCCCAGCACGATGAGTTTGTCCGGGGTGATCTCGCCGCCGGGTATCCTGGGCACTACCGAATAGCTGCCCCCTTTCTGGATATTGGCAAGATAACGGTCATTACTATCCTGGATCGTCGCCTGTTTGACGATCGGCTCATTCCACAGACTCGCGAGAATGCTCGCCACGGCCGGCTTACACACCTCACAGCCGTCCCCCTTGCCCCAGTGCGCCAGGGCCTCCGCATAGGTGCGGATATCGTGCAGCCGGATCAGATCGAACAGCTCCTGCCGTGAATGTTCAAAATGTTCGCAGATGACGTTGCGGACATACATCCCGCCGGCCTTCATCGTGGCGGTGATCAGGTCCTTTACCAGCGGGATACAACCTCCGCAGCCGGTGCCCGCGCGGGTACATTTCTTCATCACGTCCATCGTGGTGGCATCCTTCTCCACCACGGCCGTACAGATGGCCGCCTTGGTCACGGCTTCGCAGCTGCAGATAAGGGCTTCATCAGGCAGGCTCATCGCGCCCAGTCCATCCGAGGCCGCATCCCGATTGCCAAGGATCAGCGCCGACGGATCGGCGGGCAACACCAGCCGGTTGTTCACCGTCTGCAACAGCAGGTTATAGGCCGCCGCATCGCCGATCAGGATGCCCCCCAACAGGTATTTGCCATCCGCGGTGACGTTGATCCGTTTGTAAACTCCTTTATGACGGTCTTCAAAAACGATCGTTCCGCAATCCGGCTCGGCGGCAAACGGATCGCCAAAGCTCGCCACATCCACACCGATTAGTTTTAGCTTGGTGCTCATATCAAAGCCGGTGAACACCTTGTTGCCGCCCAGCAGATTGGCGGCAACCACATCGGCCATCTCATAACCGGGAGCCACCAGGCCATAGATCATTCCCTGTGCCAACGCACATTCCCCGATGGCATAGATATGTTTGTCGGAAGTCTGCAGTCGTTCATTCACGACGATCCCGCCGCGGGTCCCGACGGAAACCCCGGCCAGCCGCGCCAGCTCGTCACGCGGCCGGATACCCGCAGAAATAACCAGCAGGTCGATGGCGATCCGGCTTTCATCGGCAAACTGCAACGCCTCGATGCGGCCATGCCCCTCGATGGACTGGGTCACTTTATTCAGATGAAGCTGAAGGCCCAGTTTCTTCAGACTGGACTCCAGCGCATGACTCCCGGCGCTGTCGATCTGCCTGGGCATCAGCCGGGGTGCAAACTCCACCACATGCGGCTGGGGAATGCCCAGGTCCAGCAGAGCCTTCGCCGCTTCCAGCCCGAGCAGCCCGCCGCCCAACACCGCGCCGCTCCGCGCCCCGGCGGCATAGCCCCTGATCTTATCCAGGTCCTCGATCGTCCGGTACACAAAAACTCCTTCCTTCTCCACGCCCGGGATATCGGGGACAAACGCGGAAGAACCCGTCGCCAGCACAAGGTAGTCATAGGGCTGAACCACCCCTTTATCCGAGTGGACCAGCCGCTGCTGCCGGTCAATCTCCCGGATCTGATGTCCAAGGTGAAGAACAATCTCCTCATCCCCGAACCAGCCGGTCATCGGCAGAGCCAGGTCGGAAGCAGATTTACCATTAAAATACTCGCTGAGATGTACACGGTCATAGGCAGGCCGCGGCTCCTCGCCAAACACAACGATCCGGTACTGACCGGCGGACCTTAACTTTTCGCAAAACCGGTGACCGACCATTCCGTTCCCTATAACGACCACCACAGGAAGATGCCCATTGCTCATACTCAATGAATTTGGGAGGTTAAATGGGAAGCAGTCGTTAAATATTACGATTAATTATATGCAATGATCCGATACAAGTATAGTTCTTTTTTAGATTAAAAAACATAATTTACATCATATAAATTAATAATTATATGAATTCGGTACCTCCCGCCACTTCCGAGCTGCTTCTCATCGGCGCCGGACCCGGTGACCCGGAACTGCTCACCGTCAAAGCCTGGCGGGCGCTCCAGCGGGCCGACGTCATTCTCTATGACCATCTGGCTAACACCACCCTGCTGGAACTGGCACCGCCCGGCTGCGAATGCATCTGTGTCGGCAAACGGCCTTACCGGTCCACAATTACCCAGGACGAGATCCACGCCTTGATCCGGGAGAAAGCAGCAACCGGCGGAACGATCATCCGGTTGAAGGGCGGAGACCCCTTTATCTTCGGCCGCGGCTTCGAAGAACTGCTCTTTGCCCGGGAGCTGGGTCTGCGGGTTTCCTATATTCCGGGGATCACCAGCATGCAAACAGCGGGACTGGCGGATATCCCCCTCACCCATCGGGCGGTCAGCGAAAGTATCTGGGTCGTCACCGGTACAAAGAAAGACGGCTCCCTGTCCGCCGACCTTCGGCTGGCCTTGCAAAGCAAGGCGACGGTGGTAATCTATATGGGGATGAAGAAACTGGCGGAAATAGCCGGGTTGTACCGGCAGGAAGGCGCCGGCGCGATGCCGGCGGCCATTATCCGGCATGGATCCTGGAACAGCCAGCAGGTAGCCGTGGGAACCGCCGGGTCACTCGCAGAGTTGGCCGCCACCCACGAACTCACACATCCGGCGATCATCCTCATCGGCGAAGTAGTCGGACTCGCAGCCGCCGGAGAACAAAAAAGCCACAGGACCATCCCACTCTTCGCGGAATCGCCTGCGGCAATTATTTAAATCTTTTGAACGCTATGCCCAGGCCTTGGCATCCGCCAGGAACTTAGCCAGGCCGATATCCGTCAGCGGGTGCTTGAGCAATCCAAGGATCGATTCCAGCGGCGAAGTGATCACGTTGGCGCCGGCTTCCGCACACTTGACGATATGCAAAGGACTGCGGATAGAAGCCGCCAGGATCTCGGTCTCATATCCCTGTATCGAATAGATCTCGGCAATCTGCTCGATAAGTTCCAAACCATCCCAGTTGCTGTCGTCAATACGCCCGATAAAAGGAGAGATATAGTTGGCGCCCGCCTTTGCCGCCAGGATAGCCTGACCCGCAGAGAAACAGAGCGTACAGTTGGTCTTAATGCCGTTGTCGGAAAACCATTTCAACGCCTTGATACCCTCCTTGATCATCGGTACCTTCACCACGATATTCGGATGGATGGCATGCAGCTTCTTACCTTCTTCGATGATAGCCTTGAATTCAGTCGATACCACTTCAGCGCTTACATCACCGTCCACCAGTTCTGCGATCGTCTTGTAATGATTGGTCACCGCAGCCTCACCCTTGATGCCCACCTTCGCCATCAGCGAGGGATTGGTCGTAACACCATCTAAAATGCCTAAGTCGTTTGCTTCCTTGATTTGCGCCAGATCGGCCGTGTCGATGAAGAATTTCATAATATATCGCTTTATTTTGGAGTATAAAGATACGTAATATCCATTCAGAGGAGGGGGCGGTGGCGGGAGAATTGTTGGCTTTATACCAATAAAAAATGGCAAAGTTACTTATATCGCACCGCTACGACCACCTACCGTTGCTGCCTTCCGGCCCTGGCGGGGTTCAGCGGGAGCTGGTCGTATAAGACTTTGCCGGTGCGAAGGTAATGAAATTGCACGAAACGATCTCCGAATTGATCCAAAAAATTATTTATTGAGGCTGTTGAAGCGGGTGATCCCGATCAGCTCATCGGCACGGGCGCCAAGCGCCCGGTAATACACCAGGATCATATAGTCATTCTCCGTCTCCACATGATTGCCTTCGGTCTGTACAAAGGTCCCCTTCATCGAAGCATCACCCCGGTCGACCGCAACATAAGAATAACTGTAGTATCCCTGCTTCATCCGGAAATTGCGTTCGTATCCACCCTTCTCCGCATTCCATGTCATCTTGCAACTATCATTGATCCCGCCGCCGGTGAACCGCCCCAACACATAAACATCCTTGTTGTCAAGCGGGATATTCCCCCCAGGCACATAGACAAAATGCACCGTGGCATAGTCCGTCTGATAAAGCGGACTGTAGGGCTCGGTGGTCTGGATGATAAAACCGCCGTTATAGTCCTTGTAGAAGTAAAATTCCCGCTGGCTGCGGTCGGCATCCGGTTTCAAAAAAACATCGGTGGAGGTCTTGCCATAGTCGGCCGTCTGGACCCGGTCACTCTGGAACCGGAAGCTTTGCAGATCGGCCCAGCGCCATTCCGAACCACCTTCAAAATTGAAATCATCCGTGCCGTTGTACTGCAGATCGTTGTTGAGGTAGATCCTCGGTTTCACGCCATGGATGGCATTGTCCCACCGGTAATTCTGCAGGACGACCACGCGCACCTGGTCCAGGACATTGGGCGGGTTTATCGCCGAGACATTCAGCCGGAACTGGATATTCTGATAGGTGTGCGCAAGTTCGAAGTTCTGCGGCGTCAGCAGCTGGCTCTGTATTTTGACCCGCGAATCGGTCACCAGGAAACGTTTGGTAAAGGCCAGCTTCGACGTATCCCCGTCGAGAAAGACCTTTAGCAGGTAATTCCCCGAATGGATGGGAATACAATTGGGGTCGGGCACCGTCGCCGTGTAATGGACATAATGCGTGAGCGCGACGGAAGAGATGCGATAGTTCTCGATGCGGATCTGGGAAAACCCTTTGATATAGTCGAATTCGCTCACCTCGGCAGGCGTCCAGTCCTCGTTACACAAGACGATCGTATAGTAATAACTCTTCACACTCTCATCGAGGTCGTCGAAATGCAACTCCAGCTGATCGCCGGTGTTCAACCGGATTATAGGATAACCCAGTTGATTGCCGGCCGTAAAAAGCTGGGGCGTGCCGATCGTCGGCGAATAGACAAAGTCGGGTATCTGAGCGGTCAGCCCGCCGGCCCCCAGCAAAAAGATCAACAGAGCAATGCAGGCGTTGCGATTCATGGGAAAAGAATTGATTTGCGATGGCGCCCGACAAATTAGCACAAAAATTTCATTGATCGCCCCCCACCTGTTACTTTTGACCACCGAATAACATCCGGTCCGCTCAAGCGGCCCGGGCATATAATATGAATGTACCAGCCTTTATAGCCCGCCGCGTCGCCTTCAACCGGGAACGATCCTTCTCGCGTTTTATCATCCGGTTGGCCATAGCGGCAACGGTGATCAGCGTCGCAGCCATGCTCCTGACCCTGGCCTTCACCAACGGTTTTCAATATGCTATCAGCCAGAAGGTGTTCAATCTCTGGGGTCATCTCCGCGTCCAGCACTACTCCCCCAACCGCGGGCTTATCTCCGAAGAAGCGCCGATGGAAAAGAACGATACCGTCCTGCGCATCCTCAAACACGACCCCGGGATAAAGACCATCCAGGCCTTTGCGACCAAGTATGCCGTCATCCGCAGCAGCGAGAGTATCGACTATGTCCAGCTAAAGGGCGTGGAAAGAGACTATGATTTCGGCAATCTCCGCGATTTTCTAAAGGCCGGCCGCTGGCCCCGGTTCCCCGACAGCGGCTATAGCAGCGAGATCGTCCTGTCCGAATATACCGCCGGCCAGCTCCATATAAAGGTCGGCGATAAAGTGGTGATCTATTTTGTACGGAATGACGGCCCGCCGCGCGTCCGCCCGATGATCGTCTCCGGGCTCTTCAAGACCGGCATCGAAGACTATGATAAGCTGATCGCCATCGGCGATCTCCGGTTGATCCAACGGCTCAACAACTGGAACCCGGACCAGATCGGCGGATATGAGATCTTTGGCTATGACTACCGGCAGGCGGATGCCGTGAACTCTCGAATCTTCGACCAGCTACCAAAGGACTGGGGCAGCCATACGACCCAGGACGTCTTCCCCAATATCTTCGACTGGCTCAATCTGCAGAATACGACCATCGCCATCGTGCTGATCATCATGATCATCGTCGCCACGCTCAACCTCGTCACCTGCCTGATCATCCTGGTGCTGGAACGAACCCGCATGATCGGTATCCTGAAGGCGCTGGGTACGCCCAATCTTTCCATCCAGACCATCTTCCTCTACCAGGGCACCATCATCACCCTTTTCGGCATCGTCCTCGGCAATGTCTTCGGGCTGCTGATCTGCTTCCTGCAGGATCACTATGGGTTCATCACCTTGCCGGAGGATGCCTATTTTATTTCCAAAGCGGTGGTCCGGCTGGAATGGTGGCATCTACTGCTGGTAGACGGCGGCACATTCGTCGTCTGCTTCCTGATCCTCATGATCCCGACGATCATCGTCCGCCGGATGCAACCCGCCCGGGCCATCCAGTTCCGATAACCACTATCCCACCAGGTGGGATAACAGGATCCCGGTAGCTACGGCCGCATTCAGCGATTCCGCCTGACCGATACGGGGAATGGTGACCCGCCGCGTGGCCAGCGGCTGCAACTCAGGCCGGATACCCTTCGATTCGTTTCCAATAAGGACCCATCCCTTGTCGATCCGGCCGATACCATACACCCCCTCCCCTTCCAGCAGGGCCGCATACACCGGTAACCCCGACCGGCGGATCAACGCACCCGGCTCCTCATATCGCACCGACACCCGGACAATGCTTCCCATAGTCGACTGGATGGCTTTCGGATTATAGACATCGGCACTGTCCTCACTGCAAACGACGTTGGCAATGCCAAACCAGTCCGCCAGCCGGACAATGGTCCCCAGGTTGCCGGGATCCTGAATGCCGTCCAGCGCGAGATGAACGCCTTTGTCAAAGTCGGGTGCCTGGAACACCGGCTTTTCGAATACCGCCACCACCTGGTTGGGGGTCGTCAACGCGGACAACCGCTCCAGTTGGGACTCTTCGACAACAGTCACCACCGCGCGCAGGGGTTCCGGTAATTCGCCGGCCCAACGGGAAAGCGCATAAACGACCCGGGAGCGCAGGTTGGGCGCCCGTAGCAACTCCCCCACGATCTTGGGCCCTTCCACCACAAAAACGCCTTCTGCATCACGGAATTTTTTATGGGCTAAACTTTGAATATATTTGACCTGCGATTTTGTGATCAGCATTGCACTTCATTTACAATATGGACAAACGGCAAGTTACTGTATCTTTTCTCAATCCTGCATTGCTGCTCCCAACCTTGGTTTTAACCCTGCTCTTTTCCTGTACGGTTCCCCGCCACTATCAATACCACCAGCCCTTTGTCTTTGCCGTCAACGTAAAAGTGGAAGGCAACTTCCCCAGCGGAGAAAAACGCGACCTGGAAACCAGGTTATCCAACCAGCTGGACGACAGCCTTCGCCCCCAGATCGTTTCCATCATCGGGCTTTACCGCAAGGTCATGAATCCCCCGGTGTTCGATACAGCCAACATCCGCCGGAGCATCGGATTTATGAATTCCCTGCTCAATGCCTTGGGCTATAACACGCCCGCCATCAAGGATACCGTTCGCCGGGACACCGTGCGGTTCAAAAAGCACCCCGAACGCAATGAATACCGGGTGACCATCGACTTTACCATCTACCCCGGCACGCAGATGCGGCTGGACTCCATCGGGTTCAACCTGTCGACGCCGGCCCTGCAGGCCCTGGCACTCGAACACCGCAAAGAGTCCTTCCTGAAGAAAGGCCTGCCCTATTCCAAACAGCTGATGTCCAATGAGCGCGATCGCCTGGTCAACCTCTTTCATAACAACGGCTACTACTATTTTACCAAGGACGACCTCGTCTTCTTCCGGGATAGCGTCGTATCGGCGCTGATCGATCCGAACCTGGACCCCTTTCAACAGGCAGCGCTGCTGGAAGAATTGAAAAAGAAACGGGAACATCCCACGATCAATGTCGAGGTAAGCGAACGCCCCGTCCATGATTCCACTCACATCACCAAATACTATGTCGGTCACATCAACGTCTATCCCGACTTGCCGATCATTATCGAGGATACGGTGACGGTAAGCAATATCGACACCAGTGCCGCCCGCGGTATCACGCTGATATCCCGCGCCAATAAGTTCAAGCCCTGGGTCATTACCGATAATGTATTCGTACGGCCCGGCAGTCTCTACCGCCAGCAGAACGTGATCCGTACGCTCAACCGGTTCAACCAGATGGGCGCCTGGCAACAGTCCACGATGAGCTTCACGCCCTCAGACAGCAGCGACTCCGTCCTCGACGGAACGCTAAAGCTCTATCCCGCGGTAAAACAGTTCTTCAACGCCGACTACGAAGTGGCCCGCAATACCAACGATATCGTCACGGCCACCAATCTTTTCGGGATCAATGCCAACCTCGGGCTGCGGAACCGCAACGCCTACAAACAGTCGGTGCTAACCTCCACCACGCTCCGGGGCGGTGTCGAACTGGGGTCCGATTTCATCCAGACCACGCAAGCCAGCATCTCGCACACCATTTCCTTCCCCCGCCTGTTACCCCGCCAGCTAAGGCTTCTCTTTGGAAGACAGGGCCGCCTGGACAGTCTCCGCTCCGTGGTGAACGTCAACGCATCGTATATCGATCGCCACCAGTTCTTCACCATGCGGTCGATAAACGGGTCCTTCGGCTGGGAACGGACCTGGGGCAACCGCTCACTCCTTCTCCGGCCGATCAATATCGAATATACCCAGCTCAGCAAGACCGACAGCTTCAACTCCTATCTGCAAAAGGTCCCTTCTTTGAACCTGGCCTTCAAAAGTGGACTCGTACTCAGTTCACAGGTCGTCTATAAGATATTCAACAAATACGGCAGACATTCCGACTTCGTGTCCTTCAGCGGGGAAAGCAGCGGCGGGCTGGCCGGGCTCATCTCCCGGAAACTCGATGAAGGCGCGCTCTGGCGCTTTGTCAAGGGAGAAGTGGATTACCGGCACCATATCGACTATCGCCGCAGCCAGCTGGCCTTTCATGCCTATGCGGGTGCCGGCTGGGCCTATGGCCGGGAAGGCTCGGGATGGGAGCAGACCCTCCCCTTCTACAAAGCCTTTTTCGCAGGCGGCCCCAACAGCATGCGCGGCTGGCAGGTCCGGCAGTTGGGACTGGGCTCCTCCAAATTTTATGACACCGCGGGCAAGGCCTCGGGCACCTATCCGCTCGACCGTTTCGGCGACGTGCAATTGGAAGGCAATATCGAGTATCGCTTTCCGATAGGCACACTCTTCAACAGCGTCAAGGTTCTTAGCGCCATATATGTGGATGCGGGCAATATCTGGGACCGCCATGTGCTGATCGACAGTCCCGCCATCACAAAAGAGGCCGATAAGGGAAGTGATTTTCAGTTCAACCGCTTCTACCGGGAATTTGCCGTCGATGCCGGCACCGGGTTGCGCTTCGACTTCGACTGGTTCATCATCCGGTTTGACTGGGCATATAAGCTAAAAGATCCACAGCGACAGGATCACAGCGAAAGCTGGTTCTATGATATGCAGCTCTTCAAAGGACAGTTCCAGCTGGGCATCGGCTACCCCTTCTAACGGCGGCTGCCCCTTCTAACGGCGGCTATCCCTTCTAGCGGCTGCCCCTTCTATTCGCCCGACGGCTGCCCCGCAGGCTCACCCCGCTCCAAGGCATCGAATTTTCCCTGAATATACTCCTCCGCCGCGGCGATGCTCATCGCCTGGTCGGCCCGGAATTCCCCGATACGCGTCCGGCGCAGCCCGCTGAGATAACCGCCGCAACCAAGAACGGCGCCAAGGTCATTGGCCAGACTGCGGATATACGTTCCTGTTGAACAAACCACCCGAAACTCCAGCACGGGCATCCGGAAATCCGTGATCGCAAATTCGCTGACCACAACCCGCCGCGCCTCGAGCTTTACGTCTTTACCCTTGCGGGCCAATTCATAAACCCGCTTCCCGCCCACCTTTATCGCCGAATGGATCGGCGGCGTCTGCCAGATCTCGCCCGTGAACTCGCGGGCGATGGTCTCCAGCACCACTTCCGGCGTCAGCCCGGCAGGGTCCTTTCCCGGCTGCGGTTCGCTTTCCAGGTCGTAGGTAGGGGTGCTGGCACCCAGGACGATCGTCCCGGTATATTCCTTTTCCTGCGCCATAAAATCGTTGATTCGTTTGGTGAACTTCCCCGTACAGAGGATGAGCAAACCCGTTGCCAGGGGATCCAGGGTGCCCGCATGGCCGACCTTTTTTGTCCTCACCAGCCGGCGCAGTTTGCGAACGACATCGAAAGAGGTCCAGTCAAGCGGTTTGTCGATAAGGAGCACCTGGCCCTGCTCGAACAAATGGGGAGTCGGTTCCATCGCACCAAAGATAAGACTCAGATAGCGAGCCGGGCCTTTATCTCCAGGTATTTATTGACGGTCTGCACGGTGAGGTTCTCCGGCGCCGTAAGGATCGTGGCGATACCATGCTGGTTAAGCTCCTTGACGATAAGCCGCTTCTCATAAGCGAATTTGTCCGCGATGGTCTTTACATATACCCCTTCGATGTCTTCCGCCGATTGCTCCCGCAGCTGCCGCAACCCGGTATTCTCGAAGAACACCACCAGCAGCAGGTGCCGGCGGGCGATAGCCCGGATATAGGGCATCTGCCGCTCGAGCCCGGACAAGGATTCGAAATTGGTGAACAACACGATCAGGCTTCGCTGGGTGATCCGCGTCCTGACCATCGCATATAGTTTCTCATAGTCCGTCTCCTGCCAGCGGGTCTGCTGATTGTAGAGGACCTCGAGGATGCTGGTCATCTGCATCGACCGGCGGCCCGCCGGCAGGAAAGTGCCGATCTGGTCGCCAAAAGTAAGGAGCCCCGCCTTGTCCTGCCGGATCAGCGCGACATGCGACAATACGAGCGCGGCATTGATGGCATAGTCGAGGAGGCTCATGCCGTCAAAGGGCATCTTCATCACCCGGCCCTTATCGATAAGACAATACACCTGCTGGCTTTTCTCATCGGTAAAGGTATTGACCATCAGCTGCCCGCCCTTGCGCGCCGTAGCCTTCCAGTTCAGGCTGCGGATATCGTCTCCCGTGACATATTCCTTTATCTGCTCGAACTCCAGGCTATGTCCCAGTTTGCGGATGCGCTTGCTTCCGCTCTCGGCGAGATTATTGGAAGCGGCCAGCAAACTGTACTGCCGCAGGGCCAGATAAGAGGGCAGCACCCGAACCGTCGTCTCGGCCTGCACGATGCTCCGGCGGATCAGCAGCCCAAAAGGACTTTTGATAAAGAGGTTGATGTTATGAAAGATATACTCCCCCCGCTCCTTCGGCCGCAGGCTATAGTCCAGCACTCCGCTTGCCCCCGGCTTCAGGTCGGCAGTAAGGGAAAAGTCACGCTGCTGGAATTGATCGGGCAGTTCGTCGATGATCTTCAGCCGGACGGGGAAGGGATAATCGTTCCTCAGGAATATTTGCACCGGATTGTTGTCGCCGTTGCTCATCCGGTCGGTGAGTTCGCGTTTCGCCGGCACCGGGTCCTTTCGAAGAAACAGCACGACATAATCGAGGATCGTCACGATGGTGAAGAAGAGCAGCAGCAGCTGGGCCACCGTGAAAAGAAAGGGCACCGCATACGCCACCACGAAGACGGCGATGATCCCGACAAAAAGCCAGTAAAAGCGCCGGGAGAAATAGAGCGATATATAGAATCTTTTTAGCATCAGCGGGGTACCTCTATCGATTTTACTATTTCAGCGATGACCTCGTCTGTCGTCGTTCCTTCCATTTCCTTCTCAGGGGTAAGCACGAGCCGGTGCCGCAGGACGGAGGGAGTGATATAAACGATATCCTCGGGTGTCACGAAGTCGCGGCCCCGCATCGCCGCCAGGGCCTTCGCGCCATTCAGGATGCCGATGGACGCCCGCGGCGACGCCCCTAAAAAGATCGCTTTATGATCGCGCGTTGCCACTACGATGGCCGTTATAAAATGGATCAGCTTTTCTTCGATATGCAGCCCCCGCACCTTGTCCCGCAATTGCTGGATCCGGACGCCGGGAATAACGGGATCCACCGTCTCGATCCGCTGATCGCCCTTCATCAGATGGTGATTGGAAACGATATGGAATTCTTCCTCCTGCGTCGGATATTGAACCCTGATCTTAAAGAGAAAGCGGTCCAGCTGCGCCTCAGGCAAATGATAGGTCCCTTCCTGCTCGATAGGGTTCTGCGTGGCGACGACCATGAACGGCGCCTCCAGGTGATAAGTATGCCCATCCACCGTGATCTGCCGCTCTTCCATGACCTCGAACAACGCGGACTGCGTCTTGGCCGGGGCACGGTTGATCTCGTCGATGAGCACGATATTGCTGAAGATGGGTCCGTGCTTGAACTGGAAGTTGTTATCCCGGGGGTTGAACACACTGGTGCCGATAACATCGCTCGGCATCAGATCGGGGGTAAACTGGATCCGCGAAAAGCCTACGGAGATCACCCGGCTCAGCAGCTTTGCCGTCAGCGTCTTGGCGACACCCGGCACCCCTTCGATAAGGATATGCCCGTCCGCAAGGATGCCCGCCAGCAGCAGCTCGATCATCCCCTCCTGGCCGACAATGACCTTTCCGATCTCTCCCTTCAGTTGCTCCACCGCCTGTCTCAGATCATCGAGATCCGTCCGTTGTTCGAATAAATTCTCTTCCATATTAGGTATGTTTATAAAATTCCTCCAGTTGACGATGGAAATCCAGCAGTTCCTCATCCGGCAGATGGCCTCTCTGCGGCAGCTGCCGGATATAATCAACAAGCCCCTGCAACTGCTCCTTCGGATATCCCGTCCGGTAAGCAAGCCGCTGGACGAAATCCTCATCCAGCACCGTTGCCGGCAAGTGATAATGGGTGCGGACCTGGTCCTGGAAATGCATGGCCATCTTCCCCGCCAGGTTGCGGTTATCCCGGCGTTGAAAATATAGCCGGCCGATGGTCCGCACAAACTCGAGCGATGTATTTCGCAGGGGGGCGATCGTGGCGATCATCCGTTGCCGCCGCTTCGAATCGAAAATATAGATAAGCGCAAAAAGCAGGAGCAGGAGCCAGAAAGCCCAGCGCAGGGCATCATTGCCAAAGATATATTGTAAGGCGGAAAAAGAACGCCGCGGTTGACCATACCGGAAATAATCATTCCAGATGAATTGTTTTGTCGTCTGGGGGAGATAGGAAAGCGCATTCTCGTAATAGGCCATATTCTTCTTGTGCAGGAGAAAGAAATTGGAGAAGGCAAGCGGCGCGAAATGAAGATAGATGGCCCCGCCGCCCTTATAGCCAATACGGACAAAGTTGGGGCGTCCCCGGGCATCCCGCCCAAGCACCGAGGTATACTGGGAATCGAGCGAAGAGATATAAGTATCATAGCTGTCGCCCGGATAGGTATAGGTTTTATAACCCGCGTCCACCGGACTATAGACACCCACCGTCAGGCTGTCCATCTGTTCGCTGCCATAAAAAAAATGGAAGGCGGTGCGCAAACCCAGCGTGTGCAGCAAAGTATCGCTGATCCTGAACGCCGAGATGAATACCTGGTTGCCATCACCGACAAAATTCATCAGGGCCTTCACCTCGGCCGGCGTGGCCTCGACCGAAGACGCAATGCAGATGACGGCTTTCTTCTCCTCACCGCTGGTCATGTTCCGCGGACTCATGTTGGCGACGGAAATATCCGCGTCGGGAAAAAGCCAGGTCAACCCATCATAGGCTATCCGCGCGCCATAAGGATTATCGTCATTCCGCCGCAGCGTGACGCGCCGGTTCAGTTCCTTCCGGTTGAAGTTACAGGAGGAGAGCAATAGCAGCAGCAGTCCGGTCATCAGGCCAAAAGACAGCCCTCGATATCGGCGATTCCCGCTCATGCCTCCAGGGTTTTAAAGAAGTCCATAAAATATTCATGCAGCCGTTGGAAGGAAGCGTCGCTAAGCACGAAGTCTCCGTACCATACCCGTTCGTAGGCTCCGGTAAGAAGCCGGAAACTGCCTTCCAGGGAATGATCCTTCAACTGGCGAAGGTATTCCTGGTTGGTCGTATCCACATGCCACCGGATCAGACTCCGGGCGCTTAGCAGATGTAGTGATTTCAGATAGAGATAACGGGTAGCCTGGCGTTTGTCCCCGATCTCGAGAAAATGCCGGAGGCGCTGCTCGATATTTTCTTCCTCGGGCAGCCCTTCCGTTTCCTCCGGGCCGCCCGCCGTCCGCTTTGTGCGGCGGTAAAAGAGGGTCAGGTTGTTGTCCATCACGATGCGGATGATCGCGTAAAGCAGCAAGCCGCCAAGCAGGATGAGCACGGTGTACCGGAAGCCCTTGCTTGCCAGCACCCGGCCGAGCCAGAGCCAGAAGCCACTCGTCTTCTCCTGCCGGACCTTCCAGTAGTCCGGGTCGTTGGCATATGCAAATTTCGGATCGTGTTGCCAGCGATTGACCGTCGTATCGGGAAGATGCCGCAGTACAGGGGATTGTTCCGCCGTGGAACCCGCATTACCCGATTCAGGTACGGCCACGGTGGTCGTGTCGAGATGGGTCTTCCCTCCGGCATTCTTCCCGCCGGACGGATAATCCTCGCCGACAACAACGGTATCGGCGATGGTGGTATCCAACCGCTCTCCGGGCTTGTCCCGCTGAGCGATGGCGGAGAGGTGGCAGGTCAGCAGGAAAAGGAGGAGAATTCCCGGGTGGCGGCGGATCATCATACGGGTCTGCTTTTTTTCTCCAGCTTTATGGGATAGACGACAAAATACCAGATAACAAAGAACAGGGAGCCCGCCAGGATGGACACGCTGAGCCATATCGGCATCCGGGAATACCGGGTCACAAAACCCTCGAGGAATGCGGCTACGATAAAGACCGGCACAAGGCCGATCATCAGCTTTATCCCGTCCTTGCCGCCGCGCTTCAGCGAATCGATACGCCGGTGCGTCCCCGGGAAAAGAATGCTGTTACCCAGCACAAGACCCGCAGCGCCGGCGATGATGATCGAAGAGATCTCCAGCGTCCCGTGGATCCAGATAACCAGCACCGACTGCAGACCCAATCCCTTTGAAAAAAAATAGTATTGGAAGGCGCCGACCATGACGCCGTTTTGAAACAGTTGCCAGATCGTGCCGATGGAAAGAATAAAGCCGGCGATAAAGATCATGAAGGACACCTCGATGTTGTTGGTGGCGATGCGCAGGAACATATTCAGCTGGTCATCGCTTTTGTAGATGCCAAAAGGATCGCCCCGGGCGATATTGTCTTCGGTCATATCCACGTATCCGTCCCCAAGCACGCCGCGGACAAAGGTCTCGTCATGGGCCGCGGAAAAGGCGGCGATAACGGCAAAAAGACCGAATATGATAAAAGCGTATAGGATCTCGCGGTGATAGCGCCGCACCACGATCGGCAGCTCCGTCTTCCAGAAACGAACGATCCGGGAGGTCTCTTCCTTCTTGTTGCGATAGACGCCGAGATAGATACGCGAGGCAAGGCCGTTCAGATAGTTGGTGACCTTGCTATGCGGATAGAAGGTTTTGGAATAGCCCAGATCATTCACCAGGTCGGTAAATTGTCCCGCCATTTCATCGGGATCGGTCGCAGGTTCATATTGATATTGCTTCCACTTATCAATATTTTTTTTAATAAAGAGGCCTTCTCTCACAGGAAAAATTTAGTAGTATATTTATCCGTGGCTATATTTACCCCAATATAGCATTTTGCTGCAAAAAATTATCGGAATAAAATAATCCGGCTAAAAATGGTCCTTCTTCTATGCTGCAGGTAAAATTGGACACGGGCTTCAACATCGAAGTGGATTTCATGATCCCTGGTTTCTTCAAGCGATTCCTTGCCTGGGCCGTGGACGCCGCGATCATCTGGGCATATTATCTGGTCGGAAGCAATGTGCTGGGAAGCGCATTGAGAAATGACGGAAGTCATATCTGGATCTGGGTCCTGTTCGGACTCCCCCCCTTCCTCTATCATTTGCTTTGCGAGGTCTTCCTGAATGGGCAGAGCGTCGGGAAAAAAGCGACACGGATCAAGGTGATCTCCGCCGATGGCGGCGAACCGTCCATCAGCCAGTATCTGATCCGGTGGATGTTCCGGCTCGCAGACTTCCCGCTTTGGGTGTTTGTCGCCGTGTTCACGGGCGCGCTGCCCTGGTGGTGCACCATCTTCCTGTTCGCGGGACTCGCCTGTATCCTCGCCACTCCCTATTCCCAACGCATCGGCGATCTGATTGCCGGGACCATCCTGATAGATACCCGCAACCGCACTTCCTGGCAGGATACCGTTTTCACCGAACTGTCCGAAGACTATAAACCCCGTTATCCGCAGGTGATGCAATTGAGCGATAAGGATATCAATACCCTAAAATCGATCATCAATTCGGTGAGCAAAAGCGGGGACTATGACCTGTCCATGCGCATCGCGGACCGGATCCGAAGCCGGCTCGACATCTCCAGCGATCAGGATTCGCTCGACTTTTTACAGACTCTGCTGAAGGATTACAACTACTATTCTACGAATTGAGCCTTCCGGCGGTGATCAGCAACAGCAGCAGAAAGAGGACGAACATTCCCAGCCCGATGATCATCAGGACACCCACAAACCGGAACAGGGCCCGGACGTTCTTGAAGGCGATGTTCAGCTGTTCCTGGTCGTTGTTCTGCAACGCGATCCGCATCCGGCCGCCGAAATTATAGAGATAAAGATTGGGGAAGAAACTGACCAGCGCGATGCCGATATAGGCGGCGGCGACAGGCCCCGCGCCCATTCCACCGGAAGCAGGCGAGGTTCCCATCGAGTTGAGGAAGTTGGCCAGCAGGGTCGCAACGATAATGGCGAATACGACGAAGAGCCCACAAAAGACAAAGCCCGCAATCGCCAAAAACCGCGCCCATTTGGCGGCATCCCGCAGATAGGTCATGGAGGTTGGATCGATTTGCAGC
Organism: Puia sp.; assembly: GCF_036500295.1. NCBI lineage: Bacteria > Pseudomonadati > Bacteroidota > Chitinophagia > Chitinophagales > Chitinophagaceae > Puia > Puia sp. The sequence continues at coordinate 314,544 of NZ_DASYCH010000003.1, read as the reverse complement.
TCGAAAAGATTTGATTGCGCCGTTGGTTCCATGGTTTTCGCTTTTGGAAAGGAATTAATTTGAAAAATGTGATATCCTCGGCATAAGGTCTTCCATGCACCTGAAAATAAAGAAAATAGCAACGCTCGCCAAGTCTTTCTCCGGCGAACGCCCGGAGTGTGTGGCGCGGCTGGTGCGCGTGCCCCACTTTTTGTCGCCGGGCCTAATACGCCCTTGCGAAAAGCACCCGCTGCTTGCTGGGCTTTCCCGTTAAAATACACTTCCCCTCTTCGGCGGGATTGTCCAGCGGGATACAACGGATCGTGGCCTTTGTCCGGTCCTTTATCGCCTCTTCGGTAGCGGCTGTCCCGTCCCAGTGCGCCAGTATAAACCCGCCCTTCTCATCCAGCAGCCGCTCAAATTCTTCCATCGTATCGGCACGCGTGATATGCGAATCGCGATAGGCCTTCGCCTTGTCATACATACTTTGCTGAATGGTTGCCAGCAGACCGCTGATATGGCTGGTCAATCCTTCCATCGGGACCGAACTCTTTTCTTTCGTATCCCGGCGGGCCACTTCGACAGTGTTGTTGTCCAGGTCGCGAAGCCCCATCGCGATCCGCACGGGGACGCCCTTCAGTTCATATTCCGCAAATTTGAACCCGGGGCGGTTATTGTCGTTGTCGTCGAATTTTACCCGGACACCGGCGGCCTTCAGCGCGGCGGCCAGTTCACGGCCCTTCGCATCCAGGGCATCCTTTCGCTCATCGCCCTTGTAGATCGGCACGATGACCACCTGCAGGGGCGCGATCCGGGGCGGCAGGACCAGCCCGTCGTCATCGCTGTGCGCCATCACCAGACCACCGATGAGCCTTGTGCTGACGCCCCAGCTGGTAGCCCAGACATAATCCAGTTGGTTGTTCTTATCCGAGAATTTTACTTCGAAGGCCTTGGCGAAGTTCTGACCCAGGAAGTGAGAGGTTCCGGCCTGCAGGGCCTTTCCATCCTGCATCAACGCTTCGATACAATAGGTGTCGACGGCGCCGGCAAAGCGTTCGTTCTCGGTTTTTACCCCCTTGATGACGGGCAGGGCCATATATTCCTCCGCAAAGCTGGCATAGATATCCAGCATCTGCCGGGTCTCTGCGATGGCTTCCGCGGCCGTAGCATGCGCGGTGTGACCTTCCTGCCACAGGAATTCCGCCGTCCGCAGGAAGAGCCTGGTGCGCATTTCCCAGCGCACGACATTGGCCCATTGGTTAATGAGCAAGGGCAGATCGCGATAACTCTTGATCCAGTCCCTGTAAGTATTCCAGATGATGGTCTCGCTGGTGGGCCGGATGATGAGCTCTTCCTCCAGTTTCGCCGCAGGGTCTACCACCACCCCTCCCCCATTGGGGTCGTTCATCAGCCGGTAGTGCGTAACCACGGCGCATTCCTTGGCAAAGCCTTCCACATGGGCGGCTTCCCTGCTGAGAAAGCTCTTGGGAATGAAAAGCGGGAAATAGGCGTTGACGTGACCGGTGTCCTTGAACATGCGGTCCAGCTGGTCGCGCATGTTCTCCCAAAGCCCAAAACCATAAGGTTTGATGACCATGCATCCCTTGACCCCGGAATGGTCGGCAAGACCGCCTTTGATCACCAGATCATTGTACCACTGCGAATAGTCCTGTGCCCGGCTTGTTATCTCTTTGTTCATATTATAAATTAATCGCCTTTTAACAAGAAAATGTTAACTTTCCAAGGAAAGGCCTCGTTATTTATTGTAACTTTACCTTAACGGTGAAGGGTTGCAAAAATAACACTTCGACGTTAAAAAACACTCGCCATGAAACATCATTTTACCCTGTTAGCCGTTGCCGCAGCCGCGGTGGTTGGAATGAGCAGTTGCTCTTCCTCCCGCAACGCGCAGACAACTGACGACATATATTACTCATCCGGCTCCGCAAGAACGGCTGTTGCCGGAACTGACAAAGGAGATTACTACAGCACGGCTCCCAGCGACAATTATGTTCGCATGAAAGCGGAAGATCCTACCCGCTGGTCCTACTTCGATGACTACAGTGCTTACGATTCCTATTATGCACCCACCTCTTCGATCGGCTTTGGCTATGGCTACCCAGGCTACGGTTTCGGCAATCCCTACTATGGCATGGGCCTCGGTCTCGGCTTTGGATACGGCTACGGTTTTGGTGATCCCTACATGGCCTGGAATAACTACTTTATGTGGAATAGCTGGTACAATCCCTATTTCTACAATCCTTACTATGGCGGCGGAGTATTCGTCGTAGGACATTCGGTTCCTACCTCCATCTACTCCAACCTCCGGCCCTTCAACTCGGTTGCCTACCGCAACGGTCTTAGCCACAACACCCGGATGACAAACAACGGCGGCGCCCGGTATTATCGCCCCGGAATGTCTTCCACTTCCAATTATAATTCCGGTCTTACCAACCGCGGCAGCAGCCGGCCCGTGAACAACACATTCTACCGCCCGACGAATCCTACCAACAACAACGGTGGATTCCGGCCTTCCTTCAGTCAGCCGACCCGGGGCTACTCGCCCTCCGGCGGTGGTGGCGGTGGCGGTGGTTTCAGCAGACCGGGACGTCACTAACTTTTACACTTACACACCCTAACCCTTCTTTACTTGAAGCTTTTAGCCTCAGCAGGCATTGTGCGAGGCTAGCCTAACACGATACATATGTATAAGCTCCTGTTTATCATAGGGATATTCCTATGCGTACAAGCCAAGGCCCAGCTACCGGAAGACGCCATGCGCGCCTCCTGGCAGACGCCCGGCGGCACTGCCCGCCAACAAGCGATCGGCGGGGTCATGGGTTCCCTCGGCGGCGATATCACGGCCGCCTATGTCAACCCCGCCGGGCTGGGTCTCTATCAAACGCGCGAGATCGTCATCAGCCCCGGCTGGCGCTTTTTGACAGACAAGGACGGCTACCTCGGCCAGACCCACAAGGCGCCCATGACCAACCAGTTCTCCCTCGGCGCCAGCGGCATCGTTCTGGGATATCCGGGCGCCATGCCCGGCGTCAACAACGCCTTTGTCCTCTCCGTCAACCGCACCGCCGACTTCAACAGCCATGTCTCCTACCAGGGGATCAACGACTACAGCTCACTCTCCGAGCAGTATGTCGAGGAGTTTGCGGCATCGGGCCTGGATATCAACGGCGGCATCTTCAGCCCCGGTCTCACCTATGGGACCCGCATGGCGCTCTATACCTCGCTGATCGACACGGCCACCATCAACGGAAACCTGCAGGTCATCGGGCAGCCTCAGAAAGCCGGCAAAGTGCTGCAACAAAACGATCTCCGGTCGAGTGGCGGCATCACCGAGATCGCGCTTTCCCTGGCCTCCGGCTATCATGGAAAATGGTATGTCGGCGGCAGCCTGGGCATCCCGATCCTCAGTTACACCCGCTACCAGACCTATACCGAATCCGACGCCGGCGGCAATCCCAATAACGATTTCGAATCCTTCACCTACAACGAGACGTATACGACAAAAGGCGTCGGTATCAACGCAAAACTGGGGACCATCTTCAGCCCTTCCCCAGCCTGGCGTGTTGGACTCGCCGTTCATACTCCCTCGGTGTTTGGACTGACCGACAGGATCAGCGCCGGCATGACCGCCAGAACAGAGAATTATACAACGCTGCGATCGGTTTCCATCAACTCGCAGGACCTGGATCAGCTCAGCAATCTCTCCCCCGAACCCAACACCTTCGACTACCGGCTTTACACTCCCTGGCACTTTCTGGTCAGCGGCAGCTATATCTTCGGCGGCGGCCAGGCCGATGCCAAAAAACAAAAGGGCTTTGTAAGCGCCGACCTCGAATACATTACCACCCACAGCCCGCATTTCAGCGCGGCCGCCAACGACGATCCAAACGGTGATCCCGGAAATGTCTTCGACCCGGTGAACGAGGCGATAAAAGAAACCTACAAGGGGACGATCAGTGCGCGCCTCGGCGGTGAGATGAAATTCGACAAATGGATGGTGAGAGCGGGCGGCGCATACTATTCCAATCCTTATTCCGGGAGCGGGATCAAAGCAGACAAACTTTATCTGAGCACGGGGCTGGGCTATCGCAAACAGTCTGTGTTTGTCGATCTTGCCTATGTCATGCGCTTCAGCCGCGACATCCAGATCCCCTATTATCTTGCCGATAAGGACAATATCCCCGCGACCCTGAAACAAATGGGCGGCACGGTTATGCTCACCGTTGGGCTAAAGCTGTAAGCAGCCAGGGTTGCATCATCCTGGCCCAGATGCCATATTCTTTTCCTGAAAAATGTAAACCGTCCATGGCGATAAGCCCGGGGTCTGCCGCAGCCTTACGGCTCTCCGTCGTGACATCGAGATAGCTTACGTTAAGGGCCGTCGCGATCCGGTTGTTGACGGCATTGAAGGAATCGATCTGCGCGGCGATCTTGGCCGTGTTGGTGGCGCGGGCAAAAGGAGTCACTGAATATCGGGATGGCTGCCGGGAAAAAGGATGTGCAGCGCCTGAACGGGATAGCGGGAATCCGAATCCACCGACTCGCCGATCGTATAGGAATCACCGAGCGCGAGATAGGCCGGAGCGGCTTTTTTGGGGCGTAGGGCACACAGGGCCGCGATTGCAGCGATAAGGATCAGGAGCCTCATACAATACGTACGTAAACAAAGGGAATCACAGATTCCCCGGCCGAAGGCCAATCATTAGATTTTTTTGCTTGGGGCTACTTTCCACAGAGCCCCAAAAGCAAAAAAAAACCCCGCGGATTGCGGGGTTTTGATATTTTGGATCGACTTTCTTAGTAATCCATTCCACCCATGCCCGGAGCGCCGCCGGGATGAGCATGACCTTCTTCTTTCTTAGGCTTGTCGGCGATGACACACTCGGTGGTCAGCAACATCCCCGCGATAGAAGCGGCATTTTCAAGCGCGATACGGGTAACCTTGGTAGGATCGATGACGCCAGCCTTCAGCAGGTTCTCAAACACCTCTGTACGGGCGTTGAAACCATAATCGGCCTTGCCTTCTTTCACTTTCTGTACCACGATGCTGCCTTCGATCCCGCTGTTGATCACAATCTGACGAAGCGGCTCTTCGATAGCACGCTTTACGATGGCGATACCGGTGGTCTCGTCTTCGTTGGCACCCTTCAGCTTTTCGAGGGACTCGATGGCGCGGATATACGCGATACCACCGCCGGGAACGATGCCTTCTTCAACGGCAGCACGGGTTGCATGCAGCGCGTCGTCGACCCGATCCTTCTTCTCCTTCATTTCAACTTCGGTAGCGGCACCTACATAGAGAACGGCTACACCGCCGGCCAGTTTGGCGAGGCGTTCCTGCAGTTTCTCCTTATCGTAATCGGAAGTGGTCGTTTCGATCTGAGCCTTGATCTGGTTTACGCGGGCGAGGATATCTTCCTTCTTGCCCTTGCCGCCAACGATGGTGGTGTTGTCCTTGTCGATCGCTACGGAAGCGGCGGTACCGAGATAGCTGAGGTCGGCGCCTTCCAGTTTGTAACCCTGTTCTTCGCTGATCACGATCCCCTTGGTGAGGATAGCGATGTCCTGCAGCATTTCCTTGCGGCGATCACCAAAGCCGGGAGCCTTTACAGCAGCGACCTTGATCGTTCCCCGCAGCTTGTTGACGACGAGGGTAGCCAGTGCTTCACCTTCGAGGTCCTCGGCGATGATCATCAGCGGACGACCGCTTTGAGCCACCTTTTCGAGGATATGCAGGATGTCCTTCATCGCGCTGATCTTCTTATCGTAGATCAGGATATAAGGATTCTGCAACTCAGCTTCCATCTTTTCGCTGTTGGTTACAAAATAAGCAGAGAGATAACCGCGGTCAAACTGCATGCCTTCTACCACTTCAACAGTGGTATCGGTGCCTTTTGCTTCTTCAACGGTGATAACGCCTTCCTTGCCTACTTTGCCAAAAGCCTGGGCGATCAGCTTACCGATATTGTTATCGTTGTTGGCGGAGATAGAAGCCACCTGCTCGATCTTGTTCTTGTCGTTGCCGATAGTCTGGGACTGGCTAACGAGATTTGCCACCACTTTCTCAACAGCCTTGTCGATACCGCGTTTCAGATCCATCGGGTTGGCGCCGGCAGCGACGTTCTTCAGCCCTTCAGCAATGATGGCCTGAGCGAGAACGGTAGCCGTCGTAGTTCCGTCACCGGCGATGTCGGCGGTCTTGGAAGCCACTTCCTTTACCATCTGGGCGCCCATGTTCTCGATGGGGTCTTCCAGCTCGATCTCCTTGGCAACGGTGACACCGTCCTTGGTGATGGCGGGAGCGCCGAATTTCTTTTCCAGTACTACGTTACGTCCTTTAGGTCCAAGTGTCACCTTTACAGCGTTGGCCAGCGTATCAACGCCCTTTTTCATCTTGTTGCGGGCTTCGATATCGAAGAAAAGTTGTTTTGCCATAATTATTTCAGTTAAGCTATTATCAAATTAAACAATTGCTAAAATGTCAGATTCCCGCATGATCAGGAAATCATCACCTTCGATCTGGATCTCGGTACCGGCATATTTGCCATACAATACCATATCTCCAACTTTCACTGTCACCGGCTCGTCCTTCTTGCCAGGACCGGCGGCTACTACAGTACCACGTTGCGGCTTTTCTTTTGCTGTATCCGGAATGATGATACCGCCGGCAGTTTTTTCTTCAGCGGGTGCTGGCTTCACAATTACCCGGTCAGATAAGGGGGTAACGCTTAACTTTTTGCCCATAGTTGTATTTGATTTATTGTTTTGAAAGTGATTTTCCTGCCAGACTTGGCAGGCCCGCAAAGGTAAACGAATTTCATACCAAACCGGGCGTTAATGTCATTTTTTCAGTTGCCGTAAATGCAAAAGGGGACCCCTTCAGGCCCCCTTATTGGCTATCGGCAGCATTTCTTCCTACCGCTGAACAACTTGGCTTTCAACCGAATAAAGCAGTTTTCCAAGCGATGTGATCAGGTTCGCCGGAACCCCATTTCTTTGTTGCCGAGGCCGCCACATCCGTGACAAAGACGTCAAAATCCTGACTGCCGACCTTTCCGGTCATCCTTGGATTCGCTGTGGGGTTATGCGCATTCGTCATGCTCAACCCGGTATAGGAATAATCCTTTGCCCCGGCTGCCGCCGCCACGAATATCGAAAGATTGGCGCTCAGCTTCTGAAAACCGCTGAGGTTCCCGCTTACGATGCGTGGATAACAATGGATTTACAAATATTCAAAAAGATCAAAATAAGTCACATTTTCCCCTCCCGCGCCAAATGCCTATATTTGCAGCCGCGAAAGCGTAACCTAACAGCCGCGAAAGCGCAATATTAACAAGCTCTTATAATAATGATCAGTAGAAGAAATATCCGGGTAAAGGTGATGCAAACGCTTTATAGCCTGGAAGCGCAGGAACCAGCCAGGAGTGCGGCAGAGGAAACGCAGAAACCGGTGGGAAAACCGGTCGATCCCTTTAAGATCCTGCAGAAACATTTCGATCAGTCCAGGCAATTGTTATCTTATCTTATTTACTTTATCACCGAAGTCTCACGCTACGCGGAGACGGCGTCCCGCTTGCGGGCCTCCAAGCACCTGCCCACCGCAGAGGATCTCAACGTGAATATAAAACTGGCCGGCAACGAGCTCCTCTGGAAGATGCTCGAAGACACTTCCCTGAAAAAGGCCATGGATACGGACAAACCCCAGCTTCAGGACAACGGGGAGCTGATCCGCAAACTCTACCACGATCTGACGGCAACCCCCGAATACCAGCAATACATCACGGTCCAGGGCCGGGACAAAAAGTCCGAAAGGGATATCCTCGAATTCATCTTCTCCGAAATAATGCTGGCCAGCGAAGCCTTTGTGTCAAATGTTGAAGAACTGTTCACCAACTGGGACGATGACGGCGAGATGGTCAGCCAGCTGGTGATGAGCTATCTCGCGAAACCGGGGTCGCTCGATTTCCAGGAGATCGTGAGCAAGGAAAAGAAGGAATTCGCAAAACAGCTGCTGCAGACCGTCATCGAAAAGAAAGAGGTCGTCATGGACATGATCCGGCCGCGGCTGAAGAACTGGGACCCGGAGCGGATCGCCACCCTCGATATGATCCTGATGGAAATGGGCGTGGTGGAATTCCTCTATTTCGAAACGATCCCGCCAAAGGTGACGATCAACGAATACATCGATCTCGCCAAAGACTACAGCACCCCCCAGAGCGGGCAGTTTGTCAATGGTATCCTGGACAATATCCATAAGGATCTCGTCCGGGAGGATAAGATGCATAAGATCAATTTCAAGGCGAATTAGTAGGTTTGCAAAAAATCGACGGCATGTATAGATTCATCAGCGCTTGTCTTCTCACGGCCCTGTTCGCCGGGTGCAACGGGGATCAGCCAAACGCAGGGATCAGTCCCGGTTCGGCGCAGTTCCTGGCGATGCGCGATACGGCCCGCTTTACCACGATCCAATGGATCGACTCCACCCGGGATTATGGGAAGATCCCGGAGGGCCAGAAGCTTGACGTAGCCTTCCGGTTTCGCAACACCGGAACCACTCCGCTGGTGATCGGCCGGGTCCAGCCGAGCTGCGGGTGTACCATCGCCGACCCGCCCAGAGAACCCATCGCCCCCGGCGCGGAAGGAGTGATAAAAGCTTCCTTCAACAGCGAGGGCCGGACTGGCATTAACCACAAGACCCTGATGGTCACCTCCAACACCAGGGGCAGCCAAAGCATTGCGCTGCAATTCGTGGTCGAGGTAATAAAAAAAGCTTCGTAAAACACAATTCAAACAATAAAAACAATGACGCATTCTTTTTTATTCGTCTTATTGCAGGCTGCGGCACCCTCCGGCGCCGGTTCGTTACAGCTGATCCTGCTGGGAGGTATGATCCTCGTGTTCTGGCTCTTTATGATCCGCCCCCAGGCAAAGAAAGCCAAGATCGCCAAGAAATTCCAGGAAGACATGCAAAAGGGCGACAAGATCGTGACCATTGCCGGTATCCACGGTAGCGTGAACAAGATAAACGATGACGGCACTCTCATGATCGAAACAAGCCCCGGCAGCTATCTGAAGATCGAAAAAAGCGCGATCTCCATGGAATGGACGCAGAATCTGAATAAGGCGACCGCCGCCGCTGCAGATAAAAAATAAACTCAACCCCGGCCGGGCCGCCGGCAACAGCCGCATTAGCGAATAAAAGCCACCGTCGGTGGCTTTTAAATTATTTTATATGTTGAAAGTCGGACTTACAGGCGGCATCGGCTCGGGGAAATCGACGGTGGCCGCCATATTTGCAACACTGGGAATCCCGGTCTCCTTTGCCGACGATGAAGCCAAACGCCTGATGAACGAGGACGCCGGCCTCCGGGCGGCCATCGGCCGCGAATTTGGAGCCGAAGCCTATGCCGGCGGAACGCTGAATCGAAAATACCTGGCCTCGCAGGTCTTCAACGATCCCGCAAAGCTCGAAGCGCTGAATACGCTCGTTCATCCCGTCACTATCCGCCAAGGCGCCATCTGGATGCAGGAACAGGCCCTTCTCGGTCATCCCTATGCAATCCGGGAAGCCGCGCTGATCTTCGAAGCACGGGGCGCCGGTCAACTGAATTTTGTCATCGGGGTATTTGCACCGGCAGCCCTTCGGATCCATCGCACCATGCAACGCGATAATACCAGCCGCGAGGCCGTACAACAGCGAATGCGCAATCAGATTGATGAGGAGATAAAAATGCGGCTTTGCGACGCCGTGATCCGCAATGACGAACAGGAGGCATTGATCCCGCAGGTGCTGGAAGTACATCAACGGCTGCTCCGGCAAGCCGAAGCAGCCGTGAAATAATGCTTATTTAAGTTTTGCGAGCGCGTCTTTGATCCTCGCCCAGGCCTTTTCGATATTCGGCATGCTGTTGGCAAACGAGAACCGCACACAGGCCGGTTCGCCAAAGGCATCCCCCATCACCGAAGAGACATTCGCGGTATTCAGCAGGTACATGCTGAAGTCAGCGGAGTTCTTGATGGTGTTCGTTCCATCGGACTTGCCAAAATAATACGATACATCCGGGAAGATATAGAAAGCACCCTGCGGCTCGAAACATTTGAGCCCGGGGATGGATTTTACCAATTGCAGCGTGCGCTCGCGGCGGGCAGTGAATTCCTTGACCATGTCAAAGGAGGCTGCCAGATCCCCCGTCAGGGCAATGACCGCCGATTTCTGGGCGATACTGTTGGTTCCGCTGGTGAACTGTCCCTGCAGCTTCTCACAAGCCTTCGCGATCTCGGCGTTGGCGGCGATATAGCCCAGGCGCCATCCTGTCATGGCGAAACCCTTGCTCAGCCCATTGATGATGATCACCCGGTCTTTCAGATCGGCAAACTGCGCAATGCTCTCGTGCTTGCCCGTGAAATTGATATATTCATAGATCTCATCCGAAAGAATGGCGATGTCGGGATACTTGCGGAACACCGCCGCCAGCGCTTCCAGCTCCGCCCGGGTATAAACCGCCCCCGAAGGGTTACAGGGAGAAGAGAAAAGAAAGGCCTTCGTCTTCGGCGTGATCGCCTTCTCCAGTTGCGCGGGCGTAAGCTTGAACCCCGCCTCGGTGGTCGTATGCACTTCCACTACTTTCCCACGGGCGATCTTCACCAGTTCGGAATAAGTGACCCAATACGGGGTGGGGATGATGACCTCATCGCCCTCGTCGACCAGTGCCAGAATGATATTGGCCAGGCTCTGTTTGGCGCCCGTGCTCACAACAATATTCTCCGGCTTGTAGTCCAGGTTATTATCCCGCTTGAATTTGACGCAAACAGCCTCACGGAGGTCGGCATAGCCGGCTACGGGGGTATAGTGGCTCCAGTTGTCATCGATGGCCTTCTTGGCAGCGACCTTGATATGGTCCGGGGTATCGAAATCGGGTTCTCCAAGACTCAGGTCGATGACATCGACACCTTTTGCTCTCAATTCTCGGCCAAGCTTGGCCATTTTCAAGGTTTCCGGCTCCGCAAAGCGGGAAAGGAGGGAAGATAAACGCATGGTATACAAAAATTGATCAATTTGGTGGGCGGTTACAAATAATGCGATTTGGGCGGCAAAGCTATGAAAAAAGCGGCAGAAGGATTGAAAAAACCTATCTTTGCCGTTCCAAAAAAAACAAACGAAACTTCCAATGAGAGCACTGGTAAGTATTTTTGCTGCTTTATTGATCATCATTTCCGTCTACCAGCTTTCCTTCACCTGGTTCGTCAACAGTCACGAATCGGCGATGGACGCAAAGGCGAAGGCTCAGGTGTCGAGATTGTATCCACAGTCGGCTGCTCAAAAATATCCCGACAACAAGGAGGCGCGGGCGCTTTACCAGGATACCCTCGACATCACGTACAACGCCCGGAAGAAGAAATTGTTGGATAGCTCCAAAGACACGAAGATCACCCCCTGGGGAACTACCTATCAAAAAGCAAAGGAAAGTGAACTGCTGCTCGGTCTCGACCTGCAGGGCGGTATCAGCGTTACGATGGACGTCGCGCTGGACGGCCTTATCAAAGGTTTGGCCAACAATACCCACGATCCGAAGATGCTCCAGGCCCTGAGCTCCGCCATGACGGACCGCCAGACGCGCAGCGGCAACATCATCGATCTGTTTGCCGAAGACTTTAAAAAACAGAACCCGAACGACAAACTGGCCCCCCTCTTCTCGAACAGCAACCGGAACAAGATTGGCTATGACGCATCCGACGCTACCGTCATCGCCTACCTGCATGACCAGGCCAGCGCCGCGATGAAGCAGACCTACCAGATCCTCGATCATCGTATCAACCAGTTCGGCGTCGCACAGCCCAGCATCAACCTGGACGAAGCACACGGCATCATCTCCGTCGAACTCGCCGGCGCCTCCGATCCGGATCGCGTTCGCAAATACCTCCAATCCACCGCCAACCTGCAATTCTGGGAAGTATATAACCTGGGGGAACTGGCACAGTCCGTTCAGAACGCCGACAAAGCGCTGCAGAACTACCTCAACGGGGTCGCCAATGCCTCGAAGACCGATTCGACGACAAAGGCCGGAGACTCCGCCAGTATCGCCAAAACCGACTCCGCAAAAAAAGATACCAGCTCCACCGCGGCAAATGCCAACCCGCTGTTCCACAGCATGCAGTTCCTGCAGCCCACCCAGGATCAGAAGACGGGTCAGCCTCACTACTATGCTCAGCTGGCTGTAGCCCGCATCCAGGACACCTCACTGATCAACGGCTATCTCAGCAATCCCATCGTCCGCAACCAGTTTCCGCAAGACCTGCGCTTCGTCTGGGGCAAACAAAATGCGGATGAGGACGGAAAGCTCAGCAACGTACTGGACCTCTACGCGATAAAGACCCTGCCCGGCACCGACAAAGCGAAGATCGAAGGGTCGATCATCGAAAACGCCTCACAGGACTTCGATCCCATTACCAGCGAGGTCGTCGTCGAGATGAGCATGAACAAACAGGCCGCAAAGGCCTGGGCCGATATGACCACCAAGAACGTCGGCAAACCCATCGCCATCGTTCTCGATAATATCGTTTATTCGGCTCCCTATGTCAACGAACCCATCACCGGCGGCAGCTCCCGCATCACGATGGGCCGGGGCCGCAACTCGAACCAAAGCATCACCGAAGCACAGGACCTTTCCAACATCCTGAAGTCGGGTAAGCTGGATGCCCCCGCCAGGATCGTGCAGGAGCAGGTGGTTGGCCCGACCTTAGGTCGCGCGGCCGTACACGGCGGGATGATGGCCTTCGGCATCTCCTTCCTGGTCATCTTCATGTTGATGCTGGTGTACTATAATACCGCCGGCTGGGTAGCCAACTGCGCCCTGATCCTCAACCTGCTCTTTACCATCGGCGTACTCAGCGCCCTGCATGCCACCCTGACGGCCCCCGGTATCGCCGGCCTGGTACTCACGGTAGGTATGGCGGTGGACACCAACGTTATCATCTTCGAACGTATAAAAGAGGAACTTACCCGGGGGAAGAGTTACCCGATGGCGGTAAAGGACGGCTACCGGCGTTCGCTGGCGCCCGTACTCGACGCCCACGTCACTACCCTGCTGACGGCCCTGATCCTGTTCTACTTCGGCCTGGGTCCCGTCCTTGGTTTTGCCACCACGCAGATCCTCGGTATCCTCCTCTCCCTGTTCTGCGGTATCCTGGTATCCCGGTTGATCACCGACTTCTACACCAACAAGAACCGGCACTTCCAGTATTTCACCCCGCTTTCCCGCCGCATCTTCAAACATGCAGCCTTCAAGTTCATCGAATACCGGAAAGTGGCCTATATCATATCCGTCGTCGTGCTGATCCTGGGCGTCGGCGCATTGATCCACGGGTTCAAGGAAGGGGTGGAATTCCAGGGCGGCCGAAGCTATATCGTCAATTTCCACAAACCGGTAAAGCAGGAAGACGTAACCGCGGCCCTGCGCAAGGTTCTTACCCGTACCACTCCGGAGATCAAAACCTATGGCGGGAACGAACAACTGGAAATAACAACCGACTATATGGTCAAGGAAACCGGCCCCGTTGCGGACTCCACCGTACTGGCCACGACCTATAGTGGGCTGAAGCAATTCCTGCCGGATGGCGTTTCCTATGCTGAATTCACGACCACCAAATACCTCCAGGGAAATGTAAAGGTCGAACCGAGCATCTCGGAAGAGTTGAAATCGGGCGCGATAAAGGCCACCATCTTCGCGCTCATCGTGATCTTCCTTTATATCTTCATCCGGTTCCGCGACTGGCGCTATTCGCTGGGTACGATCATTTCGCTGCTGCATGACGTATTCGTCACGCTGGCAGTGTTCTCCTTCCTGGGGAGTGTAGTGCCCTTTACATTGGAGATAGACCAACACTTCATCGCGGCGGTACTAACGGTCATCGGTTTCTCGATGAACGATACCGTAATCGTATTTGACCGGATCCGGGAGAACAGCCATTTGATGAAGGGCGCCACCAATGGCGAGATCATCAACAAGTCGGTGAACGATACCCTGAGCCGAACGATCATGACCAGCCTGACGGTGTTCCTGACACTCCTCATCCTCTTCCTGGTTGGCGGTGAGGTGACCCGCGGTTTCGCCTTTGCGATGCTGATCGGGGTCATCACAGGTACCTACTCCTCGATCTTCGTAGCGGCTCCCTTCCTCGTAGACTTCGCGAAGGGTCGTCCGCTCGGCGAGAAAAAGGACACGGTCAAACCCGTAGTCAAAACGAAAAAAATAACAGCATAAAAAAAGGCCGCCCTCGGGCGGCCTTTTTCGTTATACAAAGTTTAGTTCTTCTTCTTCGTTGAATCCTTGTTTGCCTTATAACGCATATCGGCCGTTCCATCTTTCTTCAGCGGGCCGGCAGGCTTTGCTTTGGCCGCATCCTTATTCGCCTTGTAACGCATATCGGCCGTTCCATCCTTTTTCAAGGGGCCAGCATTGGTTGCAGGCTTGGCCGGGGAAGCGGTAACGGCCTTAGCGGTCGTCGCAGCAGGCTTTGCCTTGGTCTTGGCGGGTGTTTGCGTCTGGGCAAAAGTCATCCCTGCACAGGCAAGCAACAAATTGACAATCAGGACAATTTTTTTCATAATGTTTAATTAAACCCGTTTAACGAAAAAAAACAGCCTTTATTGTTGTCTAAACAGGGAGTTGAATATTAGAAAGATAGCCGATATTTGACCTGGACCTTAACCACTACTTAACCATATTCCTGGTAGACTAAGCCTAAAGCATAGCAATTTTGCATCCATGCGTTCATCAACCTTAAAATGGATCGTGCTTTCCGCCACCCTGCTCGCAGCAATCGTGGTGACCGTCCAGCTTTACTGGTTGAAAAAGGTCTACTCCTTCGAACAGCGACAGTTCAACATCAACGTGGTCAAAAGTATCCGCGGGCTCTTCGAAGATCTCCAGATGAACGACGCCCCGGGTATCAGCCTCCAGCAACTCATCGACGCCCCGGATAACAACTACTTTTCATTCAAAGCCGACACGATCCCGCCAAAAGACTCCCTGGCCTTTTATATCCAGGACGAGTTCGCCGACTTTGGGGTACTCACCGACTGCAAACTGGGCGCCTATAGCGCCGCGGATAAAAAGTTCGTCTACGAAGAGTTCATCGCCGCGCCCGCCTCCCGCTATGCCGGCGTCAAGCCCGTCACCCAGGAACTGCCGGTGTATGACAACGCCAGAAACTATGATCATATCCTGCTGTACTTCCCCCACCGCCAGGAGTATATCCTCGAACAGATGGATTTCTGGATCGTCAGTACCGTCGTCCTCTTCCTTGCATTGATCGGCCTGGCCGCCAGCCTCTTCTATTTCTATCGCCAGAAATTCCTCGCGGAGATCCAAAAGGACTTCGTCAACAATTTCACCCACGAGTTCAAGACCCCGCTGGCCGTCATGAAGATCGCCGCCGACGTACTCTCACAGGAGTCGATCGTCCAGCAGCCCGACCGGCTCGAACGCTATTCCACCATCATCCGGAACCAGACGGAACATCTCCAGGGCCAGGTGGAAAGGCTGCTCCGGGCCGCTTCCATCGAATCAAAAGACCTCCCGATCCGCAAGGAAAATGTCGACCCGCAACTGTTGATCGAACAGGCTCTCGGCAAAGTTCAACCGTTGATCGATCAGAAAAGGGCCAAGATCGAGGTGAAGATCGACGAGGTACCGGGCGACAGCCGCGTACAGGCCGACCGCGCCCACCTGGAGCTGGCCGTGGTCAACCTGCTGGAAAACGCCCTGAAATATTCCAACGAGCCCCATATCGTAGTCGAAACAGGCCGGAATGAAGATGATTTCTTCATCTCCGTAAAGGACAACGGGGTCGGTATCGAAAAACAATATTTGAAGAACATCTTTAAGAAATTCTACCGCGTGCCCACTGGAGATATCCACGATGTAAAAGGATTTGGACTCGGACTCAATTTCGTCAAACGGATCATCGATGCGCACAAAGGACGGATCAAGGTCCATAGCCTCCCGGGCATCGGCACAGAATTCAGATTATTCATTCCCCTTAACTAAGATTTTCTATGCAACAAGCGTCAAAAGTAAAAGTGTTACTGGCAGAAGACGATCTTTCCCTCGGATATGTCATCAAGGATAATTTGATCGACGCCGGCTATGAGGTGGTATTGTGTCCCGACGGCCAGGCGGCCATCGAAAAGTTCGACAAGAACGAATTCGGGATCTGTCTGCTCGATGTCATGATGCCGAATAAGGACGGCTTCGCCGTGGCTAAAAAGATCCGCCAGCAAAGCGATATGGTACCCATTCTCTTCCTGACCGCCCGGTCCATGGAGGAAGATAAGATAAAGGGATTCCAAAGCGGCGCGGATGACTATATCACAAAACCCTTCAGCATCCAGGAACTGCTGATGCGCATGGAAGTTTTCCTGAGAAGGACCCGGAAGATGCATTCCGAGCAATCGGTCAACTTCATGATCGGCCAGCTCAACTTCTCCTATACCGATCTAAAGCTCACGATCGGCAAAGAAGTATTCAATCTCACCCAGAAAGAAGCCGATCTCCTGAAATTCCTCTGCGAACATTCCAACCGGATCCTGAAAAGAGAAGAGGTTCTGCTCAACGTCTGGGGCAAGGACGATTATTTCCTCGGCAGGAGCATGGATGTGTTCATCACCAAGCTGCGAAAATACTTTAAAGCCGATCCTCAGGTGAACCTCGAAACCATTCACGGTGTGGGCTTCCGGTTCAATACGCCGCAAGCTTAATCATCGCTTAACCCCTGATTAACATATAAATAAAATACTTTTGGCCACTAAAAAATCACTCGCTGGACCTATGTGTAAAAAGTGGATCTACCTTTTTTTCGGCCTATGCTTCATCAGCGGCGCCCTGGCCGCCCAACCCAGACAGGATACCCTGCGTCTGCCGCTGGCGGGCGCCGAGAAGATGTTCATCGACAGTAACCTCCAGCTCCTGGCCCAACGGTATAACATCGACGCAAGCCAGGCACTGATCCTCCAGGCCCGGCTCTGGCCCAATCCGAATTTTCAGGTGAGCCATGGCTTATATTCCGGCGCCCTCCAGAAATTCTTCCCCACCGGCGCCAACGACGAGACTACCCTCGGCCTGTCACAGCTGATCCTGCTGGCCGGCAAGCGCAACAAACAGGTACAGTTGGCCCAGGAAAGCGCTCATCTGTCGGAATACCAGTTCTTCGATCTGCTGCGCACGCTGAAATACACGCTCCGGACCGATTTTTTTCAGATCTATTATCTGCAGCAATCCTCCCGGGTCTATGATGAAGAGATAAAAGCCCTGAGCCAGGTGGTCAATGCTTTTTCCCAACAACAGGGCAAGGGTTATATCTCCGAGAAGGAAGTCGTCCGGATCAAAGCACAACTCTATAGCTTTCAAAGCGAGTACAGCGACCTCATCAATCAGGTCAACAAAACCGAAAGCGAACTGCGGCTCGTGCTTCAGGTAAAACCCAATTTCTTTATAGAGCCCGTGGTGGACTCGATGGCCCTGACCAGGCTCGATCCCTCCCAGTATTCCCTGACCCAGCTGATCGACTCGGCCTATCATAACCGCACCGACCTGCAGATCGCAAAGGCCAATACCCGCATCAACCAGCTGAACTATTATTACCAAAAGGCACTCGCCGTACCCGATCTTACCTTGAATCTCGGCTATGACGAGGCAGGCAGCTACCTGACCAGCTACTATGGCATCGGCGCCTCCATCGATCTGCCCTTTTTCAACCGTAACCAGGGCAATATAAAAAGCGCAAAGTCGCAGATCGCCAGCTCGGAAGCGATAGTGCGCAGCACCCGGGCTACGGTTGAGGAGAATGTAACAAGCAGTCTCCAAAAGGCCTTTGCCCAGCAAAAACTCTTCCAGACCGTCGACCCGAAGTTTTACGCCGACTTCCAGCGGCTGATGCATGAGATGCTGATCAATTATCAGAAACGCAATATCAGCATCCTCGAATTCCTGGATTTCTACGATTCGTACAAACAAAACACCCTGCAGCTGAATACCATCGGCTATAACCGGGTCAGCGCCTTTGAGGACATCAACTACTATACAGGAACAAACTTCTTTAATTAATCCCCGAAGATTCAATCCAACAACGATCAATCGTATCAATATGCAAAAGAGCTTTAACAACGGTTTTCTTTTTCTCTCTTCCCTTCTCGCAGCCGGTGTCCTGCTTTTCGCATCCTGTGGTTCCCAGGAGCAAAAGCCCGCGGCCGAAAAAGAAAAATATGTGTTGCCGGACACCATCGCGCGCAGCCTGAAGATCGACACCGTTAGCATTTCGCAGTTGGTGAATTCCATTACCCTTACCGGGAAAGTGGGCTCGGATGAGGATCATGTCGTTCCCGTCAACTCGATGGTCAGCGGGATCATCCAGGACGTGAAGGTGATGCTGGGGGATTATGTAAAGGAAGGACAGGCCCTGGCCCTCGTAAAAAGTACCGAGATCGCCGGATACAGTAACGATCTCGTCAATGCAGAGACCAATCTCCGCCTGTCCCAGACTAATCTCCAGAAGACTAAGGACCTCTATAAATCCGGCCTCGCCTCGATGACCGATTCCCTGAACGCGGAGATCTCCGTACAACAGGCGCAATCCGAACTCAACAGGGTCCATGCCGTTCTGAAGATCAACGGCGTCGGCGCCCAGGGTGAATTCGTGGTAAAGGCCCCGATCAGCGGGTTTGTCGTTCAGAAATCGGCCATTAACAATATGGCCATGCGCGCCGATAACAGCACCAGCCTGTTCACCATCTCCGATCTGAAGACCGTCTGGATCCAGGCCAACGTATACGAATCCAATATCAGCCTCATCAAACAGGGCGAGAACGTCGATGTTACGACCCTCGCCTACCCCGGCCGCATTTTCAAGGGTAAGATCGATAAGGTGATGAACGTACTCGATCCGGCCAGCAAGGTGATGAAGGTGCGTGTCGTGCTGCCCAATCCCGGCTATGTGCTGAAACCCGAAATGTACGCCAGCATTACCGTCAGCGACAAGGAAAACGCAAAATGCCTCAGCGTTCCCTCACAGGCATTGATCTTTGATCACAGCCAGTATTATGTATTAGTCTACAACTCCCAAACTGACATAAAAATTACTCCTGTACAAGTCCTGAACACGGTCGGTGACCGGACTTTTATCGCTTCGGGCGTCAATGATGGCGACAAGGTCATCGGCTCACAGGCGATACTGATCTACAACGCCCTCAACAGCTAGAACGCGTACACGAAACACAATGCAACCATCGAATAAAAAATGGGCGCGAATAGCGCCTTTTTTTATCTATTTTAGTGGATGCAATTGAAAAAATATTGCCTGTCGCTCGTCCTTTTTCCGCTTCTTCTGTCCCCCGCCCGGGGGCAGGAATTCTTCAAACCCTCGCCCCAATACAACCCCGGCCGCGTCAACGGCACCATCATCGCCGAATCCGCCCTTGGCATAGCAGTGACTATCGGGCTCAATTATCTCTGGTATAAAAAATTCTCCCATACCAAATTCCATTATTTCAACGACAACGGCGAATGGCTCAACGTCGACAAAGTGGGCCATGCCACCACGGCCTATAACATCGCCGCCATCCAAAGCGATCTTCTCCACTGGGGCGGGGTCCGCAGCACCACCTCGGCCCTTATCGGTACGGCAACCGCCCTGGGCTTCATGACTATGATCGAGATCATGGATGGACATAGCGATAATTGGGGATTCTCCAAGGGAGATATGCTCGCCAATCTCGCCGGCTGCCTGCTCTATGAAGGTCAGCAACTGATGTGGGGCGGTCAGCGTGTCAGCCTGAAATACTCCTATCACGGCAGCCTCTTCCCAAAATATTACCCGGCCGAACTGGGCAGCAATCTCCCACAACGAATGCTGAAAGACTACAACGGTCAGACCTATTGGCTCTCTTTCAATATCGCCTCCTTCCTGCCGGCCTCCACTCATTTCCCGCAATGGCTGAATCTGTCCGCAGGCTATGGCGCGGAAGGCATGATCGGCGCCTTCAAAAACCCCTCCGAGATCAACGGCAAACCCATTCCCGACTTCCGGCGCTACCGGCAGTTCTATCTTTCATTCGACACCGATCTCTATCGCGTCGATGGGCTCTCGCCGCTTGCCACCACAGTCCTTAAGGTCAATCGCACCTTTAAGCTCCCGGCTCCCACGCTGGAATGGAACGAAGTGAAAGGCCTTCAATTCCATCCTTTTTACTATTGATTTGTTAACGGCTTGAAATTCCGTCGTCTCCGCTTAGCCGTCGGTTACTTTTGTTTAACTTGCCGCAGTTAAATTTACCGGATGAACAAAGTGTTTAAAGGCATTCTGGCATTTTCTCTTAAGAACAAATACTTCATTTTTTTCGCCACGATCCTGTTGGTCATCTACGGCGTCATCACGTTCAAGAACATGCCGATCGAGGCATTCCCGGACGTGACCAACACCGAGATCACGATCATCACGCAATGGCCGGGCCGCAGCGCAGAGGAAGTGGAGAAATTCGTAACGATCCCTATCGAACTTGCGATGAACCCCGTGCAGCGGAAGACCAGCCTCCGGAGCACCACCATCTTCGGGCTCTCGGTGGTAAAGCTGATCTTCGACGACGATGTGCAGGATACCTATGCGCGTCAGCAGGTGAACAACCTCCTGCACAATGCCGGCCTTCCCGATAATGTGGCCCCCGACGTTCAACCGCCAACCGGACCTACCGGTGAAGTATACCGCTACACGCTGGAAAGCACCTTCCGGGATTCACGGGAATTGAAGACGCTGCAGGACTGGGTAGTGGACCGCGAACTGCGTTCCGTGCCCGGTGTTGCCGATATCGTGAGCTTCGGCGGCGAGGTCAAGACCTACGAGATCCAGGTGAACCCGCTTGTGCTGAATAACCTGGGGATCACCCCCCTCGATGTCTACAATGCCGTCAGCAAGAGCAATATCAATATCGGCGGCGACGTCATCAAGAAAAACTCCCAGGCCTACGTGGTCAGGGGGATCGGGCTGCTCAACGATATAAACGAGATCAGGAATATCATCGTCGAGAACAACAACGGCATCCCGGTTCTGGTAAAGGATGTCGCGGATGTGAAGATCTCCAATGTTCCCCGCCTTGGCGAAGTGGGCCGCACCGATGCGATCGACTCAGCGGCCTCGCGCCGGTACAGAAACAATCCCGATGCCGTGGAAGGCATCGTCCTGATGCGAAAGGGCGAGAACCCCGATCATGTCATCCAGGGGATCAAAACGGCCGTGAGCCGGCTCAACGAACGCATCCTGCCTGCCGACACCAAGATGAATTCCTTCTATAACCGGGAAGACCTGATCAAATATGCCACGCATACCGTGCTGCACAACCTGGTGGAAGGGATCGTACTGGTGACGCTGATCGTCTCGCTGTTCATGTTCAACTGGCGGACGACGCTCATCGTTTCGATCATCATTCCGCTGTCGCTGCTGTTCGCTTTCATCTGTCTCAATTATATGGGCATGTCGGCCAACCTCCTTTCACTGGGGGCTATCGACTTCGGGATCATCATTGACGGGGCCGTGATCATGGTGGAGGGGTTGTTTGTCCTGCTGGACAAACGCGCCCATGAGGTGGGAATGCAACGCTTTAACCATCTGTCCAAACTCGGGATGATCCGCCGGCGCGGCTCCGAGCTGGCGAAAGCGATCTTCTTTACCAAGATCATCATCATCACGGCCCTCCTGCCCATCTTCTCCTTCCAGAAAGTGGAGGGAAAGCTCTTCGCTCCCCTGGCGTATACCCTTGGCTTTGCGCTGCTGGGCGCGCTGATCTTCACGCTGACCCTGGTGCCCGTGCTGGTCAACGTCCTGCTGCGGAAGAACGTAAAGGAAAAGCACAATCCCATCGTGCATTTCCTGACGGGTTTTTGCATGAGTATCTTCAGGTTCAATTTCAAGCACAAGCGGCTGACCCTGATCGTCACGACGGTCATCATCGGCGTTGGACTTTATGCATTTAAATTTCTGGGGACCGAGTTCCTGCCCGAATTGAACGAGGGTTCCATCTGGGTTCGCGCTACCCTGCCCTATAGCATCTCGCTGGACACCTCGATGGCCAAAGCCGAACAGATGCGGGCCATCATGATCAAATTTCCACAGGTGCGGCGGATCATGTCCCAGACAGGCCGGCCCGATGACGGCACCGATGTCGCGGGTTTTTACAACAACGAATTTGGCGTATCGCTCTATCCCCAGGAAGATTGGAACCCCAAAATAACAAAAGAGCAACTGATCGATACGATGAGCAAAGCGCTCTCCGTCATCCCCGGCGCCGACCTCAATTTCTCTCAGCCCATCATGGACAATGTGGAGGAAGCCGTGTCCGGTGTTAAGGGCTCCATCTGCGTAAAAATTTATGGCGACTCCCTCGAATACATGGAGGAACAGTCGACGAAGGTCTATAATGTGCTGAAGAAGATCGAGGGGATCGACGACCTCGGGGTGATCCGCAATATCGGTCAGCCGGAGCTGGACATCGACCTCAACCAAAGCAAGATGGCGCTTTACGGCGTGTCTACCGCCGATGCCAATGCCGTTATCGAGATGGCTATCGGTGGTAAGGCGGTGACCCAACTGTACGAGGGCATCCGCAAATTCGATATCCGTATCCGGTTTCCCGAGCAGTTCCGCATGACCCAGGACGATATCGGCAACCTCCTGGTGCCAACGCTCAGCGGCAGCAAGGTGCCGGTGCATGAGATCGCCACCATGACACAAAAGACCGGCCCCTGTTTGATCTTCCGCGACGATAACCGCCGCTATTCGGCCATCAAATTCTCGGTCCGCGGCCGGGATATGGGCAGCGCCATCGCCGAAGCCCAGCAGAAAGTGGACCAGGTAGTCAACCTGAAGCGGGGCTATTCGATGGTCTGGCAGGGAGACTTCGAGAACCAGCAACGGGCCTCCAAACGGCTGGCACAGGTGGTCCCCATCAGTCTCCTACTCATCTTTTTGCTGCTGTTCGTCATGTTCGGCAACCTGAAGGATGCCGGCCTGGTCTTCCTCAACGTACCCACGGCCGTCGTCGGTGGGATCCTGGCCCTGCTGATCACGGGCACCAACTTCAGTATCTCGGCCGGTATCGGGTTTATCGCGCTGTTCGGCATTTGTATCCTTACCGGAGTACTGTTGATCACCGCCTTCAAACAGAATCTCGAACTGATCAAACATAGCGAAAGTCCGTTATATACGTCCATCAAGCTGGGGGTCAACGAGCTGATCAGGCCGGTCATGATGACCGCCCTGATGGCGACCATTGGTCTGCTCCCGGCAGCGATCTCCACGGGCATCGGCTCGGAATCCAGCCGGCCGCTGGCCCGGGTTGTCATCGGCGGGCTCATCTGCGCGACGGTGTTCTCCCTGCTGATCTTCCCGCTGGTGTTCTTCCTGGCCTACCGGAAGATGGATAGAGTACATACAAAAGAAGGCTAAAATAATAAACGCGGCGGATGCCGCGTTTATCTACTTTTATATCATGGATTCTACTTTACTCATCATCGCAATTGCCTTTGCCGCACTGGTCGCGGGCGTTCTCGTCTTCCTATTTCTTAAACAGCGCCGGGAGCTGAAAGCCGCCCAGGCCGCGACGCCGGCCACGGGTGACGCGGGTACCCGCCAATTGCAGCTCCAGGCCTACGAACGCCTTATCCTGCTGACCGACCGTATCGCCCTGCCAAACCTGATCCAGCGCCTTAACCAGCAGGGACTCGAAGCCCGGGATATGCAAGGCCTGCTGACCCAGGCCATCCGCCAGGAATTCGAACATAATATCACCCAGCAGATCTATGTCAGCGCCGAGTCCTGGGAAGCGGTTCGCAACTATAAGGAACAAAACCTGCTGATCATAAACCAGGTGGCCTCCTTCCTGCCCCCGGAAGCCACCGGTGTCGACCTGAACAAGCACCTGCTCGATCTCCTCGTACAAAACCCAAAGGCATCCCTGCAAAATGTCGTGTCGGAAGTCCTCAGCTTTGAAGCGAAAAAGTTGATGTAGATTCGCGGCATGCCATATAAACGAACGACCGACAGCGGTATCGAAATAAAAGAGGTCTACACCGCTGCCGACCTGCCCGCCGGCATCACCGGCTCCGGCGAACAACCCGGGGATTTTCCCTACACCCGTGGCGTCCAGCGCGACATGTACCGCGGTAAGCTGTGGACGATGCGTCAATACGCAGGTTTCAGCACAGCCGAAGAAAGCAATGCCCGCTATCACTATCTCCTGAGCCAGGGAGTCATGGGGCTAAGCGTCGCCTTCGATCTCCCCACCCAGATCGGTTATGACAGCGACCATCCCCTGGCGGAAGGCGAGGTCGGTAAAACCGGCGTAGCCATCGACTCCCTCGAAGACATCCAGACCCTCTTCAAAGGCATCCGCCTCGAAGACGTCTCCACCTCCATGACCATCAATGCCACCGGCTATATCCTCCTCGCCTTCTATGCCGCACTGGCAAAACAGCAGGGCGCCGATCTGAAAAAGATCACCGGAACGATCCAGAACGATATCCTCAAGGAATACGCCGCCCGCGGCACCTATATCTACCCTCCCAAGCCCTCGATGCGGATCATCACGGATATCTTCGAATGGTGCGGCCAGGAACTGCCCCGCTGGAACACCATCTCCATCTCCGGCTATCATATCCGCGAAGCCGGGAGCACGGCCGTGCAGGAGATCGCTTTTACCCTCAGTAACGGGAAGGCCTATGTAAAGGCCGCCCTCGAGAAAGGGCTGGACATCGATGTGTTCGGGAAACGGCTGTCCTTCTTCTTCAATGCCCATAATAATCTCTTCGAAGAAGTGGCGAAATTCCGCGCGGCCCGCCGGATGTGGGCCCGGATCATGAAACAACTGGGAGCCACCGATCCCAAAGCCATGATGCTTCGTTTTCATACCCAGACGGGCGGCTCAACGCTGACTGCGCAGCAACCTATGAACAATATCAGCCGGGTAACCGTGCAGACCCTCGCGGCCGTGCTCGGCGGCACCCAGTCGCTGCACACCAACGGCTATGATGAAGCGCTGAGCCTCCCCACCGAAGAAGCGGCACGTATCGCCCTTCGGACCCAGCAGATCGTCGCCTATGAAAGCGGGGCCACCGATACCGCCGACCCCCTTGCCGGGAGTTACTTTGTCGAAGCCCTCACCCGGGATGTGGAGGATGCCGCCTGGAAACTGATCGAACAGATCGATCAAATGGGCGGCAGCGTTTCGGCTATTGAACAGGGTTTTATACAGGACGAGATCGCTCGCAGCGCTTACGAATACCAGCAACACGTAGAGAAAAAAGAGAAGATCATCGTCGGGGTCAACAGCTTCCCGGCGGAAGAGAAGGACAGCATCCCCGTATTTCGCATCGACGATTCGATTCGCGATGTACAGATCGCCAAGATCATGGATCTGAAGAGAAGACGCGACCCGGCCAGAGTGGATTCCGTGCTGCAACACCTCAACGACAAGGCCGCCTCCGGCGAGAACCTCATGCCCGCCGTCCTGGAAGCAGTCGAAAACCGCTGTACACTCGGCGAGATCGCGGATACACTTCGCGAAGTCTTTGGAGAATATAAAGGGACTTAAAAGATAAAGGCCTTGCTGCTGCCCGTCCCTTTAACGGCGACGCTGGGTCTGCGTTGGCGGCGGTCTCCTGCTACGCTACCGGCATTGATACCGATGCGAACTACCCTTGCTCGTTAGGCGAATTCAGCGGCTCGCCGGCACTGGGGGCATCCGCCGGTTTAAACGATCGGTCCAGTTCCTGGTAGATGGTGAGCAGTTGCTGGCTGCTGGCCTGCAATTTGGTCACAAGCTCTTCGATCTTCCGGCGTTCGGCCACCAGTTGCCCCTCCAACTGATCGATAAAGGCTTGTTTTTCTTCCAGCAGATACTGGCTGCGAAGCATCCCCTCCTCCAGTTCCAGCATCCGGTGTTTATTTTCTTTGCCTTCGAGTTCGGATTGGTAGTAGGTTTTTATCCGCTGGTCCAACTGCTGTTGCAGAAAGGCGATCTGTTGGTTCTTTTCTTCCAGAAGATCGGGATAGAAAGCTTTTTCGACGTCCGAGAGATCGCCGGAGCCGGTGAGCCGATCCGGCGCCGGGTTGACCGGATGGCCCGCCTGACGGCTGGCCGCTTCCAGTAATTCCTGGTATTTCTTCTCGGTTCTTGTCAGCTGTTCCTTTAACTGTTCATACCGGCTGTCGGCCATATCCCGGTACTGCTCGTACTTCTCCTTCATCCAGAGTATGCCCTTATAGATATTTTCCTTTTGCTCCGGGTCCAGCGTGGAACTCTCGTCCCCACCCCCCACCTCCGGCGGTTGTTGTCCGTTCCCGCCGATCTCGGCGGCGGAGCGAAGGATCGCCGGCAATATCCCGTGTTGCAACCCCTCCCCGCCAGGGAACGAAAACAACAATTCCTCCGGCAAACGGCGTTTGCGGCGGTAATGCAGCCAGGTGGTCACCAGCATAGACAGGATTAC
Source organism: Puia sp. (assembly GCF_036500295.1). NCBI lineage: Bacteria > Pseudomonadati > Bacteroidota > Chitinophagia > Chitinophagales > Chitinophagaceae > Puia > Puia sp. Next base: position 288,013 of record NZ_DASYCH010000003.1, on the reverse strand, counting down.
CAGGGGGACAGATATCCAGAGAAGGATACGCAGGAATTGCCCGAACTCATACAGGCTGATAAGTAGTCGAAACATGATCGAGAGGTTTAAGTAGAGTTTCTCCCAATATTGATAAACAGGCGATTGCGTTAAAAAGAAAAGGATGGATCGGAATCTGCGGTTTGGGCGGGTGGGAAGTGAGAAAGAGCAATATTCACGCCAAAAAAGCATTTATTGACCGACAGGGAAAACCTCCGATTGCCGCCCATCTAAAAGCCATGAAGGACAGGGGATTTTAGCACAAATTTGGTACTACATCCATCTATTATTAAAACTATTTTATCATGAATTGGAGCAAAAAAATGATCGCTTGCGCTACCCTGGTTATAGCGCTTTTCACCGTCACATCAACGTTCGCCCAGGGCGGTGGACGGATGGATACGGCTGCCATGCGTCAGCGGCAGGAAGCCATGCTGGCCAAGATGAAGACCGATCTGAACCTCAACCAGACCCAGTCGGATTCGGTAAAGGCCATCACCACTGAATTCAGCGCAAAGCGTCGTGATATCTTCATGGACCCGGCCAATCAGGGTCTCAGCCGGGAAGATCGCATGGCGAAGATGCAGCCCCTCACCGAGGCAATGAACGCCCGGTTGCAGGCCGCACTTGGCGCCGATCTGTTCAAGAAGTATCAGGACTGGATGCAAGCGAACCGGCCACAACGTGGCGGCGGACGATAAAACTTAAAAAAAAGGGAGCTTAGCTCCCTTTTTTTTGTTCTTTTACCCAGGTATCCCGCAGGGTCGTCGTCCGGTTGAAGATTAGCCGGTCTTCCGAATTATCCCGATCAAGATAGAAATATCCTTTCCGCAGGAACTGATAATGCTCATCGAATTTCGCCTCGCGCAAGGCCGGTTCCGCAAATGCGCCCGGTAACACCTGCAACGAATCGGGGTTGATATATTCCTTGAAATCCCGCTCTTCATTGGCCGGGTCCTCCACCCCGAACAGCCGGTCATAGAGCCGCACCTCCGCCGTGATCGCATGCGGGATGCTCACCCAATGGATGGTGGCCTGAACCTTCATATTGGACTGCGATCCGCCGCTCTTGCTCTCCGGCACATAAGAACACCGCAGCTCCGTTATCTTCCCCGAAGCATCCTTCACCACTTCGTCGCACTGGATAATATAGGCGCTCTTCAACCGCACCTTCTGGCCCGGCGAGAGCCGGAAGAATTTCTTCGGCGGATTCTCCATAAAATCCTCTTGTTCGATATACAGCTCGCGGCTAAAGGGAAGGTTGCGGGTCCCCGAATCCGCATCCTCCGGGTTGTTCTCGCTGGCCAGCCATTCCTCATCCTGCTCATAGTTGGTGAGCACGATCTTCAACGGATCAAAAACGACCATGCGCCGGTTGGCAATCTTATTGAGATGCTCCCGGACACAAAACTCCAACAGCGACACATCGATCAGGTTATCCCGCTTCTGCACCCCGATCTTTTCGGCGAACATGCGGATACTCTCCGGAGTATAGCCACGGCGGCGCAGACCCGAGAGTGTCGGCATCCGGGGATCGTCCCAACCCGTAACATGCCCCTCGTTCACCAGCTGCAGCAGCTTGCGCTTGCTCATCACCGTATAGTTGAGGTTCAGCCGGGCAAATTCATATTGATGCGACGGGAAGATGTCCAGTTTCTCAATGAACCAGTCATAAAGCGGCCGGTGCGAAACGAACTCCAGCGTACAGATGGAATGCGTGATATTTTCGATAGAGTCGCTTTGTCCATGCGCGAAATCATACATCGGGTAGATACACCAGGCATCCCCGGTACGATGGTGATGGACATGTCTGATCCGGTACATCAGCGGATCGCGGAGCTGCATGTTGGGTGCGCTCATATCCACCTTAGCCCGTAAGACCTTTTCGCCGTCTTTGTATTTTCCGGCGCGCATCTCCCGGAACAGCTGGAGGTTCTCCTCCACCGGCCGGCTGCGATAAGGGCTGTCCTTGCCCGGCTCCGTCGGTGTGCCCTTCAGCCTGGCGATCTCCTCGGGCGTACTGTCATCGACATAAGCCAGCCCCTTGCGGATAAGGTCTTCCGCAAAAAGATAGAGTTGCTCGAAATAATCGGAAGCATAAAGTTCATTTGCCCACTCAAAACCCAGCCAACGGATATCCGCCTTGATACTTTCCACATATTCGGTATCCTCCGTCACGGGATTGGTATCGTCAAACCGAAGATTGGTCGAGCCGCCATATTTTTGCGCCAAACTGAAATTGAGGATGATCGACTTGGAATGGCCGATATGCAGATAGCCATTCGGCTCCGGCGGGAACCGGGTGCGGATGCTCTTATATTTCCCGCTCGCCAGATCCTCTTCAACGATCTCTTCCAGGAAATTCAGCGATTTTTCTTCTTCTTTCTTTAATTCTTCTGCCATAAAAATGCTCCGGGCGACTGTATCCCCCGGCCGACAAATCTACACCTTCCCGCCGAGCCTGCCAAAGCCGTTAACCCCGTTTACCAAACAGCAGACTGCCGATCCGCACCATCGTACTGCCTTCTTTTACAGCCAATTGATAATCTCCGCTCATCCCCATTGAAAGAATGGCGCCGGATGGGAACCACCGGTCCAGCAAAACTTTTAGCTGATGGAACTCGCCGCTCACCGCCGATACATCCTCCGTATTGGAAGCCATCCCCATCAATCCACGAAGCCGGACATTCGCCCAGTCGCCCGAAGCCCCGCTAACCGTCGTCACCACCTGCTCCAGCTCTTCCGCATCCAGGCCGAATTTCGTTTCCTCCCGCGCGATATGAACCTGCAGGAGCACGTCCGCAACGCGTCCGGTCTTCGCGGCCTGCTTATCGATCTCTTTCAACAGCCGCAAACTGTCTACTCCATGAATCAGGTAGACAAAAGGAATAATATGTTTTACCTTGTTCGATTGCAGATGACCGATAAAATGCCACCGGATATCCTTGGGCAGCTGCGCATGTTTGTCGATCAGTTCCTGCACATAGTTCTCCCCGAAGTCGCGCTGCCCTTCATTGTAAAGTGCTAAAATATCTTCCGCCGTTTTAGTTTTTGAAACCGCGACCAATGTTATCTTCTCTCCCAATACATTGCGAATTTCCCGATAGGCTTCCTGGTTGATCGACATTTTTTTACTCGGCTTTAACACGAAGATACCGTAAATTCGCGCTGTCATGGTCACAACGAAACACTACCACTCTCCCGCCTGGAAACTGTACGCCTATTCAGTATTGTCACTTCTACCTTTTTTCAGCGTCGCCCAGAGCCGTCCCCACACCGCAAATGGTCAGTTGACCGGCAAGGTGATCGACGGCCAGACAAAACAGCCCATCCATGCCGCGACCGTCGCGCTGCTTCGCAAAGATTCCTCCGTTGCCGCTGAGGTCATCAGCCAGCCCGATGGGAATTTTACGCTGAGGAGCCTTCCCGAGACTTCCTGCATTTTACAGATCAGCGTCGTCGGCTATACGACCGTCACCCGGGTGATCCCCGCGGGTCATCGCACTCCCGGCGTTCCCATTAACACAGGGACCATCCGGCTGACACCCGCGGCCGCGCAGATGCAAGCCGTCGCCGTAGTAGCCCGCAGACCCGTGTTCCGCACCGAGATCGATAAGAAAGTTTTCAATGTGGACCAGAGCCTTGCCAGCAAAGGCGGCACGGCGCAGGATGCGCTTCGCCAGGTGCCGACGCTGAACGTCGACGCCACAGGCAATGTCACGCTGCGCAACGGATCGCCGACCATCCTGCTCGATGGAAAGCAGACGCAGCTGACGCTCGACCAGATACCGGCCGACCAGATCCAAAGCATCGAGGTCATGCCCAATCCCTCCGCCAAATATGATGCCCAGGGTAACCACGGGATCATCAATATCGTGCTGAAGCGTAACCGAAAACCGGGGATGAACGGCTCAGTCACGGGCGTCGGCAGCACCCTCGGCGAGACCTATGGCTTCGCCAATCTCAACGTCTATAAACACAAATGGAATTTCACCTTCAATGCAATGGCGCACGGCCACCGGAGCATCGCCAATACCACCACCACGCTGACTAACCTCACTTCGAATACCACCTCCGTCCAACACGGTCATTCGGTGACCATCGGCCCCTTCCAGAGCTATCGCCTGGGCGCGGACTATAACATGAACGCACACAACACCTTTAGTCTTTCCGGCAATGTCGGGCTCGGCTACCATCCCTCCGGCGCCAGTCAGACCACCGATTATCTCGGCAAGAGCGGCCTGATGGATTCGACAGGTTCCAGACATACCTATGACGCCAACCACTTCGTATTCACTCATTCCAACTTCGACTGGGCACACACGTTCACCAAGCCCAGTGAGAAGCTGACCGCCAGCGCCGCACTGGAGACCTATCACGGTATCGGCCACGGCAACTATTCGATGGCGTATCTCGCAAAAGACGGCAGCGCACTGAACGATCCCTATCAGCAACGCTACGCTGGTCTCGGTAACGCCCACAACCTGACGATGCAAACCGATTACAGCGATCCGCTGATGGACGGCAAGGCCAAGTTGGAGGCCGGACTGAAAACAATTCTCCACGGCAGCCGGAGCTACCAGGATTTCGAGGATGGGCTCCCCCAGGGATTCACAAAGGACACAAGCGCCAGCTACAACTATAGTTATAACGATAACACCTATGCGGCCTATACGAGCTTCAACCAGGAGCTGGGCAAGTTCAGCTATATGGCCGGACTGCGCTTCGAACGCTATAACTATTCGGGCCATCTGCTGGATGAGAACAGCAGCTTCGGCTATCATCAGACCGGGCTCTATCCCAGCATCTACCTCACTGAGAAATTCGACGAGGACAACGATATTCACCTGAACTTTTCACGCCGCGTCAATCGCCCGCAGTGGTGGCAGATCACCCCGCAGACGAATTACGGCAATCCGCTGAACCCGCAGCAGGGCAATCCCCGAATCCGCCCGGAGAACACCAATCTCTTCGAACTGGCCTACAACACCCAGCTGTCCGCCGTCGGATTCAATACGACGCTGTATGTAAAGAATACGCTCGACCCGATGATGGCGTTCAACAAACCGCTCTCCAACGACACGCTGCTCAGCACTTTCGAGAACGGCAACTACAGCAATACCTACGGCGCGGAAATTATCGCCCGGTTCCCGATCGCCAAATGGTGGAACGCCACAACAAACTTCAATCTCTACGAGACCGATATCAATGCAGACAATCTTTCTCAGGGACTTTCGAATTCCGGCGTCAGCTGGTTCGCCAAGCTCAACTCCGATATGAAGCTGTTCGACACCTATACCGTGCAGTTGACGGGTAACTACAACGCCTCCCGCGTGATCGCACAGGGTAAGGTCCTCCCATCCGGCGGACTCGATGCCGCCATCAAGCGGGACTTCCTGCCGCATAACGCCGCCACGCTGGTGCTCAGCCTCTCGGATGTGTTCAACACACAGCGCAATGACGTAGACACCTATTCGCAGGGGGTATTCTTCCAAAACTCGATCACCAAACCGGAGACCCGGGTGCTGAAGGTCAGCTTTATGTATTCTTTCGGGAAAGAACTCAACGGCACACGCCACAAGGCTACCCTGGAATCCAACAGCTGATCGCTATTTCAGGATCGACCGGCTGATGACGATACGCTGCACTTCACTGGTGCCCTCGTAGATCTGGGTGATCTTGGCGTCGCGCATCAGCCGCTCCACATGGTATTCCTTGACATAACCATAGCCACCATGGATCTGAACGGCCTCCGTCGTGGTCCACATCGCCGTCTCAGAGGCAAAGACCTTGGCCATGGATGAACTGAGGCTATAGTCCTCATTCTGATCCTTATCCCAGGCAGCACGCAAACATAGCAGCCGGGCCGCTTCGATCCGCGTAACCATATCCGCCAGCTTGAACTGGATCGCCTGATGTTGGGCGATCTCCTTTCCAAACGCCTTGCGCTGCTTGGAATAACCCAGCGCCAGTTCATAGGCGCCGCTGGCAATGCCCAACGCCTGGGAAGCGATCCCGATCCGGCCGCCGGCGAGTACTTTCATCGCAAAAGTGAACCCGAAACCGTCCTCTCCTATACGATTCTCCTTTGGAACTTTGACGTCATTGAACAGGATGCTGTGGGTGTCGCTCCCGCGGATGCCGAGCTTGTTCTCCTTGGCCCCGACGACGACCCCGGGCCAGCTCTTCTCGACAATAAAGGCATTGATCCCGCGGCTGCCCTTCTCGACATGCGTCTGGGCAATGACCACGTAAACGGAAGCAGAACTGCCGTTGGTGATCCAGTTCTTCGTTCCGTTAAGCAGGTAATGATCCTCCTTTTCTTCAGCCGTGGTTCGCTGCGAAGTGGCATCACTGCCCGCTTCCGGCTCGCTCAGCAGAAAAGCGCCGATATAAAGCTGATCATCCTTTTTACCCTGAGCCAGCGGGGTGAGGTATTTCTGTTTCTGGTCATGATTGCCGAAAACATCCAGTCCCCAGCAAACCAAACTGTTGTTGACACTCATGCAAACGCTTACGCTGGCATCGATCTTACTGATCTCTTCCATGGCCAGCACATAACTCAGCGTGTCCATCCCTGAACCCCCATAGGCCGTATCGACCATCATCCCCATAAAACCGAGTTCAGCCAGCTTGAGGACCTGTTCCTTTGGAAATTTCTGGTGTTCGTCCCTTTCTATCACCCCCGGTAAACATTCGGTTCTGGCAAAATCCCGGGCGGCCTTCTGGATCATCAGGTGTTCTTCAGACAATTGAAAATGCATATGGGCAAGATGTTTTTGTTGCCCGCAAAAATAATAAAAACTAACAGTAGTTAGTATTTTTTCCCATCAGGCCAGTTGCATATCCGCATAATAGTCCATCGCCGCCCGCATAAAAGCCGCAAATTCGGGATCCGGCCGCCCATCGGCTGCCGTATACCGCTCATCGGACAGATAAAGCTCACCCAGCCCCTTATAGGCCCTGGCCTTGATCGCCTCCCCGGGCCCAAGCCCCCAGAATCCCCGGATCATCTCACAATGCCGGGCAATCTGTTCCTGCACCGGTCCGCTTTGTGGGTCCTCTCCTCGCAGGACCCTTAACCGTTGCGCGATATCCTGCTGATCCGCCTTTAGCTGTTCGAACCTGTCCTTACCCATCTCCAGCAACGCATTCTCCGATCGCCGGATCGCTTCCTCGCCCCAGTTGTCGATCGCCTCCCGGCGTAGCACCGCCGCCTGCTCACGGGGCATTCCCTCATATAAGTTCTCAAAATTTGACATGGTGTTGTTTTTTAAATGATCAATGGTGTTGTCGATCGTCTTCAACAGGGTATCGAGCCGGTCCCTTCTCGCCGACAAGGCATGCTTATGGCCGGTAAGCGCCTCGATCAGATCGAAACCGGGATCATCCATCAACTCTGCGATCTTTTTCAAGGGAATATCCAGCTCCTTATAGAAGAGGATCTGTTGCAGCCGAAGCAATTCCGCCTCGCCATATTGCCGGTAGCCGGCGTCGGTACGAACCGAAGGCTGCAACAAGCCCATCTTGTCGTACACATGGAGTGTGCGCACACTCACCCCGGCCAGCCGGGCCAATTGCCTGACGGAATATCGGACATTACCCATCCTTGCATCGTTTTGTACAAAGCTAGGGTATGACCTTAGGTAAGAGTCAAGTGTTTCGTAAAATAAATTTTTGAAGCAGCCCGGATGGCTCAGATGATGCTTCCGGACTTTTTGTGGAGTAGCCTGATGGCGGTTTTGAAAATGACAATAAAGAGCCCGGCTTCCTCCTCGGTGAAATTGCTGGCGTCCTCATCCTCCTCGCTATATATAGTGGCAGCGGCAAACTGCAAAAGATCGGGCTGGCAGAAGGATTGGATAACGGCCATCGCATCACTTTCATCGAAGCCCTCCTGAAAAACACTTTCCATCTCGTCGAACTCTTCGTTGAAGGTATTCTCGAATTCCTTTTCGGAGATGGAGGGGATGCCGCCGGGCTGCAGTTCACGGAAACTAAGCAGGATAACGGTAAGAACATAAGCTACGTCCTCCCGGGCATCGGGTTCAGCCAGTTCGCGGCTTTCACCCAGCACATAACCCACGAGAGCCGGCTGCTCCCGCGCAAACGAATCCCAGACCCTGCCGATCTGGCTTTCGTCCATGCGCTGGATCCGGTCATTGATAAGGTCGATCGTCAGATCGGTGATTTGTTGCATCCCCCAATTTTTCTCAAACCTACGGAAATTGTCGGTCCGAATATGGGCCTGCCGAAAAAATAGGCCCATTCGGACCGACCGCTAATGATGGCCTTCCGGCAACCGGGCTGTGCCCGGTTCTCTGGTCCGAATATGGGCCTGCCGAAAAAATAGGCCCTTCCCCCACCCCACCGCCGGTCCGCTAAAAAAAACCTAATTTGCCGAATGTCTAAAAACTATGCCCAGAAAGCAAAAATACCCGTCGCCGTATCCTCGGAGGTAGGTCGGCTGCGCCGGGTACTGGTGCACAGCCCCGATAGCGGGCTGGGCAAGGTCGTCCCCTCCAAAGCGCAGGACTGGCTCTTCGAAGATATCGTCCACCTGGACACCATCCGCCGCAAGGAGTATGACTTTTATACAAAAATATTATTATACTTCCTCGACCCGGCCTGCATCCGCGGCCGCCTGGCAGAGATCGACGACGAACGGAACCGCCGCGCCTTTTATAAGCCCGGCAACGACGGCTTCTTCCGCAGCGACAAAGTCGTAGAACTGCAGTGGTTGCTCGCCGATATCCTCGCCGACCCTTCCATCAAGCAAAAGCTGGTGGCATCGGTATGCGCGATCGAAGCCTGCTCTTACGAAGTCCAGCAGGACCTGCAGTCCCTCGACCCGGTTCATCTGGCAAAGACCTTCATCAGCGGCGCCACCAACGACCACCGCCTGCTCTTCGCGCCGATCCCCAATTTTATTTTTACCCGGGACATCGGAATCGTCATTAATCATTATGTCCTGCTAAACAAACCCGCTAAAAAGGCCCGCACCCGCGAAGCCCTGCTCGCGAAGTATATCTTTTTCAACCATCCGCTCTTTGCCGAATACCAGGACAAGATCATCGAACTGGCCGACACCCACCACCATTTCCTGCTGCCTCGCGAAGGCGATGACCGCAAGGTTACCCTCGAAGGCGGCGACGTCATGGTGGTCAGCAAGGACCACCTGCTCATCGGCATCAGTGAACGCACCTCTTCCGAAGCCGCACACCAGGCCATCCGCATCCTCTTCGAAAAGAATGTCGTCAAGAAGATCACGATCATCCGCATTCCGAAAAAACGGGATTATATGCATATCGACACCATCTTCACCCAGGTGAAACGCAATGTATGGATCCTGCTGGGCACCTTCTCCCGCAAAGCAATGATGCACGAAGACGAAGACGAAGTGCAGCGCATCCTCGACAACAACAAAAAAGAGGATAAGCTAAAGATCATCCAGTTCCGCAAGAAAGATCCGGACACCCCGGAGTATTTCGAAAACCTGGAAGACCTGCTCACCGACATCAGCAAAAACGATCTGGAGTGCACCGAAAAAACAAGATTCATCTATTCCGGCAACAACGAATTCCCCTTCGACGCCCGCGAACAATGGACCGACTCCTGCAATCTGCTGGCCTTGAAGGAAGGGGTGGTTCTCGGCTATGACCGTAACGACAAGACCGTGGAAGCCTTCAAGGCCAACGGTTTTAGTGTCATCCACGCAAAAGAGCTGATCGAAAAGATGGAGAACGGCTCCCTCCAACCCGACGAGGTGGAGAATACCCTGATCCTGATGCCTTCCGCGGAGTTATCCCGGGCCCGCGGCGGCTTTCATTGTATGAGCATGCCCCTGCACCGGGACGATCTGACCATCTGAACCTATCCGGCCAAAAATCGCTAAACTTCATGCAAACGACTTCGCATATCCTGATGATACGACCCGTGAACTTTACCTTCAACGCGGAAACGGCGGTGAACAACGCTTTCCAGGTCGCAGGCGTCGAGACCGACGCGCAACGCAAGGCGCTGACGGAGTTCGACCAGTTCGCCCAGCTGCTTCGCGACAACGGCGTAGATGTTACCGTCGTCGACGACACGCCTCAACCTTATACACCCGATTCCATCTTCCCCAACAACTGGGTCTCTTTTCACCACGATGCCACGGTCTGCCTCTATCCCATGTACGCGGCCAACCGCCGCCTCGAACGGAAACCGGAGGTACTCGACACTATCGCCAGGAAATTCCGCATCGACGCCATCCTCGACTTCAGTTCCTATGAACAACAGGGTATCTTCCTCGAAGGCACCGGCAGCATGGTCCTCGACCGCGACCGGCACATCGCCTATGCCTGTCTGTCGCCACGAACCGACAAAGCCGTGCTGCTCGATTTCTGTCAGAAGATGGGCTATCAGCCCGAGATCTTCAGCGGCAGAGATGGCGCGGGCCGCGATATCTATCATACCAATGTAATGATGTGCGTCGGCGACCGGTTTGTCGTCGTCTGTCTCGACTCCCTGCCCATCCCCGCCGAACGGCAACACCTCGAAGCCACCATCCGGGCCTCCGGCAAAACGCTCATCCCGATCACACTTGATCAGATGAATCATTTTGCCGGCAATATGCTGCAGGTGGAAGATCAAAAAGGAGAGAAACTGTTGGTCATGTCCTCGCAGGCCTATGAATCGCTGACTCCGGCGCAGATAACCCAACTGCAAGGCTTCAACCGGATCCTGCATTCATCCCTGACAACCATCGAAACCAACGGCGGGGGCAGCGCCCGCTGCATGCTCGCCGAGATCCACCTCGCTCCGCTTTAAAACAGCGACAGCGTTTCCGCCTGCCCCCCGTTCGCGAGATTCGGTACGGTCAACCCCACGCCCAGCCGCGCGTTGAACCGTTGGATCACGTAGGTCATCATCTCCGGCGACGTCTGCTCCCCGGGACTATGAACAAAAAAGTATAGCTCCTGCAATCCCTTCGAAGTCCAGTCGGCAAGCCTTTCCGCCCAGGCATCGGCACGCCGGTAGTCCGCAGGATGCAGCCCGTTGGTGACAAACCGGATAAAAGCCACGGGCGTGGTCAGCCGCATATGAAGAACATCCCTTCGGCCCGCCACATCCGTTATCACCGTTCCAACGCCAAGTTCCCGGAAAAGCTCAAAGGTATCGGCAGCTACTCCGGGACCAAACCACCCGGGATGCCGCAATTCCACCCCAACCTGAAAATCGCGGGGCAGCGCACGCAGATAGCTCTGCAACACCGCGGCCCGGTCAGGACCGAATGCTTCCGACAATTGCAGAAACGAAGGCCCCAGTTTCGAACCGAAATGCCGCACTCCCTCCATGAACAAGGCGGTGTCCCCACCGGCATTCACGAGTTGCTGCTTGTGACTGATCGACTCCAGCACCTTTGGACAAAAGCGAAAATTATCGCCCACCAGGGACGCCCAGCGTTCAATGACCGCCGGCGGTTGAAGGCCGTAGTACAGTGTATTGCCTTCCACGGTGCTATACTGCTTTGCATAAAACGACAAAAAGTCCTTCGATTTTGTCCCCCGGGGATATACCCTGCCGACCCAGGAGGCACGCCCCCACTCGGTTCCACCGACATGTGCCCTCAGCATTCGCTTTGCCGGTTGCCCAAGTGTCGGCTTGAGTTGCGCCCAAACCCTTTCAGTCACCGGATCATCAGGTGGGAGTGTAAAATCTATATTATCTATATATTGTACTTTACCAAATTCCATATAAGCTTTTGCTTGGTCGCTTGTGGTTCAAGATCAAATCCTTACTTTTGGGACTTCGACCGGCTAAAGGCCTTAAGGTAGAAAATTTCCAACAAATCCTGCCATTGGTTAAAGCTTTTTTAAACTTTCAAAACTAAGAACTGATTTCCAAGATGGAAGGCAAAGTCACAAAAATTGGCGTACTCACTTCAGGCGGCGATGCCCCGGGGATGAATGCTGCCATCCGTGCCGTTGTTCGTACTGGTATTTATAATGGATTGGAGGTATTTGGCATCATGCGCGGTTACGCCGGCATGATCGAAAACGATATCGTTCCCATGCACTCCCGGAGTGTCGCCAATATCATCCAGCGCGGCGGCACCATTCTCAAAACCGCGCGCTGCAAGGAATTCTTTGAACACGAAGGCCGTAAAAAAGCCTATGCGAATCTCAAGAAATTGGGCATCAACGGCTTGGTTATCATCGGCGGAGACGGTTCCTTCCGCGGCGCTCATAAATTAAGCGAAGAATTCGATATCCCCTGTATCGGTCTGCCCGGCACCATCGACAAGGACATCGCCGGCACCGATTTCACCATCGGCTTCGACACCGCCGTCAATACCGCCGTGGAGGCGATCGACAAGATCAGGGATACGGCCGACGCTCATGACCGCCTTTTTATTATCGAGGTCATGGGAAGAGATGCCGGCTATATCGCCCTTCATAGCGGGATCGCCACCGGCGCGGAGAATATCCTGATCCCCGAGCGCAAGACAGATATTGAAGAACTGGTGAATTCGCTTCTCGAAAAAGAAAGACGGCGTAAACTGGTAAATATCATCGTCGTAGCCGAAGGCGACCGGGGCGCAGAAGACGTTGCCCAGATCATCAAGGAACGCATCCCCTCCGCCGACACCCGGGTCTGTGTCCTGGGGCATATCCAGCGGGGCGGCGCACCCACCTGCATGGATCGCCTCATCGCAAGCCGGATGGGCTATTCTGCCGTAGAATGCCTTATGGAAGGGAAACATAACGTAATGATCGGCATCGTCAACAATAAGATGCACTACACGCCCCTCGAAAAAGCCGTAAAGGCCAAACAAAAGATAAGCGAAGACTGGCTCAAAATCGTAAAAATATTAGCATCCTGAGGACCTGGAAGGCCCTCGTCACTTAAAAAAATCCACGTTCAATGTCAAAACATTTATCGAAGTACCTGTACCGGGAGATGGACAAAGAGGCTGGCCTCCAGCACACTTTTCACAAGACCAAGATCGTCGCCACTGTAGGTCCTGCCTGTGACACCTATGACAAACTGCTCGAACTCGTAAAGGCCGGCGTTAATGTCTTCCGGCTCAATTTCTCTCACGGTACGCACGAGGACAAGGAAAAGATCATCCAACATATCCGCAATATCAATGTTTCCGAACCCTATAACATCTCGATCCTGGCCGACCTTCAGGGCCCCAAACTGCGCGTAGGTGATATCAAGGACGGAAGCCTTACCATCGCCCCCGGCGATATCCTGACTTTTACCTCCCGGGAAAAAGTGATCGGCACCAAAGAAAAGATCTATGTCTCCTACCCCAACCTGCACCACGATGTTCAGGTCGGCAATAAGATACTCATCGATGACGGGAAGCTGGAAGTGGTAGTCGTAAACGTCTCCCCCGATGGCGACGTAAAGGTTGCCGTCACCTACGGCGGAGCCCTCCTGCCAAAGAAAGGGGTCAACCTGCCCGATACCAAGATCTCCCTCCCCGCACTCACGGAAAAAGACCTGGTCGACCTGGAATTCATCATCGATCAGAAAGTCGACTGGATCGCCCTGTCCTTCGTTCGTCAGGTGGCAGACATCATCGATCTGAAACGCCGGCTCGTCGAGCGGAAATGCGTAAGCAAGGTCATCGCGAAGATCGAGATGCCTTCGGCGATGGAAGACCTGCGCAATATCGTCCTGGAATCCGACGGGGTCATGGTGGCCCGCGGTGACCTTGGCGTCGAACTGCCTGTCGAGAAGGTGCCCATGGCCCAACGCGAGATCATCCGCAAGTGTATCCACCGCGCCAAGCCCGTAATCGTCGCGACACAGATGATGGAAAGCATGATCGACCGCGTAAAACCCAACCGCAGCGAGATCACCGACGTCGCCAACGCCGTACTGGAAGGCGCCGACGCAGTCATGCTAAGCGCGGAAACCGCCACCGGTCAGCATCCCGCCCTCGTCGTCGAGACCATGCGTAAGATCATCCTCGAAGTGGAAAAGACCGAGTATCCCTATAACCGCGAAGACGATCTGGTCCCCCAGCCGCATTCGCCTTCGTTCCTCTCCGATGCCATCTGCTACAACGCGTGTAAGCTGGCCAGGGATGCCAATGCCGACGCCCTGGTAGGGATGACCCAGAGCGGCTACACAGCCTTTATTCTTTCGAGCTATCGCCCAAGATCGCCGTTGTATATCTTCTCCAAGGAAAAAAGCCTGATCAATCAGCTGAGCCTTAGCTGGGGTGTACGCGCGTTCCACTATGACGAAGAGGTCAGCATGGACGATATCATCCACGATCAGCATACGATCCTGAAAGAACGCGGTTTTGTAAAAGGTGGGGATGTGGTCGTCAATACCGGCAGTCTGCCGATAGAAGACCATCTGCCGACAAATATGCTGAAGATCACGAAATTGAAATAAGCAGGTCTTTTATCTTTTTGATCTCCTCATCACCCGCCAGGAAAAAGTCCTGCGAGTCTTTCATCTGGGTATTCACATAGTCCATCGCACTCGCCTGCAGCAAACGCGCCGACGTGTGGAATTCGGAAGCGCCGGTCTTCTCCGCCAGTTGCAGGATATTACCCGATCGGACACCCGAGCCGGGCATGATCACAATGCGGTCGTCCGCCTCCCGGATAAGCTGATCGATCAACTCGCTCCCTTCCTCCGCCGTGGGTCGCTGACCCGAGGTCAGGATCCGCTCGCAGCCTATTTTTATGATCGCCTCCAACGCCTCGAAGGGGTTGGCTGCCCAGTCAAAAGCCCGGTGAAACGTAACACCAAGGGGATAGGCCGCTTCCACCAGCCGGGCGCAGCGCCCCTGATCGACCGATCCATCGGGGTTCAGCATCCCGATGACGACGCCGTTACAACCTGCCTGCTTGCAATAGTCGATATCCCGAAGCATTACTTTAAACTCCTCATCGGAATAAAGGAAATCTCCACCCCTCGGCCGGATGATCGGATACAGGGGGATCCGCAGATTCTCCCTCGCCGTCCGGATAACGCCGGGGGAAGGAGTGACTCCGCCTTCCCCGGGCGACGCACAAAGCTCGATCCGGTCGGCCCCCGAAGCCTGGGCCACCATCGCTGAGGTAAGATTGAATGCGCAGATCTCTAATTGAAAACCCATACTCTTAAAGAATGCTTTTTACTTCAACCATTCGCTCCTCGGTATTGTTCTTGATCGCGTAAGAAAAACCTTTTTGGATCGCATAGGCTCCCGTCTCTCCTTTCTTATTCAGCGCGATAAAGGCGACCTGGATATCCTTTGCTTTTTCCTTTTTGATCCGGATGATCCTTTCCACGGCAGCCTTGCAGGCCTGTTCCGGCGTCATTCCCTGCCGCATGTATTCCACAACGGCATGGCTGCCGCACATGCGGATCACATCTTCTCCCTGACCCGTCGCCGCTACGGCGCCCACCTCATTATCTACGAACATGCCGGCCCCGATGATCGGAGAATCCCCGACCCGTCCCCGCATCTTGAATCCCATCCCGCTCGTGGTGACGCTGCCGCTGAGATTGCCGCTGGCATCCATCGCTACCATGCCGATCGTATCGTGGTTCCACTCGCCATTAGGCAGGCGGGCAGGCGCCGCCATGTATGCACTGCTTTTCGTATTCTCGATATTGATCACCGGCTTATATTCAGATTTCTTCAACCATTGCTCATAAGCCTTCTTCGCATCCCCGGACAATTTTCCGTCTTCCAGCGGGAAGCCTTCGGCCACCGCGAATTGCTGGGCGCCTGCTCCCACCAACAGGACGTGCGGGGTTTTTTCCATAACCCGGCGCGCAACGGATATGGGATGCTTGATCCGTTCGAGAGCGGCTACGCTGCCGCAATTGAACTGATGGTCCATGATACTGGCATCGAGGGTGACAAAGCCGTCCCGGTCGGGATTGGCGCCAAGTCCCACACAGCAGTTGATAGAGGATTCCGTCACCTTGACTCCCGCTTCCACGGCATCGAGGGCCGATCCGCTGCGGCTCAACACCTCCCAGGCGCCTTTATTTGCCGCCAGCCCGGTATCCCAGGTGGAGATGACGACGGGCTGACCCGTCACAGGTTCGCTGACCGCACCGGCGCCGGACCCCGGGGCCACAGCACACGCTTTTTTTGCCAGGAAAAGACCAAGTGATCCCAAAAGGGAGGAATGTAAAAAGGAACGTCGGTTGGACATAATCGTCAATATTTTTTTGCTGCCATAAATCTTTCCAGGTTGTTTCGCGCCTTGCCGCGGACCCGCTGTTGTAACGCAGACGACCAGCCGAGTAAGAGGCCGCGGAGGCCAAAGGCCTGGGCACTCCACTTCCAAAGACTGAAGTCATCCTGGTGTTCGGCGATCTTTCCCTCGCTGATATAGAAATGCGCCCTGACCTTATTGATCACTTTTCTTCCGGTGAGCGTAAAGGTATATACCGCCGTCCATTCGCAGGAGCCATACCCGTCCGCGCCCTCCACCTTTTCAAAACTCAGTTTGAGGTCGCCGGCATTGCTCACCAGCATCTCCCACATGGCCCGGACCTTCACCCCCTCCAGACTTTCGAATACGGGATCATAAAAAAAAACCTCCTCATGATAACAGTCCAGCATAGCCTTCCAATCACCTTTCTGGAAATTGGAATAGAATGCGGTTATCAGTTGTTGTTCTGCGTTCATAAAAAAAACCGAGCCTTAAATAGCCAACTTTCCCTATATTGGCCAGTAATTGTTACGGACAAACAAGCCTATACAAGTACTGCTAAAATTAATGGATAAAATGAGAAAACTTCTTTTTTTACTGCTTTTTTCGGCTGCTACAGCCGCCTATCCGCAAGGCACCCCGCAAGACAGCGCCTGGATCCGGGAAAATTACTATAAGATAGAGCGTTATATTCCAATGCGGGATGGTATAAAGCTGTTCACCACCTTCTATGTTCCAAAAGACACTACCGAACAGCATCCGATCCTGCTGACCCGGACACCCTATTCCTGTGCACCTTATGGCGAAGACAAATGGCGCAATTTCCATACCGGCTATCTCCGCTATTATATGCGGGAAGGATATATCATCGCATCACAGGATGTACGCGGCCGCTGGATGAGCGAAGGACAGTTCGTAGATGTACGGCCTTTTATAAAAGACAAAAAATCGGCCACCGACGTTGACGAAGCCAGTGATACGTATGACGCCATCGATTGGATGGTGAAAAACGTTCCGCATAACAACGGGAAGGTGGGAGTCTTCGGCATCTCCTATCCCGGCTTCTATTCCACGATGGCCGCGGCCAGCGCCCACCCTGCCCTGAAAGCCGTCAGCCCGCAGGCTCCGGTAACAGACTGGTTCATGGGTGATGACTTTCATCACAACGGAGCCTTCTTCCAGATGGACGGCTGGGCCTTCTATTCCTCCTTCGGCAAACCCCGTCCGCATCCGACGACCGTAGGACCTACCGGCTTCGACTATTATACAAAGGACAACTACAAATGGTATCTCGAAACGGGCGCCCTGAAAAATATCATGAAGCTTACCGGCGACAGCATCGCCTTCTGGAAAGACCTCTACGCCCATCCCAACCGCGACGCCTGGTGGCAGGCCCGCAACGCACGGGTGGCGATGTATAATATAAAACCTGTCATGCTGGTAGTGGGCGGTCTTTATGACGCGGAAGACTGCTTTGGCGCCTGGAATCTCTACAAGGCGATCAAGGCACAGTCTCCGGCAACCAATAGTCATCTCGTAATGGGGCCCTGGTATCACGGCGAGTGGGCATCGAATGACGGCACACATCTGGGCAATGTACAGTGGGGTTCCAATACCTCCGCCTGGTATCAGAACAATATCGAGATCCCGTTCTTCAACTACTACCTAAAAGGAAAGGGGGCTGAACCCAAACTGCCCGCCGCCACCGTCTTCTTCAGCGGCGCCAACGAATGGCACCAGTTTGACCAATGGCCGCCGCGCGCTTCGCAGGAACAGCCCATCTATCTGCAGGCCGACGGCACGCTTGGCTGGGAAGCACCAAAGACCAGGAGCAGCTTTAGCGAATACATCAGCGATCCCGCCCATCCCGTCCCCTATACGGAAGATGTCCATTTCTTCCGCACCCGGGAATATATGACGGACGACCAGCGCTTCGCTTCCCGCCGCACCGATGTGCTCACCTTCCAGACACCCGTCCTCCAGGAAGACCTGACCCTGGCAGGCCCCGTAGTCGCCGACCTGAAGGTAAGCCTCAGCAGCACCGATGCGGATTTCGTGGTAAAGGTGATCGACGTATTCCCGGACGACTTCAGCTATACACCGAAAGGCCCGGTACCGGTTCGCAGCCATGACAATGCAGCGACCTATCCCATGGGCGGCTATCAGATGCTGGTCCATGGCGAAGTCATGCGGGGCCGCTTCAGGGAAAGCTTTGAAACGCCAAAACCCTTCGCTCCCGGCAAGGTGGAGACAGTAAAGTTCGCCGTCCCGGACGTAGCCCATGTGTTTAGAAAAGGACATCGGCTGATGATCCAGATCCAAAGCAGTTGGTTCCCGTTGGTTGACCGGAATCCGCAAAAATTTGTGGATATTTATACGGCCAGCGACAGCGATTTTCAGAAGGAGACGATTCGGGTATTCCATGACGCCGACCATTCCTCGAAGATCATCCTGCCGGTCCTAAAATAAATATATGCCAAAACCTGTCTTATTGTGTCTGCTCCTGCTGCCCCTGCTGAGCACCTGCCAGACCCCGGCCCCCGACCCGGATTATGTAAAGCATCACTACGACAAGACCGAAGTGTATATCCCGATGCGCGATGGCAGGAAACTGTTCACCGCCATCTACGCGCCAAAGGATCATAGCCATCCCTGGCCGTTTCTGATGGAGCGAAGCCCCTACTCTTCGGGACCATATGGCGATACCCTCTATCGGCGGAGTCTGGGGCCCTCGGGCCGCCTCATGCGCGGCGGATATATCTTCGTCTACCAGGACGTCCGCGGCCGGTATATGAGCGAAGGCGACTTCCAGGAGATGACACCGGCCAGGGATCACAAAAAAGGTTCCAAAGAAACGGATGAAAGCACCGACACCTGGGACACCATGGACTGGTTGTTAAAGCATGTTGCCAACAACAATGGACGGGCGGGCCTCTGGGGCATTTCTTATCCCGGCTTCTATGCCTCCGCGTCACTGCCTGACGCCCATCCGTCGATAAAGGCCGTCTCTCCGCAGGCGCCCGTGACCGATGAATTCATCGGCGACGACGCCAACCACAACGGAGCTTTCTTCCTGCTCGACAATTTTGACTTTGACAACTTCTTCGATATCCCCCGGCCCGAGCCCGTGAAGAACTACAGCCGCAACCTGTTCCGCGCCGACATCCACGACGCCTACGATTTCTTCCTGCGCCTCGGCCCGATAAAGAACAGCAACAACGCGGAGTATTTCAACCACCAGGGAAAGATCTGGGACGAATACCTCGGCCACTCCACCTATGACGAGTACTGGCGCGCAAGAAATATCCGCACGCACCTGAAAGATATCCGTCCCGCCGTCCTGGTCGTCGGCGGCTGGTTCGATGCGGAAGATATGTTCGGCGCGCTTCGCACCTACGAGGCCATCGAAAAACAATCCACGCCAAACGACAACCACCTCGTCATGGGCCCCTGGACCCATGGCGCCTGGGCCGGCGGTAACTGGACAAAATTCGGCGCTCTCGATTTCAAACAGAATGTAAACGAACACTATCACGAGATCGAAAGCGAATTCTTCAACCACTATCTGAAGGATTCGGCAATGGCGCCCCTCGCGGAGGCCACCGTCTTCGAAACAGGCTCCAACCAGTGGAAGCAGTATTCGACCTGGCCGCCAAAAGAGGCGACACCGGTGAAATATCTTCTCCATCCCGGCGGAGGCCTGGAGCCGGCTCCCGGAGAGATCACGGGCTATGACGAGTACGTCAGCGATCCCGCCCACCCCGTTCCGTATATCGACGGGACCCACGGCGGCCGTGACAACCAATATATCGTCACCGACCAGCGCTTCGCCGCGCACCGCCCCGATGTACTGGTCTATCAAACCGCACCGCTCACCGACTCCATCACCGTCACCGGCAGACTCCGGGCGGATATCTTTCTTTCCTCCACGGGTACCGATGCCGATCTGATCGTGAAGCTGATCGACGTACTGCCCGGCCGCGAAGACGGCATCCAAACGACCATCGATCCCACCGGCTACCAACGCCTCGTCCGGGCCGATATATTTCGTTGCAAGTTTCGCAACAGCTTCGAGAAACCCGAACCCCTGGTCCCGGGACAACCCACCGAAATATCCTTCGACATGAACGAGATCGCGCATCTCTTCAAAAAAGGCCACCGGATCATGGTCCAGGTGCAGAGCAGCTGGTTCCCGCTCGCCGACCGGAACCCGCAGACCTTCGTCAATATCCCGACGGCAACACAAAACGATTTCCAAAAGGCGACGATCCGCATCTATCATGATGGAGCCCACCCCAGCGGGATAATCCTGCCAGTGCTGCGCTAATGTCTGGCCTCCTGTCGACGAGCCTTCGGCCCGTTTGGTAATAATGATTTATATTCGTCGTATGATCAAAATCCTACGACTGCTACTGGTACTCGGAATAGTCATTCCGGGTACCTTCCTGTATGCCCAACCCGTCGGCATCATCCCCCAACCCGTCAGCACTCAATGGCAAGAAGGTCATTTTCTCCTCGATGCGCACACCGTCATCGTTGCGGACGCGGCGCAAAAACCCACCGTCGCCTTCTTTAACGACTACCTCCAACGATACTATGGATTGCATCTGCACGTGGTCGCGTCCGCGCCCGCCGGCAACTATATCCAATTCCAAACTACCGGCGGCAGTGCCCCGCGGGAAGGTCGCTATACGCTAAAAGCCACGACGACCGCCATCACGATCGCCGGCGACACAGACCCCGGCACCTTCTATGGAATGCAGACGCTGATCCAGCTGCTGCCCCTGAGCCCATTTGAAAGCACAGCCAACGGCCCCGCCATCCGGCTCTCCGCGGCAGGCAATTTCTCCATTCCGGCCGTTTCCATCGAAGATTATCCCCGGTTTGCCTACCGTGGGTTGCATCTCGACGTCGGCCGGCATTTCTTCTCCGTTGAATTTGTAAAAAAATACATCGACTACATCGCCTTACATAAGATGAACTACTTCCACTGGCATCTCACCGAAGACCAGGGCTGGCGCATCGAGATCAAAAAATACCCCCGCCTGACCGAGGTCGGCGCCTGGCGCAGCGGCACCATCATCGGGCATCACCCCGGCACGGGCGATGACAGCACCCGGCACGGCGGCTATTATACCCAGGACCAGATAAAAGAAGTGGTGCAATATGCTGCCGAACGCTATATCACCATCATCCCCGAGATCGAAATGCCCGGCCATGCTACCGCGGCGCTGGCCGCCTATCCCTACCTGGGTTGCACCGGCGGGCCGTATACCGTACCACACAACTTCGGCGTCCACAAGGACGTCTTCTGCGCCGGCAACGACAGCGTGTTCAGCTTCCTGCAGGATGTGATCGACGAAGTGCTGCCGCTCTTCCCCGCAAAGTATATCCACATCGGCGGCGACGAATGCCCCAAAGACAGCTGGAAGACCTGCCCCAAATGCCAGGCCCGCATGAAGGCGCTCGGGCTCAAAAACGAGGAAGAGCTGCAAAGCTATTTTATCGGCCGCATGGAGAAATACATCAACTCGAAAGGCAAGCAGATCATCGGCTGGGACGAGATCCTCGAAGGCGGCGTCGCACCCAACGCCACGGTGATGAGCTGGCGCGGCGAGAAGGGCGGGATCGAAGCGGCTAAGCAGCACCACAACGTGATCATGACACCCGGCACCTACGTCTATTTCGATCATGCGCAGACGCATAACGACGATTCGCTCACTATCGGCGGTTATCTGCCGCTGGAAAAAGTATACAGCTACGAGCCCATCCCCGCCGGCCTCACCGACGAGGAAGCCAAATATATCGAAGGCGCGCAGGCCAATATGTGGTCGGAATATATGGCGAACCCCCGCAAGGTGGAATACATGCTCTTCCCACGGCTCAGCGCCCTGTCGGAAGTCCTTTGGAGTCCGAAGGTAAAGCGCAGCTATACGGAATTTGAACACCGGCTCGCCGACCAGTATAAGCGTTACGCGCTCTGGAAGGCCAACAGCTACCAGGTTTATTTCCGGCCCGCCGACACCCTTGTCCGGGAAAAGATCTCTGCATGGCAGGACAACAAGTTCGGCCTGATGATGCACTGGGGCACCTATAGCCAGTGGGGCGTCGTCGAAAGCTGGAGCATCTGCCCTGAAGACGAAGGTTGGACACAGCGGCGGGGTCCTTATGCAGCCACCTACAACGGCTATGTAAAGGCCTATGAAAATTTGCAGACTACCTTCAACCCCACCCGATTCGATCCGGCCAAATGGGCCGCGGCGGCAAAGGACGCAGGGATGAAATATGTCGTCTTTACCACCAAGCACCACGACGGCTTCTGCATGTTCGATACCAAACAGACGGATTACCGGATCACGTCCGACAAGACCCCGTTCCACACCAACCCGAAGAGCAATGTCGCAAAGGAAGTCTTCGACGCCTTCCGGCAGGACGGGTTTATGATCGGCGCCTATTTCTCAAAGCCTGACTGGCATAGCGAAAACTACTGGTGGCCCTATTTCCCGCCAAAGGATCGGAATGTCAACTATGATCCTGCAAAATATCCCGAACGCTGGAAAGCTTTCAGCGACTACACCTATAAACAGATTGAAGAACTGATGACCGGCTACGGCAAGATGGACGTTCTCTGGCTTGACGGCGGCTGGGTTCGCCCCCTCTACACCGTCGACCCCGCCGTGGAATGGCAAAGAGGCATCCACTTCGACCAGGATGTCGACATGGCCCATATCGCTTCGATGGCCCGCAGTCATCAACCGGGCCTTATCGTCGTCGACCGGAGCGTACAGGGTGAATACGAGAACTATACCACCCCCGAACAACAGGTTCCCGTCCATCCCATGGATGACCCCTGGGAAACCTGTATGACGATGGGCAATTCCTGGAGCTATGTTCCCCACGATCATTATAAGCCGACGGCGCAGCTGGTGCAGCTGCTGGTCAAGATCGTTTCCCGCGGCGGCAACTTCCTGCTGAATGTCGGCCCGTCGCCCGAAGGCGACTTCGACGACACAGCCTATGCCCGGCTAAAGGAAATGGGCGCCTGGCTCAAGGTCAACGGCGAAGGGATCTATAACAGCCGGACGATCGCTCCCTGGTCTTCCGGGAATGTATACCTGACGCAGTCAAAGGACAGCGCCAATGTCTATGCCTTTGTCCTCGGCGAAGACAAACAGAAAGAGGTGACGCTACCCGCCGAGATCGTGATCGAAAAATACAAGGCAGAGCCCCGGAGTAAGATCACCATCCTGGGCCGCAAAGAGAAGCTGAAATGGCGGCAGGATGGAAAGAACCTGATCATTACCGCGCCGCCGAATATCCGCGGAGACTATGCGATAACGCTGAAAATAACGAAGGGGGATCATTAGATCCCCCCTCTTCTCTTGTCTTGAATGGTCAGAAAACCGTGAACTACTGCACATCCCACCAAACGCGGGAAGTCATTTTATCTCCATTATTTAGGCCGCTGACAGCGGACGTGTAATTGGTACTGTTTGTGGAAGCCTCACCCTGCGGATAGGTGAACCGGCGCGGGATCGTCCCGCTGGTCACATTTCCCGGATAGACAACGGGGGTAAGTGTCGGATACCCCGTGCGACGCCAGTTGGCGAAAGACTCGTTCTCATCCATAAAGCTGGCTACCCAATACTGGGAGTTGATCTGATTCATAAAGCCGCCGGCATTATAAGGATTCGCGGCCAGGTAGGCCGTGATGGCGGCATCGGAAGGACCAGCCCCGGCCTGTGCCCCCAGTTGGGCCATAGCGCCTGTTACGCCGTTAGCATAAAATGTCGCCGCGGGTGTCCCCGTGACCCAGCCTCTTTGCGCGGCTTCCGCCAGCAACAGCTGCGTCTCACCGTAAGTGAGCAGGAAACTGGGTGCGTCCAGCCGGGAAAAAGTATAGCGGTTGACTACCGAGTATTTGTTCTGATCACCGGGCCAGTTGGGAGCCTTCACCAGGTCAAAGGTGCTGTTGCTGTTGGGAGCATCATAGCCGTTGGGCTGCCCCAGTTGCTTGGCATAGCTCGTATCGCCCTTGTCTGTCCCGACGGTGGGATCGGCACAAACGGTTCCGAGATAGGAAAGCCGGGGATCGCCGGTGCTTTTCAGATAGCTTACAAACGTATTGCTGAGCCGGTAGGCATTCGGATCGTTGCCGATGAGGATCAGTCCGGTGCCGTTGGGCACGGGCGTTCCGGTGGCATTCGCCTGGTGGGCGACGATCGCATTGTCCGAATTCGAGGCCATCACCCCTCCCGCCACGGCTGCCTGCGCCCATTTCTGGGCATTGGCGGCATCCACCTTAGACATCCGCATCGCGATACGCACCATCTCGGAGTAGGCAAACTTCTTCCACAGAGCGGGGTCGCCTCCATAGAGCAGATCGGCCTTGCCAACCGTGTTGGGCTTGCCGGCGTCCAGTTTGGATGCCGCATCTGCCAGCTCACTGAGCATATTGGTATAGATATCCTGCTGCTTGTCATACTTGGGCTGCGTGATCCCCTTGATAAATCCCAAACCCGCTTCCGTATAGGGACAGTCACCATACATATCTGTCATGCGCTGGAACATAAACGCCTTGAAGATGCGGGCGATGTTGTAAAAATTAGCCTGGTTGTCATCCGTGGCGGTATGCGTTACCACTTCCACGATGTTGGTGACACTGTTGTTGTAGTTGTCATCCCAGTACGCGGAGTTGTATCCCGCATTGTACAGGTATTTGTCTCCATCCCAATATCCCGCGGTGGAAGACAGATGCTGGATCATACAGGAGGAATAGATCAGGTTGTTCCGCCAGTCTTCATAGCCGTTGGCATCGCTGTTGCCGGAGGCGATCAACTGCGCATTGGTGAACAGATAGGCATAATTGATATTGGCAGCGGTGATGTGATTAGGGTCCGTATTGATAGACACAAAGTCTTTCTTACAACTGCCCAACCCTGATAGTACGAAGGCCGCGACCACTGGTAAAAGAATTTTATTTCTCATATTCTTTTTCTTGTAGGTTAGAATTTGAAGTTTACGTTCAGACCCATGCTTCTGGTTGCAGGAAAGCCGGACAGTTCAAGGCCCTGGCCATTGCTGTTATTGAGGCTGGACTCCGGATCGATATTGGGAACATGTTTCATCACGGTCCAAAGATTACGTCCCACCAGACCGATATTGATCCCTTTTATAAACGTATTCTGTAAGATCTTCGAAGGCAGCGTATAGGTCAGGGTCAGCGACCTCAGCTTGATAAAACTGGCGTCGTAAACAAACTCTTCCGCGATATGATCCGAACCACCTGCCGAGATATCCGTAAAATAGGTCTGTGCGGCAACACTCACGGTGTTCGGGGCTCCGGACTCGTTATTGCCCTTTCCGACAAAGCCGCCTTCCCTACCCTGTAAGGTAGTCTTTTGCAAGCCGTTGGCATACAGCAGCAGGTTGGTGCCCGAATAGATCTTGGCGCCATACTTGAAGTCGAATAGCACGGCCAGGGATACACCCTTATAGGTAAAGGTGTTCCGGAAGCCGCCGGTCTGCTTGTAGACGCTGCTGCCAAGAGGCACTACCTTTGTACTCTGCACCGGTTCGCCGTTATCGTTAAAGACCCGCTGTCCCTTCTGGTCGGTAGTGTAGCCATAGCCCATGATCTGTCCGTAAGCCATCCCCACCACATTGCTGATGCTCACCTCATCACCCCAGCGGGGGAAGGCCCCGTCGATGGTGATGCTCTTCTGACCCCCCAGATAGAGCACCTTGTTGTTGTTCTGCGCGATGTTGAAGGAGATATCCCAGGCAAAATCCCGGGTCTTGACCGGCGTACCGCTCACCAGCAGTTCGATACCTTTATTGCTGATCTTGCCGATATTTTGTACGGCCTTGGTGTACCCGGAAGTAGGGCTGGCTGTCACCTGTACGATATCATCGGTCGTTTGCTTGTCATAGTAGGCGGCATCGATGGACACGCGGTTGTTGAGGAATTCGAGGTTCACCCCAATCTCCTTCTCCCGTATCTTGACGGGCTTCAGGTTTGGATTCGGGATGACACCGGCGCCGGCAACATAGCCTACCGGCTGGCCGCTGATGGAATAACCCTGCAATCCATAGGTCAGGGTATTCAGGTAAGGCGAGGTACCGTTGGATCCGCCCGCATAGGAAGTGCGGAGCTTCCCGAAGTTGATCCACCAGGGCAGTTTCAGCGCATCCGTGAAGACCCAGCTCAGGGCTACCGAAGGATAGAGATACCGGTCCGTATTGTAATTGAGGGTGGAGAACCAGTCGTTCCGGGCCGTCGCACTCAGGAACAGATAGTTGTTGAACCCAAGATCGGCGCTTCCATAGACGGAGTTCACCCGATAGTGCGAATAGCTGATCCCAAAAGGCTTGGTGGAAATGTTATTGGGGCTGTAGAACCCTGCTATCTGGAAGGGACCCGCACCGCCATTGCCTGAACCCGGCACGGCGCCTACGCCGTAGTATTGATTGACATTATCCTGTTGATTGGCGCCGGCGTTCGCACTCAGCGAGAAGTGTTCGCCAAGCTTCTTGTTCATGCCCAACAGGCCGCTCCAGTTCAGCTCATGATAATTCTCTTCGTACTGCGTCATATTCCCGCCATGGATACCATCGCTCCGGGTGTACGGGACACCGGAAGGCGTGATTTGCGTCACATCGAAGATATAGCCGTCCCGCTGCACCTGCCCCTGTACGTACAACCAGTCCAGGATATTGTATTTCAGCGTCAACGCACCCGTGAGGCGGTTTCGGGCCGTCTTGTTCTGATATTGATAAGCGATGTAATAGGGATTCTCGAAGTAAGAATCCAATCCGGGCAGCAGTTCCGTACCGTCCGGATTAAGCTGATTGTCCTTCATCCAACGGATATCGAAAGAATTGGCCAGATAGATCGGAGCCGCGATCACGTTCCCCGGCGCATCGGAGAAGGAAGCCCGGTTCTTTACATTTTCAAATATATAGTTGGCGGTAAGCGTCATTTGCAGCTTCTTCGTGATATTGTACTGCGAGTTGAAGTTCACGACCTGCTGTTTCATATTGGAGTTGGGAACGACGGTGCCGAGGTAGAGGTCCGAGAGACCCAGTCTGAAATGGCCCTTGTCGTTACTGCCTGTCAGGGCCACCGAAGTCTGGTTGGTAAGACCGGTCTTAAAGAAGTTCTTGAAGTTGTCTTTCTGCGGGCTGTATTTGACCGTGTTGCCGAGGAAGTTGACCGCATCGCTGCCATCCAGTTTCGCGCCCCAGCTGGACTGGGGAGCCCCCAATGCGGCGCTTTGTGTCGTTGGCTTGACGCCGAGGACACCCTGACCGTAGGTGTATTGATAGTCCCGGTCATCGATCACCTGATTCAGCGTGGCGTTGTTGTTCACCTCGACCCCGATACCCTTGGTCCGGGCGCCGGATTTAGTGGTGATCAGGATCGCCCCGTTACCCCCGCGATAACCATAGAGCGCGGAAGCCGCCACTCCTTTCAGTACCTGGATACTTTCTATATCGTCCGGGTTGATGTTGGAGAGGCCGTCACCCAGATCGGCGCCGCCCCACTGACCGGACTGCCCCTGGTTGGTATTGTCGAAAGGTACCCCGTCGATGACATAGAGCGGTTGGTTATTCCCGCTGAGCGAGGCGTTACCCCGGATGATCACGCGGCTGCTGCCGTAAGGACCCGTAGCATCGCCGGCTACGTTGACCCCGGCTACCTGCCCGGTAAGTGCGTTGCCCACATTGATCTCGCGGGATCCTGTCAGCAGCGAACCATCCACCTGGGTGGTGGAATATCCCAGTGCACGGGCCTGTTTCTTGATACCCAGTGCGGTTACCACCACCTCCGTCATCTCCAGGCTGGAGGGTTCCAGTTCGACGGTGACCGTGGTCTGTGTACCCAGCCTCACTTCCTGCGTTTTATAACCGATCATCGAGAAAACAAGTACGTCACCATTCTTGGCATCGATCGTAAACGTCCCCGTAGCATCGGAAGAGACACCTTTTCGTTGTCCTTTCACGATGATCGTGACGCCGGAAAGCGGCTTTCCATTATTGTCTGTGATAGTCCCGGTGACGGGCCCGAAATTTCCCGCCGCTCGAGCCGGCAGGCAGCAGAGCAGTTGGATGAGGAGCAAGCATCCAAGCACGCCCTGCCAGAGGGTGAATTTTCTCATCTTACAGCGTTTTAGTGTATCATTGAGAGTGTCACCTTTACCACTCCTGTAATGTATCCGGTCAAAGTTTTTTCTACTAATCCCCTAAAAACGCAAACTAAGATTGCACCCGAGGTTACGAACGGCAGGATATCCCGATCCTTCCAGTCCCTGGCCATTGGTGTTGTTGATACTGGACTCAGGATCGACATTGGGGACGTGCTTGAGCAGGATCGCCAGGTTCCGGCCCACCACCGAAAAGCTCATCTCCTTTATGAACTTCTTTTTCAGCCATTTCGCCGGGACGCTGTACGCCAGGGACAAGGCGCGTAGCTTGATAAAGCTGGCATCATACACAAATTCCTCGGCAATATGATCCGTTCCGCTGGCCGAGATATCCTGGAAATACTGTTGGGAGGGGACGGGAAGATTATTCGCGTGACCGTTCTCCAAGATCCCCTTTCCCACAAAGCCCGTTTGCCTGCCGGGTAACGTCGCCTTTGACAGTCCATAATAATATAGCAGGAGATTCGTGCCGGAGTAAAGCTTTGCGCCAAACCGGAAGTCGATCAGGAAGGAAAGCGCGAAGTTGCGGTAATGGAATTCGTTGGTAAGGCCGCCCGTTTGCTTATAGGTAGTCGATCCCAGCGGGATCAGCCCGGTCTGTTCGGGTTCGCCGGCGGGCGCCGGATTGGAAACCCCGTCGCTGAAGAGGATATGCCCGTCCTTATCCCGCTTATACCCAAAACCCATGATCTGTCCATAAGGCATGCCGACCACGTTACTGATACTTACCTCGCTGCCCCAACGGGGGTAGGCGCCATTGATCACGATCGACGGCAGGCCACCCAGATAGAGTACTTTGTTGGAATTGATCGCCAGATTGAACGCCAGGTTCCATTTGAAATTGGCCGATCGTACCGGGGTCGCCGTCAACCCCAGTTCTATCCCCTTATTCCGCACCTTGCCGATGTTCTCCACCTTCTGGGTATATCCCGAAGTAGGACTTACGGTCACATTGACGATATCGTTTGTGGTCGTCTTATCGTAGAAGGAGACATCCAATCCCAACCGGTCCTGCAAAAAATGAAGGGAGGCGCCGAACTCTACTTCCGAAATACTCACGGGTCGCAGGAAGGCATCCGGAATGACGCCATTCGTAGCTACGTAGCCCACCTGCGCGCTGTCGACGGTATATCCCTGCAAGCCGTAGGTAAGCATATTCTGGTACGGGGTTGTCCCGTTGGACGAACCGGCATAGGAGGCCCTAAGCTTTCCCAGGGTGAACCAGGCGGGAAGCCGCAGAACATCCGAGAAGACAAAGCTGGTCGATAGAGAAGGATACAGGTAGGCATCGGTTTGAATATTGAGCGTAGAGAACCAATCGTTTCGGGCGGTAGCGGTGAAGAACAGGAAGTTCCGGTAGGCGAGGTCCGCGGAGGCAAACAGCGAATTGACGCGATAGTGCTTGTCTATCGCGCTATAGGATTTGTTCCGGACATTCCCCTGACTGTAGTCCCCCGCTACGATAAAGGGCCCGGCCGGCCGGTCCCCCGAACCCGGCACGTCTCCGATGCCATCGACATTATTGACATTGTCCTGCTGATTTCCCCCCGCATTCACCGCGAACGTCCAGTTTCCCCCGAACTTCTTGTTTGCCCCGATCATAAAGCCACTGTTCATCTCATGAAAATTCACTTCATACTGGGTGAGGTTGCCTCCATGCATGCCGTCGGTGCGGGTATACTCGACGCCCGAAGGCACTATCTGCGTCACATTGAACAAATAACCATCCCTTGACAGTTGTCCCTGCACATAGAGCCAGTCCAGCAGATTGTATCTCAACGTAAGGCCGCCCGTCAGCCGGTTGCGGTTCGTCGTATTCTGATATTCGTAGGCTATATAATAGGGATTCTCGAAGTAGGGATCCGTTGTCCCCGGCAGCCACTCCGTTCCGTCCGGCAGTACCCGGCGATCCTTCATCCAGCGGATATCAAAGGAGTTGGCTAGATACAGCGGCGCAGCCATCACATTACCCGGAGCATCCGATAACGAGGCCCTGTTGTTCACCTGTTCAAAGACATAGTCCGCCTTCAGATCCATCTGGAGCTTGTTCGTAATAAAAAAAGTGGAATTGAAGTTCAGCCCCTGTTGCGTCATCGAAGAATTAGGAACGATGGTATTGAGATAGAGGTCGGAGATGCCGAGCCGGAAATGCCCCTTGTTATTGGCGCCGGTAAGGGCGATGCTGCTCTGGTTCGTGATGCCTGTCTGGAAATAATTTTTGAAATTGTTCCGGGCCGGTCGGTAAGCATAGGTGTCGCCCAGATAGTTCACTGCCTTGCTGCCATCCAGCGGCGCACCCCAGCTGAAGTACGAAGCCGACTGGGCAACCCCGGTATTGCCGGGCTTCACGCCGGAAACGCCTTGTCCGTAGACATATTGATAATCGCGTTCGTCGATGACCCGGTTGGCGGTGAAATTATTGTTCACCTGCACACCGAGGCCCTGGGTCTTCGATCCCGATTTAGTGGTGACGAGGATCGCCCCATTCCCACCCCTGTAGCCATAGAGGGCAGAGGCTGCAACGCCCTTCAGGACGACGACCGATTCGATATCGTCCGGGTTGATGTTGGACAGGCCGTCACCGAGATCGGCGCCGCCCCATTGACCGGAAGATCCCTGGTTGGCGTTGTCGAAAGGAACGCCATCGACGACATACAACGGCTGATTATTCCCGCTCAGCGATGCATTGCCACGGATGAGTACCCGGCTGCTTCCGTAGGGACCGGTGGCGTTCTGCATGACGGTAACCCCGGCCACCTGCCCCGTTAAAGCATTGCCGAGGTTGACTTCGCGCGATTGGGTAAATGCCGTCCCATCCACTTCCGAGGTAGAATAACCCAGGCTCTTTTCCTGTTTATTGATACCGAGTGCCGTAACAAGCACTTCGGCCAGGGGCTGATCGGATGCGGTCAGCACGATCGGCGCCTTCCCCGCCAACCCGGCGGGGATCTCCCTATTGGAATATCCTACAAAGGACAGGATCAGCATATCATCGTTCCCCGCTTTGATCATAAACTCACCGGCGAGGTCGGTGACGGTTCCGCGATGCGTATTCCGGACGGAGACGCTGACGCCCTGAAGCACCTTACCCTCCCGGTCGATGATCCTGCCGCCGACCGTCCCCGACGGCGCCTCCTGCGACGGCAGTGACCCGGCATCCTCCTCCTCATACGGCAGCGGGTTATTGACAGCGCTATCCGCCGTGAGATCGAATTTCTTCCGGCGCAGGATAACAAAGGTTTGTTCGTCCACTTTCTTAAAGCCGAGACCCGTGTTGCGTAGCAGCTGATTCAGGATTTTTTCTATGCTTGCATTGGCGGAAGGATTGGGCGGCGTGACAAGAGTCTTGCCCATTTGCGGCTGCGAAAAAAGAAAATACGCCCCTCTTGTGCGATTGAGTTCGATGAGTACTTCGAGCAGGGCTTTCTTCTCGGGAGTAGAAGGTGGGACGGTGGGCGGCGACTGTTGGGCATTTAATTGCCGGATGGGAAATCCCGTCAATTGCAACGCAAGAAAAAATCCAAGCCAATAAGTGGTGGCACTCGATTTTTTCATTCAAACAGAGTTTTGGTTACTACATCAACGCACCGGAGCCCTTATCAGAATACTACCTTCGCTTTTAATCACATCGAAATCGGTGGTTGCCTCCAACGCCTGCAGCAATACATTCAGATCGTTGTTGGGCATGATACCCGTGATCGTGCTGTCGCCGATGGATTGATCCGACAGCCGCACCTTTACGCCATACTGGTCTTCGATGATGGTGGCAACATCTTTCAACGGCGTTTTGTCGAAGAACAATTTCCGGTCCTTCCACGCAAGCACACTGTCACGCTGTACCGTTTTCCTGTTCAACCCCCTGCCATCCCACTCCACAAAGTCCCCCGGCACCATATCCAGTTCCCGCCCATCCTTTCCATGCAGGATCACGCTGCCTTCGCGCAGCATGACATTGGCGTTTCCCGGCCGGCTGACGACGTTGAACTGGGTTCCTGTAACCATGATATCGAAACGGTCGGTATGAACGACGAACGGACTATGGTTGAGAGTCTTTCTGACATGGAAAAAAGCTTCGCCCTCCATCCACACTTCCCGCTCCCCGCCATCCTTCCAGTTGTTGGCATAGCGGATCCGGCTGTTGGCATTGATCGTAACCTGCGAGCCGTCCGGTAACTCCCTCGTAGACAGCTGGCCATATTGAGTGACAAGCACCTGCTCGCCCGAGGATCTTATCCGCATGACGACCATGGCTCCGGCCAGAACAACCAGGATACAGGCGGCAGCGATCCATCGCCAGTTACGATGTCCGGAAAGACTACTCCGCGCCGGCGCCATCTCGGCCACCCTGGCGCCCGTACCGATCCTTTGTAACAACGCGGCTTCGGCGCGTTCCAGTTGCCCTGCCGGCAACCCTTTTTCCCGGACAACCGTCGACTCCAGCATGGCGACGGCCTCCAGGACCAGCTCCTTTCGGCCGGGCCCTTCGTCCATCCAGCGGTCCCAATCACCGCCGGAAGGCTGTTCCTGTTGGAAGTACCAGGACAAAAACGATTCGTCAGACAGCAGTTCTTCGGGTTCGCGGTATTCTTTTAACATAAGTGACCGTATCTGTATAAGGTTCTCGTGTCCATAAAGATAATTTTGTAATGCAGACTTACGGGATTTTTTTGCTGCTTTAACGATTTTGCTAAAATTCTTTTCCGCCTACGGGCATTATTTCGTTATTTTCCACAAGATTTTAGCACCAACGCTCCATTGAACACTGCCAAAGAGGATATACTGCTGTGGGAAGCCTTTCGCAAGGGCAACAGGGAGGCTTTTGCCGCCCTCTTTCGCCAGCATTACGAAACACTCTACCGCTATGGCGCCAAGTTCACCACCGATTCCCAGCAACTGGAAGACTGCATCCAGGAACTGTTTATCGAACTCTGGAAATCCAATTCCCGCAGTACCGTCGTTTCTGTTCGATCCTATCTTCTTAAGTCACTGAAATACAAACTATTAAGAACCAACAGTAAAAGACGCGATACCCTTTTGCCCGACGATGGCGATTGGGCCTTCGAATGGAGTCATGAGACCTTTCTCATCGCCGAACAGGAAAGCGCCGAGAAACGGGAAAAGGTGCTGAAGGCACTGGAACAGTTGTCGCCCCGCCAGAAAGAGATCGTCTATCTCAAGTACTACCAGAACCTCAGCTATGAAGAACTGGGGGAAGTGATGAATATCAACTATCAGGTGGCCCGCAATCTGCTCTACCAGGCAATGAAAACCCTGAAAAAGTACATTACACTCGCACTGCTTTTAGCACTGTTTTGTGCATTTGCGTGATGGCATCTCGGAATAAGAGATTAATTTGCGCCCATCTTTATCAAAAACTTAAGCTATGAGCATGGTAGATTCGTTCGAGAAAATCCCGGTAAACATTTTCAAAAGTTTGGAGGAAGGTTCCCGATTCATTGGAAAGGAGATCGCGAAGTTGATCCGTGAAAAGGAAGCCAAAGGACAGAAGGCCGTCCTTGGCCTGGCCACGGGCTCTTCCCCGAAGTCCCTGTATGACGAATTGGTGCGGCTGCATCGGGAAGAAAAACTCAGCTTTAAGAATGTGATCACTTTTAACCTCGACGAATACTATCCCATCGATAACGACGCCCTTCAGAGCTACAACCGGTTTATGAAGGAACAGCTGTTCGACAAGGTGGATATCGATCCGGCCAACTGTCATATCCCCAATGGCCAGTGGAAGAAAGAAGATATCAAGCAGCATTGTCTGCAATATGAGAAGATGATCGAAGATGCCGGCGGCGTCGATCTGCAGATCCTGGGAATCGGCAACAACGGGCACATCGGCTTCAACGAACCCGGAAGCAGCATCTATTCCAGCACCCGGCTCGTGCCGCTGGACAATTCAACGCGGATCGCCAACTCCCATGACTTCCAGAATATTTCGCACGTCCCGCGTCTGGCCATTACGATGGGCATCAGCACCATCCTCAAAGCCAAACGCATCATCCTGATGGCCTGGGGGCAGATGAAGGCACCCGTCATTCAGAAGGCGGTGGAAGGTAATGTCACCGAACAGATACCGGCTTCGCTGCTCCAACAGCACAACGACGTCACCTTTTTCCTCGACGAGGTAGCCGCGTCCGAACTTACCCGTTTCAAGTCGCCCTGGCTGGCCGGCGACACCCTCTGGACGCCCGCGATGGTCCGCAAAGCCGTCGTCAACATGGCGCTGAAACTGGGCAAACCGATCCTGAGTCTAAAGAACAGCGATTATAACGATAACGGGCTTGCCGATCTGCTCGTGGAAAAAGGCGATGCCTATGAGATCAACCTGCAGGTCTTCTACCTGCTGCGCGACAGCATCACCGGCTGGCCCGGCGGAAAGCCCAATGTCAATCTGCCGACACATCCCGAACGCTCGGAACCCTTTCCCAAGCGTTGCCTCATCTTCTCTCCCCATCCCGATGATGATATCATCAGCATGGGTGGAACCTTTATGCGGCTTCACGACCAGGGCCACGACGTACACGTCGCCTATCAGACCTCGGGGAACATCGCCGTCACCGATGAATTTGTCACCCGCTTCCTCGATTTCGCGGTGGGCTTTGAAGAGCTCTCGGGTATCGACAACAAGAAGTCCTCACAGATACTCGAACAGGCCACCCGTTATCTGAAGACAAAGAAGGCAAGCGATATCGACACTCCGGAGATCCGCGCCATCAAGGGGCTGATCCGCCGCTGCGAAGCCAGGGCCACCTGCCGCTACGTGGGGCTCAATGACGAGAATATCCACTTTATGAACCTGCCTTTCTATGAGACGGGAACCATCGAGAAAAAGCCCATGGGCGAAGCCGATGTGCAGCTGACGGTTGACCTCCTGCGCAAACTCAAGCCGCATCAGCTCTATTGCGCAGGCGACCTCGCCGATCCGCATGGCACCCATAAGGTTTGTCTCGACGTCATCTTCGAATCCATGCGACGGCTGAAGGCCGCGGGTGATGAATGGCTCAAGGACTGCTGGCTCTGGCTCTACAAGGGAGCATGGCAGGAATGGGACATCAGCGAGATCGAAATGGCGATCCCCATGAGCCCCGACCAGGTGCTCAAGAAACGCTTCGGCATCTTCATCCACCAATCGCAAAAAGACATGGTTCCTTTCCAGGGTAGCGATAGCCGTGAATTCTGGCAGCGCGCAGAAGACCGCAATGCGAATACAGCCGGGCTGTATGCGCAGTTAGGCCTCACGAAGTACGCCGCGATGGAAGCGTTTGTAAGGTGGCACTACTAACGCCCGGAGGGCGTTAGGCGAGCGAAGCGAGCAGACATCAACGCCTCAACTCAGGCCCCGCCCGCGGGGCCAGGAAAGGCCGCGACCCGCTGCCCCAAAGGCCGCGACCCGCCGCCCCAAAGGCTGCAACCCGCCGCCGATAAGGCTGCAACCCGCCGCCCAAAAACCCTACGCATATCCGTCTATTAAATTTGCGTTAACTAACGTTTATTGTATTTTTGTGGCATCTCTATGCCACAAACCATTTTGATAGATGTTCGGCACGAATGGCAGGAAGCCTGGCTCACCCCGTCGTTTCGTCGTCGGCTGATGACGGGGATGGTTGTGCTAATTATGATCCTGTCTCTCCTACCCCGTTTTTTCCAGATGATAGAAAGGCGGCATGGTGTTTTGCTGAACGACCCTGTTTTGCGGGCGCTTCAGCCGCACAACGTATCGACCTTGTTGTTTGTGATCCTCTGGGGTTTCACCGCCTACTGCACCTTTCGGGCCGCCCAGACGCCAAAGATGTTCCTGACCTATCTATGGTCGTTCATTTTTCTGACCGCCTTCCGCGTCCTGACAATTGCACTGATCCCGCTCGATCCGCCGGTGGGGTTGATCGGTCTGGTCGACCCGGTCAGCAATTTCTTCTATGGCAGCGATAAATTCGTTACCAAGGACCTTTTCTTTTCCGGCCATACGTCTGCGGTGTTTCTTTTGTACCTTACCGTTCCCGGCAAAACTGATAAGAAGCTGGCATTGGTGGCAACGGCGAGCGTCGCCCTGCTCCTGCTGGTGCAGCACGTACATTATACCCTCGATATCCTGGGGGGGATCCTTTTCTGCTGGATTTCCTGGCAGATCGCTACCCGCACTGTATTGCGGCTGCCTCCGGCAGGAACATTACCCGAATGACAATTATTTGTAGGCAGCCGCCCCACCGCGGCTGTCTTAAAACGCCTCGCCCAATTGAAGATAGAATCCCTGTGAGGATCCCTTGGCGACACCATAGTCGAGTCGCAGGTTCAGCTTTTCCTTTTGATTCAGCGCCACGCGAAGCCCGCCGCCATAAGAGTATTTAAAGTGACGGAAGTTGATGTCAGTGAGTTCCGGCCCGACATTGCCTGCATCCGCAAATCCGACGCCGCCGATGCGCCAGAACAGGGGAAAGCGATATTCCGCCTGGACAACGGCAGCATTCTTATCCCGGAAACGGCCCGCATAATAACCGCGCATCGTGTTGGCGCCACCGAGATAGGACAAACTGCGCAACGGCGTTTCACCGGTGTTAAAGCTGCCGAATATCTGGATAGCGAGGACCTGTTGCTTGTAGATCCGCAGGAAGCGCCGCAGATCGATAACATAGCTAGTGTACTGATAGTCAGAGCCGAAAACAGATGCAAAGTGATCGAAATAGAACTGGGCCATCATCCCTTTGTCAGGTGAAAAGGCATTGTTTCGGGTATCGTAGGTCAGGCTAAGCCCAAGCCCGGAGATGTGGTAGCCGTTACGGCCAAGGACGTTCTGGGTATCGAAAAGGCCGCCGTGCCGGTAGTCGACATCCAATACACGCTGAAACTGGTAGGGAACGCCCAGGAACAAGCTTTTCGCGATCAGGAATTGGGGGTGAAGGTATACGTAATACTGTTTAAACTTATAAGATTCCTTGCTGGTGTCGGGAGCCCGTTTTCCAAGACCCCAGAAATCGTCCGGAAAGCTGCTGTAGGACAGCTGCTCGTTAAGAATGAACCGTTCGCCTGGGAAATAGATGGAACCATTTATCGCCATTACAAACTGGCTGCGGGTCGTATAAAGCGCCAAAGCCTGGGCGTTAGACGTACGTATAGCGGTGTCCCGGCTTTTGAGATGGAAGGTTGCGGCGCTGGCAAGGCCGAAGGACCAGCCTGTTTCTATCGATCTGGCAATGATTGGGAGTACGAGAATAGGGCGTATATTTGCCGGACTTTTTATCGCCAACGGCAACTTTTCAACAGGGACTGTTTTAAGGCTGTCTCTTTGGGCTTTTCCTTTGTAGGGCAAAAGGAAAAGGACGAAAAACCCAAGAAAATAGGTATATTTTGCTTTTCTGAACGAAGGGAAGGGCAAAGCTGTAGTATATTTATTTATATTGATCGATAAAAAGGAGGCAAATTAACGCCGAAAAATCTAATTTTCTTACATTTGATGATTAATGAAGAATTCACAATTTGTTAAAATTCAATTAACCCAATATTTAAAAGCTCTGAAGCGGAAAGGGACGACCCTTCCTTTTCTTAAATAAAGCTAGCATTTATGAAAAAATTCGAATGCCCCGATTTTGTCTTGGGAGATAAGCTAACGGAAGAACAATTTAACTTTT
This sequence comes from Puia sp., assembly GCF_036500295.1. Lineage (NCBI taxonomy): Bacteria > Pseudomonadati > Bacteroidota > Chitinophagia > Chitinophagales > Chitinophagaceae > Puia > Puia sp. The sequence goes on along the minus strand of NZ_DASYCH010000003.1, from coordinate 249,985 downwards.
TCGACAAGTATGGAGTTATCATATTTAGGAATTTTCTGAATTCGGAGACCGTTCAATTATTCATACAAGAGCTTAACAAGATCGAAAAACAATGGCTGGAGGAAGGCCGGGAGAAGGTCAATGGTATCCCCCTGAAATTCGGTAAGGACGAGGACGGCAACAAGATGATCCAGCGTATGTGTTTTCTTTCTCTGTACAGCAAACCCCTGCATGAAATGCTGCAGGATCCGCGCATCCAGTCATTGGTGGGATTATTGTATCCCTACGAAGGCCGGATCAGCGAGAATGAGAAGGATGGATTGATCCTCAACCACTATGTTCGCATGCCGGAGAGCAATTTCACTCAGATGGGCTGGCATACCGACAGCCCCCGGGACCTGTTCATGGGCCAGAAGATCATGCCCATGCTGAATGTCGGGCTCCACCTGGACGACACCCCTTTCGAAAACGGGGGGTTGCGGGTATTGCCCGGAACACATAAGCAGGGAGTGCTGCGCCTTTTATTCGGAAAGAAGTATTTCATTGACAACAATCCCGATCGCCGGGAGATCGGTTTCGATATCAGCGCCGGCGACCTTACCGTGCATGATGGCCGCATCTGGCATCGCGCCCAGCAGTCTCCGCTGTATGGAGAAGCCAGCCGCCGCCGCGTAATGTACGTCCCGATCATTACTGGAAAATATATGCCGAAGGACGAGCATAGCAAGACTCCGTTCTATCACCGGCTGGCCTCTAAAGTGCAAAACTAAAATTACTTTATACCGATCAGCCCGGCCGCCAAGCGTCCGGGCTATTTTTTTATCTTTACCGCATTATGGAATATGCATTAATAACCGGCGCCAGTAAGGGGATCGGCAGGGCCATCGCCCGCGAGCTGGCAGCCCGTGGGTTCAATGTCCTGCTCGTCGCCCGTTCGGAAGACCTTCTGCAGCAGCTGGCCACCGAGATCGCCTCCCGATACAAAGTACAGGCCGATTATCTCGCCCTCGATCTTGCTACCGGCGAAGCCCCGCAAAGTGTCTGCGACTGGTGCCGGGCCAGGGGCTATGCCGTCAATGTTCTCGTCAACAACGCCGGCTATGGACTCAGTGGGTCGTTCGAGAAATACGGCCTTGCCGACCATCTCAACATGATGCAGCTCAATATGTCTACCCTCGTGAGCATGACCCGGCTCTTCCTGCCCGAACTGCACAAACAGAAAAAGGCATATATCCTCAATGTAGCCAGTTCCGCCGCTTACCAGGCCGTCCCCAAGCTGACCCTCTACGCGGCCACCAAGGCCTTCGTACTGGCTTTTAGCCGCGGTCTGCACCAGGAACTGCACAAGACAACCGTTTCCGTCACCTGCGTCAGTCCCGGCGCCACCGATACCGACTTCCCCAACCGCGCCCAACTGGGCGAAAAAGGCATGAAAGCGGCCGAAAAATTCAACATGTCTCCCGAAGTGGTTGCCTCCCTTGCCGTAAAAGGCATGCTGGCCGGTAAGCCCGAAGTGATCACCGGCTTCCTCAACAAACTCGGCGCGGCCATGGCATGGCTGCTGCCCAAGACGATAGTGGAAAGGACGGCAATGAAGATCTATGAATAAGCGCGGCGCCCCGCGTTTCCAGGTTAATTATTTTTTGCGTTCCGGGATTTTGTGCTATATTTGCAACCCTTAAATGCATGGCCTACAATCCATTGCTCTTAAGATGGCTCTGTAGCTCAACTGAATAGAGCACTTGACTACGGATCAAGAGGTTTTAGGTTTGAATCCTAACAGAGTCACAAAGCCGACCAGACGACAGTCTGGCCGGCTTTTGTATTTCGGAGCAGCGCGAGCTTACTCGCAGATGCGAACAGTATCCGCCCGGAGGACATCCGGAACGGAATGCTTTACAAAAAGCAGGGCAAATCCGATCACTGGGTTATCATTCCCCTGCGGCCGGAAGCTCATGAGATCCTCGTCAACCGATTCAATAAAAAGTGCCAAAAACTTCCAACGGGGAATTAAACCGGCATATTAAGAAAGTCGGCCACCTTGCCGGGATCAACACCCCAATCAAGGTATCTTATAAGAAGGGCAACCAGGATATTGTAACCACGAAACCAAAATATGCCTGGATGACTACGCACACCTACCGCCGATCCTTTTGCACCAATGAGTTCCTGGCCGGCACGCCGCCCGAGCTAATCATGAAGATCAGCGGGCACAAAAGCCTGAAGGATTTTTATAAATATATCCGGATTACCCCCGAGGAAGCGGGCAAGAAGATTCAAGAGATATGGGAAAAGCGAGGTGAGATGTGCACCAAATAGCTGACCGAAATTCTACTAAAAAAATATATTTTTAAACTCGCCAGAATGACAAACAAGACTTACATACAAATCGAGATAGACCAAAACGCGGCCGAAAATAGGCCTGAGAATCGCCTTAAGGAATTCGTTTGGAGAAGTTTCATTAGTCTTCTCACCAAGGTAATTCCAAAAGCCAATCCTGACTTCGAGGAAGAGATCGACAAAGTTAAATACTGGCTTATTGAATGCGATCAAGCAAGTGGTATTCCAGAGCGAGAAATCGGACTAAATCCAGGTCGAGTAGTAATTCTGAAAATGCCTTATAAGGAAAACTATGGATATTGGACCGACAATAATCTACTGTTGGATGACTCCAAGAATCATTTTCCCGTAACTCCAATTACCCAGGAATACTTTGAGGAGAATTGGAATCAAACGATCGCGATGGATTAATGTTCATTTATCTGATCCGCTAAGCTGCCTCCAGGCTTTCCCTGAAAAGGCCCCTTGACCGCTCCAAATTCCATCTTCTTCGGAACATAAAGTTTTCTAATGAACTGAAAAGATCTGTTCCCCAATTCGAATTCGCCATGCCGCTTATAGTTATATACAAATCGGGTATTGTAAAGCTGGGTGGTACCGACCCCGACAGTATTATAATCGTTTGGTGAGATCACCAAAAAATGACTACCCTTCAGAAACGTTCTTATTAGCACATGCTCTTCTGCAGGCACCTTTCCGAACGTGCTTTGTACTGGTAAATAGTATAATCCACCAGACAGTTTTTCCAATGTTCCTTCCTTGACCAGCTTCTGTAAATGGCGGTCAACCGACTTTGACCATTGTTGCAAGTCCGCACGGCGATAAACCGCACCCGGTCTCAGTTTCATTTTCAGTACGTCAAGCTGTTCCATTGGAAAGTCGTGTTCAAATTGAATGCATTTTTATTAAAAAAGCATGCAGAACGGAGGTTAATTATTTGCCTTACATATCTATACGTCCGTGGGTAAATTTCACCCACTCAATGGGTAAATTTCAACCATTGCCGGCTATTAAATGTGTCGAAATTACACTTACCCAGTTCATCAATGCCTTACCACAACTTCCACCACGGCTTTGCCAATTCAACTTTGTTATCTCTTTCATAGATAGCATCGAGCATCGCTTGAACGCGTTTTTCCGCTTCTGCCTTTGTAATTCCCTGATAATAATCCCGGACAAGAGGGTGTTCAAAATCCTTACTCTCTAATACCTCATATTCAGGTATATCATTGCTAAACCAGCCAAAATATTTCGTCTCGTGATTAGCATTACCGAAGTTGTCAAAATAGTCTTAATTACCTGTCCTTTTTTAGGGGAGCAATCTATCTTTAGCTTGTAGTTATGACTGAAAGGTGCATTTCAAAAAAATGGGGGATTTTAAAAATCCAACCTTCTGGCCGGAGGAGTCAGCGCCGCCCGGATCGTTTGCGAACCGAAGGTCAGCAGGCCGATGGCGAGTACGGCGAACAGTCCTGCCAGAAGGGTGGTGGCGCCGATCGATACTTTATAAACAAAGGCCTGTAGAAAGACATGACTGGTAACATACCCTAATGGAACGCCGATGGCGGCGGCGATCCCCAACAAATAGAAGTACCGGCGGGAGAGGAGGAAGAAAATAGCGATATTTCCTGCCCCCAGGACTTTGCGGATACTGACCTCTTTCGTCTTCATGCCCGCGGCGTGTGAAGCAATACCCAACAGACCCATACAGGCAATGATCAGAAACATGATGAAGAGAAACCCGATCATTTTCACATCGTCGCCGTGACCCTGAGTTTCCGCAAGGTGCTGGGCTTCCCACTGGCACTCGGGGTTTCCGGGTATGCCCAGGGCATGCCACACCGCTTTTATCCGCGCCACTGCTTCCGCCTGCTGCTGCTTTGACACCTTGAGACTGATATAGTGTATTTTGTCAGGCCCGTTGCGCAGGCCCAGCGGCCTCACCGGATTTTTGAAGTTCTGAAAATGAAAGTCTTTTACGATACCAGAGACCGTAACATGGGTGGTGTCGTCGATCACCAGCATCCTGCCTATCGCCTCCGGCGGAGCGCCCAGATGAAGAGTCGTTACCGCCGTTTCATTCAGGATGATCGAATTTCTGCCCGTCGCCGGTGAAAAGCCGGTGCCGGCCAAAAGGGTAAGCCCGTACATCGGAACGACCTGGTCGTCGGTATAATATTGAGCCAGCTCCCTCTGCTCCGCGTCGTTTGCGGAACGGACCTTCGAATAGCCGGTGGGTTGATAACCGAAGAGATCGGAGAGGCTCGCGGTCCGGGTGAAGAACGGCACCCGATGCAATTCATTTAATAAGACGATACCGTTTACCCCTTCCGGTATTCTCACAGCAATCTTGTCCTGCAGATCGAGCCCATATTCGCCGCGGGACATGTATTCGCTTTGGCGAACCATGACAATAAGGTCGATCACCAGCAAAAAGGAAAGGGCAAACTGGGCTACGAACAAAATATTGCTGAAGAAGCTGCCCCGGAAGATGCGCAATCCGGAGAGGCTTTTGAGGATCTCCGTTGCCCGGAACCCGCTTAACAACAGGGCCGGCAGGAATCCGGATAAAAAGCCCGTCGACAGGCTGAAGAGCAGCAGGTAGAGAAAGGCGGCCGCATCGACCGACGCTCCTGAAAAAAGATTTTGCAGCGACGGGTTCAGAGGGATAAAAGGCACCAGCGGAAGCGCGAGCAACATGGCTGTCAGCGAGAGCAGCGTGGATTCCAGAATGAATTGCAGGAAAACCTGGAAGCGGGATGCGCCCATTACTTTACGGACGCCGATCTCTTTTGCCCGGGTGACAGACCTCGCAACGATCAGGTTGGAATAATTGAAGCAGGTGAGCAACAGCAACAGCGTGATGGCGCCCAGCAAAATGTAGATGGCTCTCGAGGGAAGACTGTTGCTGTTTTCGAGGTAGTAGCCATGGCCGGGACTGATCTTTCCCAACGGCTGTGCCGAAAACAGGATGGCTTTTTCCCCGTTGCCGAATTTTGTGATGGGGGACTGGGCCTCGGACAGCCGGGAAAGATACTCGTTAAGCGAACCTGCATCGGGTCTTGTTCTTACGTACGTATAAGCAGCCGTGTATTTATCCCAACGCCCGGATGCCGAGTCCAGCAGGCGGCTGGATTCGGCGAAGGGGATCGACGCAGCGGATAGAAAAACATCGTAGTTGAGATGGGTTCTGCCCGGAGTCGGGGCGAGTACCGCGATGATCCGGACGACGAAGGAATCATTGAGGGAAATGATTTTGCCGGTGGCTTCTCCGTTCGGGAAGAATTTTTCCGCGGCTTGTTGGGTGAGAATGGCCGTGTTGGGTTGGGCAAACCCTGCAACGGTACCTGAAGAAGGATAGAAATTAAAGATGCGAAAAAAACCGGTGTCGGTGAAGACCCCACTGAGATCGATTTGTTTCCCGTTGGCTCTGACGGTGAGCCCGGGCGCGGGTCGCAGCGTCGCTGCGGCTTCGATATGGGCATTTTCGCGTAATAGTCGGGCGGCGACCGCAGGAGGCGTGGTGGCGTAGTCGAAATCCCGGCCGTTGCGAGCGGTAACCCGGGTAAGGATGCGGTAGATCCGCGTACCCTCCGGGTGCCACCGGTCGTACGCATATTGGGTTCGGACGATATTGAGGACAAGCAGACACACGGCCATGCTCAGGCAGAGAGAGGACAAATTAATAAACGAGACAAGCGGATGCCGGAAAAGGTTTCTCCACGCCGTCAATAAATAGTTCTTTGCCATTATTGGAGGATGAGGATAGGTAAGTTAACAAATATTCGCCCTTTTCAGAAATTGGTTTGAAGGGTAGGGCCGCCGTCCGTGGCATACCAGATGGCTACGGCTTTGCCGATGATATGGTTTTCCGGCACCGGGCCCCAGTAACGGCTGTCGAATGATGCTCCCCGGTTGTCACCCATCGCGAAGTAATAGTCGTTTTTGAAGGAGTAGGCCGAAATAGGTCTGCCGTCGATAAAAATTTGATGGCCGCTGAGCCGGCAGTCGCGTATGCCTTCATAGCCCTTGAGGATCGGGAAATACAAGGGGGCATGGGCGCTGTCCATGAGAACGGTCATGCCTTTTGCCGGGATAATAAGGGGCCCCATCCTGTCTTTGTTCCAGTGTAAAGCGGCCAGATGGGGATAGATATCGAGGTCGTTATAGCTATCCGAACCCAGCATCGGCTCCCAGTGCCGGACCCTTGGATCCGCGGTCACGCGGGCCAGCGTCGCACTGTCGGCAAATAGAGTATACCGGTAGTCTTTGCCGTCCAGCATCGTTTCCAGCGCATACAACTGGTTGGAATAGTCGCGCAAACCCCAGGAAGCGGTATTGCCGATATTGAGAAGACTGCTGCAATGCAGACTGTACGCGTACATATAATTTTGCTTTGGCTGTTCGCGCCGGCCATCGATATAAAGCATTCCCTGCCGCATTTCGACAGTGTCGCCCGGCAAGGCGACGCAGCGTTTTACATATACTGTTTTGAGATCGTAGGAAGGAAACTGTTCCGGCGGCAGATTGAACGCGATGACATCGTTTCGCTGCACGCGGGTAAAACCGGGCAGCCGGAAATAGGGCAGCGGCGGGATATCGGGATAAGGTTTCATACCCAGCATACGCATCAGGACATTCTTGTTGCCGCTCATCATCGGCAACTTCAAAGCGGCCGGCAACCGCGGGCCGTAGTGAAGCTTGCTGATAAATATCTTATCACCCACCAGAAGGTTCCCTTCCATCGACGCACTCGTGATGGAATAGCTTTCGATCAGGAAGGTCCTGATAAGGAAAAGCGCCAAAAAGCTGAGAAAGACTATTTTGGCGATCCCTTTGAAAAAGAAGTTTTTCCCTGCCGTATTTTTAGCCATGGTTAAAATATTTTTTTGATCTCGCGCTCCAATAGGGGAACCAGCTGATCGACGACGGACCAGAATTCTTCCGCGGGTACCTCCCGTACATCGTACCAGCTCAGCAACTGACCGGAAAGATGCCCGTATTGCGGAAAATGGCGGCAAAAGGCTTTATAGCAGAAAGTCAGGTCCCGGGTGTATCCGCCCTCTTTTTCGATGACCAGCTCGTAGCCTGTGCGCAATAGATATTTGATGCAGTGATTGCGGCATAGTACCAGACCGATTCCTTTTTGCGTGGGATAGGCCGCTCTGACGGCGGCTATTTTTCCCGGCAATTTTTTATGCAGGAAAGCGATCTCTCGGTTGGGTTGGAATCCGGGGTAATCCATCTCGACGGCCGGCCCGAACACCCGCACGGAGAGAACCTTAATGATAAATTGCCGGTACCGGTCGCCGGCCAACTCGTCCAGCGTCATGATGTCCGTGTCGTAGTATTTTATCGAGGGATATTTGCCCGACAAGGCATTGGTCAGCCTAGTGGATAGCCGGGCGGGAGAAATGGTCGGAGGATTCCTCACTACAACCACCGTATCAAAATCGCTGTTCTGACGATCGAACAATTGGGAGCCGCGAAAATACAAGGAGACGAAATCCTCGTCGAAGATCATTTCACAATGTTGAATGATGTCTTTGAGGGTCATGATATTTCCGGGGTCGATACCCTCGGGCGAGGAGGCGGGCGGAAGGAGGAAACCGGCATCGTCCGTTTCAAACATCCTTGGCAAAGGCTGGGTCAGAAAGTAATTCATTTCTCTTCCATTACGCGGTTATCAATGACCGAGACCTCGAGCAGACCCCGGCGGACCAGTTGCTTCAGGCTTTTCTTGCAGACGCCGGTGGAAAGATCCGCGCACCCCCCCCTTAGAAATTCCCCGGACCGGACGGCCGAGAGTACATCGAGGTCGGCTTGCTCCAACTCGGCTCCGGCCGGCTCCTTTGCGGTGAAGCAAAGGACGGAGAGGTCTTCGGCGGTATGGGCATTGTCGATGAAAGCAAGGATGGAGAAAAGATTTTCCGTGGGCTTGAACTTCTCGTTATAGGCAGAGTAAGGGGTGATCGAATGCAGGAGGTCTTCCAGCTCTGAAGATACCCGATGGATCATTTCCCTGTCGACCGCACCTCTTTTTGTAAAGTCGTTTTGCGGAAGATAAGGCTCTCTGAACCAGGCAGATTCTGTCAGCTTCCCGACCAACCGGTGTAAAATTTCCATTTTAACCATGGTCGTCAGACCAAACGTGATATGAATGGACAACTCTCCGGTGCAAAAAGCATCGTGGACTACACCGCGCGGGACATACAGCAAATCGCCTTCCTCCAGGGTGATCCGGTGCGCGGGTTCGCCATTCCGGTAGGCCGCTTTTTGCGCTTCCGTCAGTTTATGTTCCTGCAAAGGCGCTTCGATGGGAATGTCATAGATATTCCAATGCTTGGTGCCCGTGATCTGCAGGACCAGCACTTCATGGGTATCGAAATGGGGATGGAAGCCCTGGGAGTTGGAAGGGGTGATATAGATGTTGGCATTCACCTCCATCGCCAGCTCGCGTTCCAGGATGGAGATGGCCCGATAAAGTTTCGGTATCTGATGTTGCGAAGCCTGGATGACGAGGCTGTTGCCTTCATTAAACAGCCTGAAAACGGCGTCTTTGTTAAGGAGATTAAACGGCGCGCCCATTGAATACCTGGCCAGATCGATCTCACTGCCGTTGCCCACCACCCGCAGGAAGGGGTAGGCGAAGCTTGTTCTCCCGAGATAGTCATTGATGTCGTCGAGGGTCAGGACATCGGAAAAATCTTTGTCTTCTACAACGAGGAGTGGTTTTTTACGCCAGAAGTCCCCGAAGAAATCGGCGGCGGAAATGGGCGCCAGCAGTTGGGAAAGGAATTCCATATCGTTTTAGGTTTTTGTTATAGTTTTTCTTTTGTTACAAGCTTCTTATACAAATCCCCGCTGGTACCGGGATTGATGTCGGCGATGGATTCCACCTCGCCGTTCCGCAGGAAAATGACCTTGGGGTATTCCTGCATAAACGGGGGCTTGTCAAACTGGTGCGTATAGTCAAAGAAAACATCCGGATTGTTGAGAGCCAGTTCGCCAAGCCGGTTGCGCGCCGTCTTTTTAGAGGTATGGCCCGTGACGATAAAAAGCAATCCTTTCTTTCCGTTGAGAACATAATCATTGAGCAAAAAATCTTCTATGCCGCTGATACAGCCACTGCAACCCTGGGACGGGACGAAAAGGATGGCGCCGTAAGCCCGGAGATCTTTTTTTGTAAACGAATCCACCGCGGATAGAATGGGATTGCCTGTATTGTGGGTGTCCGGCCGGCAAGCTGTGGTAAATAGAAGCATGATCAGGAGGGGACGCATATTACAAGGATTTTTTCTTTTGAAACGTAATGAGTTTGAATACCAATTGATCGTCGCTTTTCACGGATCTGTCCCGGATATAGACCCCTTCTTCGGTGAGGAACAGGGCCTCCAGATCGAGCCCGCGGGAGAGGGGCGTTTCGCCTGTTTTCCGCAGCTGGGTGTCCAGCAGGATCATCGACTTTCTCTTTCTTAGGATCTCGCCGGTTTTATCATACATGCCTTTCGGATCCCCCTTGGTGAAGGGGAGTTCGGCAATCCGGAAATACAGATCGTGATAGGGATCGAATTTCACCAGAGTATAAGAAGGATTTTCAAGATAATAGCGATAGATCGAGGGATTGGGGAGAAAATCGAAAACGTTGGGGCTGTACTTCATGGAATGGATATCGGTAAAATAGCGGCTGCCGCCGTAGAAGGGGATGAATCGGGTATGGACGACATCCGAACTATAGAGGCGATGATCTGCCATGAAGCTGACTACGAGCCGGTTGCGCTTCGGATCAAACGTCATATAGCTTTGGCGGAAACCTCCCGCACCGCCCCAGTTCTTTCCCCAGTAGAATTCGGGATAGGGGCAGAGATACTCTACGGCTCCGGTCGAGAGATTGCAACTCGCGACGACATTGCGATGTTTGTCTTCCTCCCGGGTGCCCCCCTCATCGCTGCTGAAGCCGGTGAAATAGACGGTATTGCGGGCGCTGTCCATTATAATAGGCGTGCGGCCCGATACATAGGGATAGACCAATGTGAAAGGATCCGCCAGCGGATCGGCGATCGTTCGGGTGAGAAGAATACCTTTTTTAAGGCTGAGCATCGTAAGCCGGCTATCGGCGTAGCTATAAACAAGGAGACTGTCGCTGTTGATGAAATAGTAACCCTGGATCTTGCGGCGGTGGCTAAAATTATAGTCCGTGAGCCGGATCAGTTTTTCGAGATGGAAAGAATCCAGGTCGTAAATGTAAATAGCATCGATGTCGGGATTCAGAAAACTTAGTTTGCGATGGCCTGTGACCGAAGGCAGGTACTGAAAGTATTCGATATGCCCGGAGGAGGTGAGGCTATCGAGTGAGAGAGTAAAGCCATCCTTTTCCGCTATTCCCATGGAATCGGCGGCTACCACGACCGGCGTCGGCGAAACGCCTGGTTTCGGAAAGATATACGAGGTAGTAGCGATGGCCAGCCCGATAATTGCGATCGGGACGAGCAATAGAAGGACAAGACGTCGGGAGAACCGTGGCATCTGAATAAATTGCTGGTAGATAATGGAAAAGGAGGCTTTACCTGAATTTCGAAAAGTCGGGAAGTTTAGTTGCAATTAAAGAAATACTCAATTGCAGTCGTTCCAGAAAGCACCCCAGGAACAGCCGGCGTTGCCGTCTGTGAGGGAGACGCAATCTCCGTTGGAGCCTTTAGTACATCCCGCGGGAGGGTTGCTTTTGGAGCTGTGGGGAACGAGAAATCCGGCGGTGGTGACCAGCAACCCGATGGCCAGCGTTGTTTTCCCGTTGCGCATTTTTTCCTTCAGTTGAATCTTTTGCATGATGAACAATTTTAGATAAAGAAAAATGATTACCCATAAATATACCTTCGGACGGCAGGCGGAAAAATAGGAAAATTTACTTTTTTCCCATCACCTTACGATTGAATCATTTTTTAATTTGATCAATTGGTATTAAATTGGGACAACCAGCTGCAAATGTTTACCTGAAACCTGGAAGCGATTCCAACTTTACATAATTAAACCTTAACTATAAGTGACTATCCAACCTATCGCAATGCGCTATCCAATGGATTGGAAAGGCGCCGTAAAGCAGCTGATCATTTACAACTCCAGCAGCGGATCCAGGGCTACACTTAGAGAAGCCTGCATACAAGAAGAATTTCAGGTATATTTTCACAATGGCGATGCAATCGCTATTCTGACCGAAGTGATCCGGGAACGACCGCCAGTTATCCTTCTCTGCGTAGATTCGATAAGGCCCGATACTATTTTCCTCGTCAATGATATCCGCAAATACTGTCCGGTGACCCATGTCATTCTTCAGGCGCCGCTGGAGATCATTCTCTCCCTGAATATAGAAACCGTCAATGTCTCCGGTGTGCTGCTTTTTGATTCGGATATCACGGAGATGGTCGCCTGTTTGAAAGCGGTTTATGAGGGAGCCCGCTATCTCCCCATGAGGATCGTGAGAAAGGATGCGCAAATGGATCAGGCAGTTTTCCGGCTGACGAAACAGGAGGCGCGGATCATCGGGCTGATCGCCCAGGGTACCGTCAAAAACAAGGAATTGGCCATTCAATTGTTTTTAAGCGTCCATACGATCAAAAACCATAAGGATCATCTTGTGAAGAAGCTGAATCTGGGAAGTGTCAATGACCTGTATATCTTCGCGCGAAGCTGTCTGGTTTCCTGTCGGTATGCTCAACGGCCAGCCCTCCCCTGAGGGCATTCCCCTGTCCTATATCAGGGGGTGTTATTGTCCAATTCTACATTAATGTCAATTTAACAATTATTAAGAGTGGATTAACCGGTTATACGCAGGAATTAACCAGCTTATTTTTACAATTTTAAAACCGGCAAGTGGCTTGCAGGATTGCTCTGAAAATGAAAGGGCGGCGCAGCTTTCGCTGCCCGCCCTTTGCCAAATGGTTAGATGAGAACAGTTTAATATCCCGGATTCTGCATGGTCTGCTTTTGCGCTCCTGTCAGCGCTACCCCAGCCGTCTGAATCCCATCCAGGAACGTTTGCGGTATCGGTCTGAGGAGATGAAAGTCCTTAATGTTTGGGGCTGCATCCGGATTAAAAGCCTTCGCACGTGCAACCAATGTCTTGGTACGCGACAGATCTTCCCACCGCAAGAACTCACCGCTCAATTCCCGGGCACGCTCATCCAGCAAAAAGCACAGCATCCTGTCGTAGGTGGAAGTGTAACCCAGTCTGCTGATAATATACTCGTCATTGGCGGGTAAGGGCGCAATACCGGCAACAGTCAGGTCGGTTGCCGCCGTACTGACCGGAATATTATTTGATTCGTAATAGGAATTTTCCGGCATAAAAGAATTAAGTGCGGCAGCCTGCCCATTGCTGGAGGGGGCTGCGCCGCCATCCGTATAGACGGAACGAACTTCGCCGGACTGGTATTGGCCCCTTTTTCTTACAGCGTTGATATAGGGCAGCGCATCCGTGTAAGCGCCCGTACCCATGGCAGCAAGGCGGATCTTTGCCTCGGCGGCGATCAAATACGTTTCAGCCGAACGGGCAAGCGTGATATCCCTCAGGCCACGCACATCATTCATTCCGCCAACCCGGGAGCCATCGAGGAATTTGCTTAAAGAAGGGAACCGCACATCGGCAAACAAGGCCCCGTCATTGGTAGTGCCGCCTGGATAGGCCACATATACATTTGCGATGGGCCTTCCCGTTTTGCTGTAAGGTATCGTATTAAGTATTTTGTAAGTGGGAAACCGCGTATCGCCGGGTTGGTTGATGACATACATGATACCCACGTCACCGACAGCATACGAACCCGACGGTTTATTTAAAAGATCCTTGGTTTTAAAGCTCTTCCAGAACCTCGAATCATTTATCAGGTCGTATACCCTGTACATATAATAGGTGGTGCCCAAACGGCTGAACGGCCGGTCCCCCGTAAGATCTCGTTGCATAAACGGCAGATCATCATAACGGGAGTCGTAATACAAATGTTGAGTGTTAGTTCCGTTGGTCGATGCATCCGCGGTAAACTGCGCCGACAGGATGATCTCCGCCAATTTCTCATTGGCGCCATCGGGGGCGGTATAACTCCATAAGCTGGCGAAATTGCTCGCCAGGGGGTGGTTGGCAATTACCCCATCGCATAGCGGCCCTATAGCAGCCAGATCGGCAGCCTTGGTTGTTGAATTCCACGAATCGTTGATCTCGCTTGCCCGGCATAAGTAGGCTTTTGCCAGATAATGTGCGGCTGCATCTTTGCTAATGTGTGCAGGTGACGTCCCGTTTGACAACAGGATATAAGCACTGTCAAAGTCTGAAATGATCTGTGCAAAAACATCTTTTGGCGCAGCGCGGGTGAAATCCAGCTCGATGGTTGTGCTGACCTTTGTTTTTAAAGGGACGGCGCCGTACTGGCTTACCAATCTCAAATAGTTGTAGGCCCTTAAAAAATGCCCTTCGCCCAGGGCCGTTTTTTTGACAGCCGCAGAAGAAGAGGTGCTCGCGTTGGCATTTTGTATAAGCAAATTGGCATATCCAATGCCCAGATACATATTATCCCATAGTACATTGGCGGTAATAGTATTCGTGTTGATGGGGGTAAGAATCGATTCAAGGCCGTTGGAGTAGGCATTGTGCTGCGCGTTGGAATTGTCCCCGCCGACATGAAATTCATCCGTTCCATAGTTGGTGTTCGCGTACATCCATTCGCCATTGAACGGAAGCGAAAAGACCGCATAATAGGTACCGGTTGCCAACGATGTGATCCCGTCATCGGTGGCATAATAACTCATTGCCCTTGCCGTGGTAAGGTTCTCATTCAGCACGGATTTTTTGCAGGATGAGGCAGCAAGCGCGATCATTCCTGCGATCGAGGTAGATAGTAAAAGATTATATAGTTTCATCTTTCCTTTTTTTGGGGTAATTAAAATGCGGCATTAATGCCGAATGTGACGCCACGATTTGCGATACCGGTTGGATTGGTTGTGGAATTGACGACATCCATATCGATATAGTTTATCTTCGAGAACAGCATACCGGGGTTTGTCGCCTGGGCATAAAGCCTTAGACTGGATACTCCCGTCTTCTTCAAAGTGGCAGGGTTCATATTGTAAGACAACGAGATGTTGCGCACCTTAATAAAGGAAGCTCTCTGGTAGCCAAGGATGACCGAATAAGGATCGCCGGACCCCGCGGTATAGATCGGCTTTTGAAAGGCCGAATTTTGGTTGTTCTCGGTATAGTAGTTGATCAGCCGTTGCGTGCCTCTGGCCCCTTCGCTTTCTCCACCGGTGCTATACCAATACTTCAAACGCCCGTATAAGAAGACGGACAATTCAATGCCTTTGTACGAAAAGGTATTGGTCATCCCAACGATATAATTCGGCCTCGTGTTGCCGATGATCTTTCGATCGTTGTTAGGATCGACTTTATGATCGCCATTCAGATCGACCGGTCGTACATTACCGGGACTGAATACGTTGCCGTTGGCATTAAATTGTTTGTATGTGGCGGAATCGGAATAATGCCAGATCCCGGCAGACTTGTAACCGTAGATCACCCCAATCGGCTGGCCGATAAACCAAAGATTATTGATGTCGTTCTGCTTGCCGTTTGACAACGATACGATATGCTCTTTTTGAAAGGAAATGTTGGTGGTGGTGGACCACATAAGATCCCTGGTTTTCACGTTGATGGTATAGAGGCTGAAATCGAACCCTTTATTGGCTGTGGCGCCGATGTTGGCGTAGATATTGTTAAAACCGGTTACCGTGGGAATAGAGCGTTGCAACAGCAGATTTGGTGTTTTGGAAGTATATACATCAAAGACACCGGTGATCCTCCTGTTCAGGATACTGAAATCGATACCCACATTATATTGGGTGGTCCTTTCCCAGGCCAGCGACTGATTAGCCAGGGTTCCGGATGGAAGCGAGCCCGACGTGGTGGAATTGAGGAAGGGATAGAATAGAGGTGTAACGGCCCCTTGCGTGGAATAAGGCGCAATAGCGGAGTTGCCGGTAACCCCAACACCCAGTCTCAGTTTCAGATCGCTCACCCACGATGCATTTTCCAGGAAGCGTTCACGATTCATTCGCCAGGCAACAGCGGCACTTGGGAATGTAGCATTTTTATGGCCGGTCCCAAGCACGGATGAACCATCCTGGCGAACGGAGACGGTTAACAGATATTTATCCGCATAACCGTAGTTCAACCTGGCCATATACGACAGTAATTGATATTGGATTAAATTGGAGCTATAGCTTGTAAGGTTGGAAGGAGAGATATTTGTCTGGGTCAGGGAATTCCAGAGCTGACTGGAAAACGGTATCCCCAGGGCCGCGATGGAACTGGTATCGGTGCTGAATTTTGTATAGCTCTCCAGCAGGGTGATCCCAAAACTATGTTCCTTTACCGTTTTGTTATAGTACACCAGGTTATCCAGCGTATAAGAGAACGCCTGGCCTTTGGCCAGTGAGGCCCGGTTGATCCCGGCGCCAATGACGGATTGCCCGTCCACAAAGACCCCATTCTTGTACAGGGAGAAATCCGGTCCGAAATTCATTCTGTATTTCAATCCTTTTAAAGCGGGTATTGCCGCGCCCAGGTCCACCTGGCCGTAAAAACTTCCAAAGGCCCTCAAATTCGTTCGCTCGTCCTTGGTATAGTTCAATTCGTTGACAATGGTTTTGAATGCGGCATCACCACCGGGATAGAGCACGCGATTGCCCGAAGAATCAAATGGAACTGCATAAGGGAAAAGCGCCCGGGCGGATTCATAGATGCTCTGGGTCGCCGAAACCGCGCTGGAACTCGTAGCCGATTGGCCATATTCCTGGATATTGTAACTCACGTTGATATTGCTCCCCATCGAAAACCATTTTGTAGCGGCAATGTCAACGCTCGACCTTCCGGAATAACGGGTGAACGATTGGCCCAGAGAGGTCCCTTTGTTATTGAGGTAGCCGAAAGAACCGTATGCTTTTACCTTGTCGTTCCCGCCGCTGACGCTGAGGAATTGCGTGTTGGTGACCCCGGTTTGTGTCACCATGCCTCTCCAGTTCGTCGTCGCAACCTTGGAGCCATCCCACTTACCGCTGGCCCAGCCTTTTGCAATATTGGACCAGGCCGCGGGATCGGCAGAGGCTAAAAAAATAAATTTATCATTGGCGACAGTCGGTTGATCGCCTCTCGGAAACGAGGTGGGATTCGAATAATAATAAGCCCATCGGCGAAAATCGATGTATTGGGATGAGTTCATCATTACATCACCATCGTGCAATTTTTCAAAGGTGGCGGAACTGTTCAGGCTTAAGACCATTTTACCGTTCTTGCCGGTCTTGGTAGTCACGATCACAACGCCATTGGCGCCTCTTGAACCATAGATAGCGGTGGCCGATGCATCTTTTAAGACATCGATGGATTCGATATCGTTCGGGTCGATATTATCGATCGTCCCCGTTGACAGCGGAATATTGTCTACCACGAAAAGCGGTGTGTTGGATGCGGTTAAAGAACGTACGCCCCGAATGGTAATATCACCCAGCACACCCGGCCGGGTATTGGAAGTGATGTCCACACCGGCAATTTTTCCCTGCATGGCTTCCAGTGCGGTGGTGACCGGCCTCGATTTGATGTCTTGCTGGTTGATCCCGGCAACAGCACCCGTTACATCTGCCCTTTTGACTGCTCCATAACCGATCACTACAATATCGGATAAGGCTTCGTTCGAGTTTCTTAACGATACGGACAAATTTGCATGGTTGTCCACAGAAACTTCCTGCACCTCATGCCCGACGAAGCTTACTATCAATTTTGCTTTGCCTGATGAGATATTCAATTGAAACAAACCACCCTGTTTGGTAAGTGTGGAATTCTTTGTGCCTTTTTCGAGAACGGTTGCCCCCTCCATTGGGGCGCCGCTTTCGTCGGTAACCTTACCGGATACAGAAAAACTCTGTGCATTGACAGATAAAAAGGAAACAAGGAGAAGCAGGAGAATGACATTCCCCCTAAGCAGTTTTTTGGTCATGATGGCATTGTTCGTTTAGGTTAAAAAATAGCAGTTTCACACGGGTACTTCTGGTGGGAACGGACTCGAATCAGAAAGGAAAGTGAAAGATGATCCAGACTCAGGTAAGATTAAAATAACGCAATCGATTGCATTGCAGAGCCTTAGATAGTTGTCGCGAAGAGTTCTTACAAGAAGTTATCAAGTTTTCATCGATTTGCCATCCTGTGCTATCCTGCACGGGGTTTGCTGCAATGCAGAGACACCGTTAATCTTCCCTAACCCGCCGATAATAGGACGATGTCAGCCTTTCGCTAGAAAGGCAAATTCTATGTTCCGGCCAGCTCTACTTTTGCCCTCACCTAACATGATTTATGAAATTACACCTACTGTCAATCGTTCTTGTTCTGGGGATCGCAGCCTGTCGCAGAGACGTGCCCATCACCCCGCCTCTTCCCACTCCTCCGACTCCTTCCACCCTGAGGTTGAAAGATATGACCGAGAGAAATCTCCCCTCACCCTCGTATCATTTTGCCTACAACGATGACGGGACTATTGCGCAAGCCAGTATCTATTCGGGTCTGGCTATCTATAATGTGCGTTACTCCGGCAAAAATATCAGCGCGTTGGAAAGCACGATCAACCGGGATACCCTCCAATACGAGTACACCGGCAGCAATCTGACCGTCATCCGGGTGAAAAATGTGCAGGGGGTCGTCTACCGGCGATGTCTGATTACCTGCAATGCCGTGAACCAATTACTGGAACTCGAATGGCAGGTAAAGGATGGCGACATCGGTTATGCCGTTGAAAGGCTACAGCAGTTCAGTTACTATCCCGATGGCAATCTGCAGGCGGTCTTCTTTCATTTCTTCGCCGTTGGCTCCCAAACAGAAGCCATGTATACCGATACGTATGGGGACTATGATGACAAGGTGAATGCGGATGGCTTTTCTCTACTGCACCCTTTTCAGTTGGAACACCTGATCCTGTTGCCGGACTACAGGTTACAGCTGAACAATCCGCGCCGCCAGGTGCATACCGGCGACGGAACCAATTACGAAGTGACGTACAGCTATACCTATGACGCGGCTGGCAGGCCCGTGATAAAAAACGGGGATGTATTGTTCACCAACGGACCGGATAACGGCACCCATTTTCAATCCCAGGAAACGTTCTCTTACTATGATTAAACTCAAAGCCCGATTTAATCCGAACCTTTATCCCCCCGCTCAAACAAAACCATACTATTCGTCGCAAACGCCGGAAGCCCAACTTTCCCATACCAGTCGTCCGGAATATTCGGGAACGCGATCCTCAGCTGAGCAATCAACCGATCCCAGCCGGCCGTATCTTCCGTAATCGTAAACTTCCAGTCCCTCCAAAAGATATCAAGACAAATGTCGTCATAGGTCAACCTGTCCACCTTATAAGCAACGATCCGCCGGATCTCCGCCCACCGGACAAATTCCGGGCCATCGGCAAATGCATAGGTGAACCCCTCTTCCTGGTAAGTAAATTTTCCGGCATCATCCTGTCGCCTTTTTCGCTCGATCGCTTTCTCCCCCTCGGAGTAGGGTGCAGCGTCAGCCTGCTTGCGGCTGAACCAATCCTCGATCCTGCGAAACAATCCCATAATGATGGCTGTAAAGGTACGATTCATTTCCAGGCGCCCATTTATCTCCAATACATCGCGGAAGGCGAAGGATTTTAAAAAACGGTGAAACAGGTTTATGAGAATTAGTTTATCTTTAGTTCAAATCTATCGCCATCCGCCGGATTGCTGCCATATTGACCCTGATCGTGGGGGGCGTCTCTATTTTTGCCTCCTGTTTCCACACGAAAACTGACGACGCCGGCGCTGCTAAAATCAGCTATAACTTTGACATCCGGCCCATCCTCTCCGATAAATGCTTTAAATGCCATGGCCCCGATGCCAACCATCGCGAGGCGCATTTACGACTCGATATCGCCGACAGCGCCTACGCGCCATTAAAAGATATGAAAGGAGCCTTTGCGATCGTTCCCGGCGAGCCGGAACGATCCGAACTGCTCAAAAGGATCAGCTCACCCGACCCCGGCTATCAGATGCCGCCCATCGACTCGCATCTTGGCGCCTTCACCCCGCAGGAAGTAAGCCTCTTCGAAAAATGGATCCGCCAGGGCGCCCGCTATGAGCGGCACTGGGCCTTCACTCCACCCGTCAAAGCACCGCTTCCTCAGCCGCAGGATGCGAAATGGGTGCACAACGAGATCGACAATTTCATCCTCGCCAAACTGGAACAACTCGGACTCCAGCCCAATGAGGAGGCGGATAAAGAACGCCTCCTGAAAAGAGTAAGCCTCGATATCACCGGCCTCCCCCCTACCCTGCAGCAAATGGACGCATTTCTCGCCGATAACAGTCCGAACGCCTACGAAAAACAGGTGGACACGCTGCTCGCGGCCCCGCAGTTCGGCGAAAAGATGGCGGTTCACTGGATGGACGTAGCCCGATACGCAGATAGTTACGGCTACCAGGACGACAATATCCGCACGCAGTGGCCCTGGCGCGACTGGGTCATCCACGCGTTCAATGTGAACATGCCCTACAATCGGTTTATCGCCTGGCAGATCGCCGGCGACATGCTTCCCGGCGCCACCAAAGAGCAGATCCTCGCCACGGCCTTCTTTCGCAATCATAAGTACACCGAGGAAGGCGGGGTCGTTCCCGAAGAATACCGCGTCGAATACCTCGTGGACAAGACCCGCACCTATGGGAAAGGCATCCTCGGCCTTACCGTTGAATGCGCGCAATGCCACGACCATAAGTATGACCCGATCCCCCAGAAAGAATATTATTCCCTTCTCGCCTTCTTCAACAACACAAAAGAGGTGGGTTACGAGGGGGACGTAAGCGTTTCAAAACCGGCCAAGATGCCGATAGAGACCCTGAGCGATTCGGACATCCGGAACACGCTCTCTTTTATCAACAAGAAAGATACCGGCGCCCTGATGGTTTCAGTGATGGGCGAACGCGATACGTTTCGCACGAGCTATGTCCTGTCGCGGGGCCGCTATGATGCGCCCACCGACTTAGTGAGGCCCGCCGCACTAAAAGCGGTCATGCCTTATGACACGACAAAGTTCCCGCGGAACCGGCTGGGTCTGGCCAAATGGACCGTAAGCCCCCAAAACCCGCTGACGGCCCGGGTATTCGTCAACCAGCTATGGCAGGAGTTCTTCGGCCGGGGCATCGTCAAAAGCGCGGGTGACTTCGGTATGCAGGGCGACCTGCCCACCAACCCGCAACTGCTCGACTGGCTTGCCGCCGATTTTATGCAGCATGGCTGGGATATCAAGCGCCTCGTCAAACAACTCGTCCTGTCCGCCGCCTATCGGCAATCCGCAAAACTCACCCCCGAAAAACAGGAGAAAGACCCGGAAAATGCCTATCTGTCGCGCGGCCCACGCGCACGGATACCCGCAGAATTCGTCCGCGACCTCGTTCTCGCCAGCAGCGGCCTGCTCGTCAAAACCATCGGCGGACCAAGCGTAAAACCCTATCAGCCCGCGGGCCTCTGGGAGACCGCTTCTTCGGGCAGAGGAGTGCTCGCCACCTATCGCCAGGATCATCATGACTCATTGTATCGAAGGGGACTGTATACTTTTATAAAACTGACCGTGCCGCCGCCGGTGATGGGGATGTTCGATGCCAGCAACCGCGACCAGTGCGAGGTCCGGCGCCTGCGGACAAACACCCCCCTCCAAGCCCTGGCCATGCTCAACGACCCCGCCGTCCTGGAGGCCGCCCGCGTCCTTGCCCAACGCCTCGACACCGAATCCTCCACCGCCGATGAGAAGATCGTAAAGGCCTTCCGCCTGATCCTTTGTCGGAAACCAACCGGCACCGAGCAGCAACGCCTGACACAATACTACAACGACCAGCAAACCGGATTCAAGGCCAATCCCACGGCCGCCAGAAAAACGCTGGCCGTCGGTGAGTACCCGCCATCAAAAAATAGCGATCCCGTCACCTGCGCGGCGTTGATGCGCGTGATCAGCGCCCTGTACAACTTAGAAGAGACGATCACCAAGACCTGATAATAAATCATGGAAAAAGAACTACTCGAACGCCATCTGCACTTTAACCGCCGCCGCTTTCTCAAAGGGCTTGGATTCGGCATCGGCGGCGTCGCACTCGGTTCGCTCCTCATCCCCGATCTCTTCTCCAAACGCGAAGAAGAAGCGATGGCCGTCGGCCTCCCCCATTTCGCACCCAGGGCCAAACGGATCATCTACCTGTTTCAAAACGGCGCCCCATCGCAGTTAGACCTGTTCGACTATAAACCGCTCCTCAATAAAATGCAGGGCGAAGACCTCCCCGCCTCGATCCGAAACGGCCAGCGACTCACGGGCATGACCGCCAACCAGACCAAATTTCCACTCGCCGGAACCGTTTTCCAGTTCGGCCAGTATGGACAGGCCAGAACCTGGATCAGTGAACTGATGCCCTATACGGCGAAGGCAGCCGATGACCTCTGCTTCGTGAAAAGCATGTTCACCGAAGCCATCAACCACGACCCGGCCCTCACCTTCATGCAAACCGGCGCCCAGCAAGGCAACCGGCCGAGTATGGGCGCCTGGCTCAGCTATGGACTGGGAAGCGAGAACAAAAACCTTCCCGCATTCTGCGTCCTCCTGTCCAAAGGCAAGGGCAATGGCCAGGGTGTTTACTCCAAACTCTGGTCCAACGGCTTCCTCGACTCCATTCACCAGGGTGTGCAATTCAGCAGCGGAGAGAACCCCGTCCTATATCTTTCGGACCCCGATGGAATGGATAGGGTCTCCCGGCGAAAGATGCTGGATGAACTCGCGGCACTAAATGCGGAGTCCTACAAAGAATTCGGCGACCCCGAGATCAATACCAAGATCCAGCAGTATGAAATGGCCTATCGGATGCAGACAGCGGT
This sequence comes from Puia sp., assembly GCF_036500295.1. NCBI lineage: Bacteria > Pseudomonadati > Bacteroidota > Chitinophagia > Chitinophagales > Chitinophagaceae > Puia > Puia sp. The sequence goes on along the minus strand of NZ_DASYCH010000003.1, from coordinate 227,703 downwards.
CCCCGAAATAACCGACCTCAGCAAGGAACCCGAAGACACGCTGAAGATGTACGGCCCCGATTGCCTGATCCCCGGGACCTTTGCAGCCAACTGCCTCCTCGCCCGGAAACTCTCCGAGAACGGGGTCCGTTTTGTACAGCTCTACCATCAGGGCTGGGATGGCCATAACAACCTCCCAAACGAAATAAAAGGACAATGCAGGGATGTCGACCAGGCATCCGCAGCACTCGTTCAGGACCTCAAGCAGCGCGGACTGCTGGACGAAACCCTCGTCATCTGGGGCGGTGAATTTGGCCGGACCAATTACTGTCAGGGCAAACTGAGCCCGGAAAACTACGGGCGCGACCACCACCCCCGCTGCTTCACCATCTGGATGGCGGGCGGCGGAGTCCAACCGGGCGTCTATGGCGAAACGGATGACTTCGGCTATAACATTACCAAAGACCCGGTGCATGTACACGATTTCCACGCCACCGTACTCCACCTCATGGGCCTCGATCACGAAAAACTGACATTCAAACACCAGGGACGCCGCTACCGGCTGACCGATGTGGCCGGCAAGGTCGTCGACGGACTCATCGCCTGAACTCATAAAAACTAGCTTATGCAGCGCAGAAATTTCATTCGAAACTCATCCCTCGCCCTGACGGGCATCGTCCTGACAAAAGATCTTTTTAAAAAGCCTGCTCAGAAAGCCTATGGCTACAACGGCATGCTCTATACGCTGGACACCGCCTGGAGCAAATGTGATTCCCAGCAGTATCCGGTCAACGACTGCCATGAGATGGTCCAGGATAAAAAGGGAAGGATACTTCTGCTGACAAACGAGACCCATAACAATGTCCTTGTCTATAATACCGACGGCCGGCTGATGGCCAGCTGGGGTCATGAGTTTCCCGGCGCTCACGGCCTCACCCTCCACGAGGAGAACGGCACCGAATTCCTTTATATCACCGATATCACGCGCCACCAGGTATACAAGACCACCATGGAAGGCAAGATCCTGCTGACCATCGACGCTCCGCTTGACGCCGGCATCTATAAAGAAGCAAAGGAATTTGTGCCGACCGAGACGACCATAGACGCCAATGGCGATATTTTTATCGCCGACGGCTATGGCGCCCAGTATATTCTTCACTACGACAGATCGGGCAAACTGCTCAACTATTTTGGCGGCCGCGGCGATGGCGACACCCATTTCGACAACGCCCATGGCATCTGCTGGGACACGAGACGCAGCGACCATACGCTGCTTATCACGGACCGCACGCGCAACTGCTTCAAACGCTTCAGCAAAGAAGGGAAATTGCTGGAAGTCCTTTCTCTCCCCGGCGCCTGCGTTTGCCGGCCCGTGATCCATGGCGATCATCTTTACGCCGCCGTCCTGCGGTCACCCGATCTCAATGCGGTAGGCACCGGGTTCGTCACGATCCTCGACAAAGAGAACAAGGTCATCAGCAATATCGGCGGCAGTGAGCCGCAATATGCGGACGGTCACCTGCAACCCATGCGACAAACCGATAAGATATTCATCCATCCGCATGATGTCTGCGTGGACAGAGACGAAAATCTCTACGTCGCACAATGGGCGTCGGGAAAGGTCTACCCATACAAACTAAAGCGGGTGTGATAGCCTGATCATTCCCCCATCCCCCGAAGCTATGACGAAATGGAAGCCCGCCCCCGTACAAGTACTCATCGCCCTGAATGCGATGTTGCTCTTCTTCGTCCTGCTGGATGACCGGCTTGCTGTCCCGCTCTGGCTGCAGGTGGGCGGACGGCTGCATCCCCTGATCCTCCATTTCCCCATCGTACTCATCGTGGGATATACCATCTGCCTCTGGTTTGCAGGAAAAAACGAAACATCGGCGGTGAACCGAATGGCTGCCTTCGCCGATCACCTTCTCCTTTGGGCTGCATTTGCCGCCGTTGTAACCGCACTGGCCGGCATCTTTCTTTCACGGGAAGCCGTATACGAGGGCGCGGCCATCCAATGGCATAAATGGCTCGGAACCCTGACCTCGCTGGCCCTGCTGGCGCTCTATCTCGGAAAAGACAGCGCCGTCATCGGGAAACACCGGCAAAAATGGATGGCGATACTGCCCCTGACCGCCGTGGCGATCGCCGGTCATCTCGGCGGCGATCTCACGCATGGAGCCGGCTTTGTCCTGGCTCCGCTGAAGCCGGCAGCGGCGCCGGCGCCTTCCTTTGATGAAGCGTTGGTGTATCAGGACCTGGTAGAGCCGATCGTAGCCGCAAGGTGCATGCAATGCCATAATTCAGGCACCACAAAGGGCGGATTGAATATGGAAGACCCGACCCAGTTCGCAAAAGGCGGCCGCACGGGCAAACCCTGGGACACCACCGCGGAAGGTCTCGGTCTGCTGGCCACCCGTATTCATCTTCCGCCCGACGACCGCAAACATATGCCCCCGGTCAACAAAACGCAGCTCACGGAACAGGAAGAAAAAACGCTCTATGCATGGATCAGGGCAGGCGCACCCTTCGATAAAAAGGTTACCGATCTGGCGCCGACAGACACCTTACGGATCATTGCCGCCAGGCTACTCAAATCGACCGACAACGAAAACTTCGATTTTTCCCCGGCCGACGAAAAAACCATCGCATCACTCAAAACCAATTACCGGACGATCGCGCCGATCGCCATCGGCTCCCCGGGCCTGGCCGTCGATTTCTATGGAGCGGCTTTCTTTCAACCGGCGCAGCTAAAGGACCTGTCATCCATCAAAGAACAGATCGTTTCGCTGAACCTCGACAAAATGCCGGTCACCGACAACGACCTTTCCTATCTGGCCGCATTCCGCAATCTCAGGAAGCTGAACCTGGATTTCACCCGCATCACCGCGGCCGGTATTCCTACGCTGACAAAATTTACCCGTCTGCAAAGTCTGAGTTTGTCCGGAACCCAATTGACGGCCGGCGACCTCGACCGGCTGGCAGGCATCTCCTCCCTTCGCAAACTCTATCTCTGGAAGACCGGCATCGCTGAAGGCTCCGTCGCCAAAATGCGCCGCCAAAGAAAAGATCTGCAACTGATCACCGGCTTCAACGGCGATACCGTTCGCATCAAACTAAATGCTCCCAAACTCGAAACCGACGCCCGGATCATCCGCGATACAGCCCTGCTGGTGAAATTGCGGCATTTCGTACCGGGAGCCACCATGCGCTACACCCTCGACGGATCCGACCCGGACAGCGCCGGGCGTTTGTATTCAGGCCCCTTCCGCCTCCAGGACCGCAGCCAGTTTCGCGCAAAAGCCTATAAGCCGGGATGGCTGGCCAGCGACGCCACGACAGCCACTTTCTACACCCAGAAATATCCCCCGGATTCCATTCATCTCCTTCTGCCCGTCGACTCCAACTACATGAAATTCCATCCAACTGTCCTGATCGATGGAGATAAAGGAGATTTTGGCTTCGGCTCCGGCAAATGGCTGGGATTTCACAAGAATGGCCTGGCGGCCACCCTGTACTATCGGAAGCCCGTTGTTATAAATGACCTCAGCTTTTCCGGTGTCGTCGACATCGGCGCCTATATCTTTCCCCCTACCCGCCTCGAAGTGTGGGGCGGCCCCGATGAACACCATCTCCGCCAACTGGGCACTATGACTCCCGTTCAGCCCGATAAGGCCGTTGCCGCCTATATGACCGATTTTCGCATTAGTTTTCCGGCGGTGACGGTCCGCTGCCTCAAAGTGATCGCCGACCCGGTAAAAAAACTCCCCGCATGGCATCCGGGCAAAGGGCAGCCCGGCTGGATATTTTTTGACGAATTGCTCGTGAATTAAGCCCGCCAAATGACGAAATGTCGTGGAAAACCGTCAGACCCCTCTGTCAAATCCATTGAATAACAAGGCCGCGCGGATTGGCACGTTTCTCGCCATAGAAGGGGACAATACAAAGCATTATGAATACTGAAAAAGCCATCCTCGCCGGCGGCTGCTTCTGGGGTGTAGAAGAGCTGGTCCGCAATTATCCGGGCGTCGTCGCCACCAACGTGGGTTACACGGGCGGAGACGTTCCCAATGCCACCTATCGGAATCACGGCACCCATGCCGAGGCCATCCGAATCGAATTCGAACCTTCAAAACTCAGTTATCGTCAGCTGCTGGAGTACTTTTTCCAGCTGCATGACCCGACTACCCGCAATCGCCAGGGCAATGATATCGGCAGCTCCTATCGATCCGCTATTTTCTTTCTCAACGAAGAACAAAAGCAAGTAGCGACCCAACTGATCGCCGAACTGACTGCCGCCCATGTCTATTCCCGGCCCATCGCGACTGAAGTGACGGCGGCAACCGAATTCTGGGATGCCGAGGAAGAACACCAGGACTACCTCCAGAAACATCCTTACGGATATACCTGTCACTATATCCGGCCAGACTGGAAATTACCCGCTGAAACCGCGAAATAAACAGCACGGCCCAACAAATAAGAATGCCCGCCGGTCAGGCGGGCGTTTTTATGCTGGGCTGCAAATCCTTACTACGGGCGGTCAGCCGGCTTCGAAGACAGGTTCCCGTTCTCATCAATATAGGCCAACATCTTGGTCCAATCCTGATGGCCTTTGTTGTGTTTGCGTTCTTCCTTCTTCCCCTGCTTTTCATTTTTCTTTTCCCGCTTCTTCCTTTCCCGCTCTCTCTTGTTCCAGGTCTCTGCCATATTCACTCCTTTTTTCCAATATACGGCAAAAAGCCCTCCCAATTCGAAAAAGGACAGGTTGACGCAAAATTTAAATTTTAAATGTTATCCAGACAGTTGCTAAACCCATAACCTGACATTTTGTCGAAAGCACTCACATCGAACTTTCTCCTCCTGAAATTGTTTATCAGACAATGGAAAATGTAACTGACTCTATAGCCTGGCATTGGTACGATCTCACCTGCCCCTTCTGTTACGTAAGCAAAAGCCGGAACGACATTCTCAGGGAAAGTGGATTCCACCTGCTGGCCCTGCCCTTTCAGGCACACCCCGACGTTCCCGCCGAAGGCATATACATGGGTAAGAGAAACGGTCCCCTCTATGACGTATTGACAAAAGAAGCCGAAGAAGCCGGCCTGCCCCTGAACTGGCCATCCCGCCTCCCCAACAGCCGGTATGCGTTAAGCATGGCCGAGCAGGTTCGCAGACATATTCCCGGGATATTCCCCGCCGTCAAAGACAGACTCTACGCGGCACACTTCACCTTGCATGAAGATCTCGGCTCGGCGGAGGTAGTCAACAATTGCCTCAGCGAATTCGGCATCGACCAACAGGATATAAAACGATGGGCCGGGGACGAACAGTCCCGGAAAGACCTCGCCACCTCACAACACATCGCTCAACAGGCAGGCATCCAGGGCTCACCCGCCTGGATACTACACAACCGGCTGATCTCGGGTCTGCAGCCCCGCTCCCGGTTCCAGCAGTTAACCGCACACGTTTAATCCGACCCCATGTCCGGGTCCGCCGCAGAGTCCGACCCCATGTCAAGCACCATCTCCCGGCCGATACCGATCTCCTCCAGGAAAATCGCATCATGCGACACCACCAGTATCGTTCCCTGGTAATCATTGACCGCGGCAGTCAGGATCCCCAGATTTTGAATATCCAGGTTATTGGTAGGCTCATCCAGCACGATCAGGTCGGGAGCCTGATGACGGACCGTCAACGCACAAAGGATCAGCCGCATCTTTTCGCCGCCGCTGAGCACCGCGCAAGGCTTATCCCAGTCTTCCTTTGAGAACAGGAATCTCGTCAGCCGGATCTTTATCTCATGATCCTGCAACGCTCCGGAGTTATCCTGTTGCACCTGCTCCAATACCGTCAGCTGGTTATCGATGAGGGAATACTGCTGATCGACATAGACGGCACTCATCCCCGCCCTGTCGATGTGACCGTTCGCTGGTTGCAGGTTCCCCAGTATCCCATTGATCAACGTCGTCTTCCCGACTCCGTTATCCCCCTTGATGGCGACACGTTCGCCACTCCTGATCTGGAAGGTCAGCGCCTCCCGCCAGATCGCCTTCCCGCCATAAGCAAAGTTGATATCCGCAGCGGTGATCAACACCTTCCCGGTGTGCAGGGAAGAGTCATCGAAATTTATCTTCATTTTCCCGGGATCCGGCAGTTCCTTACGCAACTGATCCAGATCTCGGGCAAGCGCCGCCATCTTTTCCGTATGAACATCCTGCATCCGCGCCGTACTTTTCTCGGCATTGTTCCTGAAGGTCTTCATGGCAATGGTGGGCAGTCCCGCCTTTTCCTGCTTGGCCTTGCCACGCGCATCCAGCTTTTGCTGCCGCTCCAACGACTCCCGGGCCGTCACCTTCGCTTTGCGTAACTCCTTTTCGCGGCCTTTCAACTCCTGCTCCCGCGCATCGCTCTCGATCCGCTTCTGCTCCGCATAAAGATCGTAGTTTCCACCATAGACAGCGATCCCGCGTTTACTCAATTCGCAAACGACAGGTAACAGGTTCAATAAGGTTCTGTCATGGCTGACAACCACCAGGGCATCAGTTGTCGACCGGATATACTCATACAGCAGGGTCCGCGAAGCCGCGTCCAGGTGGTTGCTGGGTTCGTCCAGCAGGACGATGTCAGGTCGGCAAATAGCGATCCCGGCAAGAAAGACCTTCGTCTTCTCCCCGCCGCTGAGGGTGTCCATCGGCTGGTCCAGCCGGAGTCCATCAAGATTCCAGGCCCGGAAAGCCTGCCGGCATCGATCCTCCATTTCCCAATCATCATCCAGCAATTCCAGATTGGCCCCGGTGACATTGCCGGCCAGGATCTCGTTCAGCGCCTTGAGCTTTTCCGCAATGCCCAATACCCCGGCAACCGTAAGCCCATTGAATCGATCGTACAATTGAGCTACGTAAAAAGACTTCCCCTCCGCTCTGATCCTTCCGCCAGAAGGCTGCAGCTCACCAGCCATGAGTCTTAGCAGCGTGGATTTTCCGGCGCCGTTATTGCCGATCAATGCAATCTTACTCCGCCTTTCAACAGCGAAATGGATATCCTGGAACAACAGATCCTTATTGGGGTGGTAGTAGGTGACACCTTGAAGAAAAAGCATGATTTCTTTCTTGAGAGAAGTGAACAGATTGGGCCCCCGTTGACCAGGGCTCCGCATATCAGTCGAAAGAGATCAGCTATTACATTATTATTGTGTCAGTTAAAATATCTCCACAAAGATAGTCGATTTTCCACGAACCCGCAACTTCGCCGGATGTTCCTATATTTACGGTCCGATGACTTCGCCCAACCATAAAGACGTCAACATCTACGACATTGCGCGAATCCTCAATGTGTCCACGGCCACCGTCAGCAGGGCGCTGAAGAACAACCCCGCCGTCAGCAAGGCGACACGCAAAAAAGTCCTGCAGGCAGCCAAGAAAATGGGTTACCGGCCCAACAACCACGCCAGCAGCCTCCGGTCACAAAAGACAAACACCATCGGCATCATCATCCACGAGCTGAACAGCAATTTTATCATCTCCGTCCTCACCGGCATCGAAAAAGTGACGGCCGAAGCCGGCTATGACATCATCATCGCCCACTCCTCGGAAACGGCCGCCAAAGAAAAAGCCAACGCCCACAATCTATTTTACAAACGGGTGGACGGACTCATCGTATCCCTTGCCTATGATACCGAAGACCTCAGCCATTTCGATCCCTTCATCCGCAAAGGGATTCCCGTCGTCTACTTCGACCGGGTGGAGGAAGAGGCGCTCGGCGTGAAGATCGTCATCGATAATGTAAAAGCCGGAGCCATGGCCACCGAACACCTGATCAACCAGGGATGCAGGGATATCGTACATCTCACCGGCAACCTCCGGCGGAATGTTTATGCCGACCGCCTCGCCGGCTACCGCCAGGCGCTGCTCGCCAATGGCCAGCCATACCGCGAAGACCACGTGATCATCAACGACCTGAGCACGGAAGCCGCCGTAGCCGCCGGAAAACAGATCCTCGAAATGCAGCCGCGGCCCGATGGCCTCTTCGTCACCAATGATTTTTGCGCCAGCGTCTGTATGCAGGTGCTAAAGGAAGGTGGGATGCGCATCCCCCAGGATATCGCCGTGGTGGGATTTAATAATGATATCATCTCTACAATCGTGGAACCCAGGCTGACGACCGTCAGCTACCCCGGAAAAGAGATCGGCGAAGTCGCGGCCCGCCACCTGATCGGCCAGCTGAAAGCAGGCAGAAAGCTTAGCTCCGCCAGCAAGGTGATCCTCAGCTCAAAACTGCTGGTCAGGGCCTCCTCTCAGCGACTCCCCTCCTGAAGCACCCCCACCCGTCGCGAGGAAGCCTGGATGTCCAGGGCCGTCTCCAACTGAACCGTTCGGAATTTGGGAACCGCGTGCTTGTTCTCGATGAGGTTGAGCATCAGCTCGGCCGCCTGCTGACCGATATCGAAGGTGGGCTGCCGCACCGAAGTAAGCGCCGGCGACAAGAGATGACTGATCGGGTTATCGGAAAAGCCTACAAGGGCGACGTCATCCGGAATACGTAGGTTCATATCCCGGAGCACATTCATGCAAATGGTCGCCAGCCGTTCCACCGACGCCAGGATCGCATTGGGCTTATCCGGGCCGGAGAAGAGTCTCCGGATGGACCGTTCGATCTCCGCGGCATCAAAATTGCAATGCACGATCCACTCTTTTTTCTGGGGTATATTATACTTCCTGAGGGCATCGCAATACCCGTTAAGCCGCTTTTGAGTGATGGAAAGAAAAGGGGAGATGGTCAGATGAACGATATCGTGAAACCCTTCCTGGATCAAATGCTCGGTGGCCTTGTAGGCCCCGTAATAGTCGTTCACCACTACCTTGTGCGTCGTGATCTCGTCGGAGACCCGGTCGAACATGACGACCGGAATACCCTTGCCGATCATCTCATGGATATGGGTCAGCGAGGTCGTCTCATTGGATAAAGAGATGATCAACCCCTCTATGCGCCGGGACGTCAACAGCTGTGTGTTGATCACCTCCCGCTCGAATTTCTCATGACTCTGAAAGATGATCACGTGATACCCCCTGCTATACGCGATATCCTCGATGCCGGCAATCGTGGCGGCACAGAAATTATTGGCAATCTCCGGCACGATCACCCCGATGATCTTACTCTTCTTTTCTTTCAGGCTTAGGGCAATCGGGTTGGGACTGTACCGGAGTTCGGCAGCCAGTTCCCGCACCAGTTGCCGGGTAGCCGGCTTTATCTCGGTACTGTCACGAAGCGCCCGGGATACGGTAGAGACGGAAAGCTTTAATTTTTGCGCAATATCCTTGATGGTCACATTATGCTGCTCACTCATTCCAAATGCGTTTTTAATTCTCGAAGAAGGATAAGGCGGGTTGAAAAAGAAGATCTAAGGTTGGTTGAATGGTTGGAGCGCACAATATAAATAATATTCCGCAAACGTTACCGGGAATCCCCTGCGGGCGGAGCGTGGGATAAGTTTTGCAGTCGTCATGATCAAAAACTCGGATAGATGTCGATCATCCAATTGCAATCGATGTAAATTAATTCTTTTGCAATTTATTAACCAACCCTCTTGAGGATATATACCGCAAACGTTACCGACAACGTATGAAAAATTTCGCCGGGTTTCGGCATCCGCCACCGCGTTGGCCCACTTGTGAAACCTCGTTACTTTTAACTGGTAATCCTTTTCACAAAAAAGACTATTTCATAACGAATGCACATGCCCGAAGAAACGATCGAAAAAAGTTCCCTGCCAGACAAAACAAGTTCGCTATTTGATCTCACCGGCAAAACGGTCCTGGTTACCGGCGGTGGAACCGGTCTCGGCCTGGCGATCACCAGGTCCATGGTGAAGGCCGGCGCGCGCGTCATCATCACCGGCCGCCGCGCGGATGTACTGGAAAACACCTGCCGCCAGCTGGGCGAAAAGGTATCCTACCGGGCCTTCGATCTCTCGCAACTCGACCGGATACCCGCCTTTGTCGATGAAATAGAAGCATCCGGTCCCATCCACGTCCTTATCAACAATGCCGGCATCAACCTGAAGAAAGACATCCTCGACGTCACCGATGAAGAATTCGAAACGGTGATCAAGATCAACCAGACCGCGGTGTTCACCCTGACACGCGAAATAGCCCGGAAGATGGAAAAACGCGGAAAAGGAAGCATCATTCTGATCAGCTCCATGGCCGCGAAGTACGGTATCCCCAAAGTGATCGCCTACACCGCCGCCAAATCGGCCGTTGAAGGGATGACCCGCAGCATGGCCGTCGATCTCTCGCCACGCGGGATCCGCGTCAATTGTATCGCACCCGGCTTTATCGAAACGGCGATGTCCGCAAAAGCACTGAACAATGATCCCGAACGCAAGAACAGGGTGCTCTCCCGTACTCCCATGGGCTATCTCGGTCAGCCCGAAGACGTCGGCCTCGCGGCCGTTTACCTTGCCTCTGATGCTGCACGCTATGTAACCGGGGTAATACTACCCGTCGATGGAGGAAACTCCATCGGATTTTAATTATCGCCATATTTAAATACAAGTCATGTCTATGTCTAATTGCTTGCTAAGGCTCTCCTCTCTCTTCTTTCTTTCACTGCTTTTCCCCGGCCTGCTGCTGGCGCAAAGCATCGTCGTCAAAGGTACCGTCAGGGACCAGGCCAAAAATGAGCCGTTGGCCGGTGTAACCGTACAGGTGAAAGGCGCCACGGGCGGCACCACCACCGACAGCCTCGGTCATTATAGTATTACCGTGCCCGACCGCAAGGCTGTTCTTACCTTTAATTATGTAGGCTATACCGCGCAGGAGCAGACGGCAAACCGCGCGGGAGCGCTGGACGTTGCGCTCGCCGCCAGCACGGCCAGCCTCAATGAAGTGGTCGTGGTCGGTTATGGTACCCAAAAACGGCGGGATATCACCGGTTCGGTGGTCTCGCTGGATCACTCCCGGTTGGAGAATATGCCGAACACCAACTTCGCCCAGGCCCTCGAAGGCGCCCTGCCCGGCGTAAGTGTCACCACCGCCGGCGGCGGCGCGGAAGGCGAGAACGTGAACATTCTCATCCGCGGTCAGAAATCGATAAAGGCAACCACCGGTCCGCTGGTGATCCTCGACGGGATTCCTTATAACGGCAGCTTCTCCGACATCAACCCCACCGATATCGCCTCCACGGAAATATTAAAGGACGCTTCGGCTGCGGCCATCTACGGTTCCCGCGGCAGCAACGGGGTTATCCTCATAACCACAAAACGCGGCAGCAACGGAAAGCCCGTGATCAGCTATGACGGGTTCGCAGCAGAAGAGAAGATCGCCAACCTGCCCTCGGTCCTTACCCCACAGCAGTTCTACCAGTTCAAGGTCACCCGCGAAGGCCAGGCCTCCGTCACCACCTCCGAGCAGGCAGTATACGACAGCAAGAAGTTCCCCAACTGGCTCAACCTGGCCACGCAGAACGGGTCCAAGGAACAGCATGGCCTGAGCATCCGCGGCGGCAATACCACGACAAAATATTTTGCGTCGGTGAACTATCTCGATACGAAAGGGGTGGCAGTCAACGACCATTTCAAACGGCTGAGCACCCGGATCAACCTGGAAGCCAACCTCACCAAATGGCTCACCTATGGAACCAACACCTCCCTGGGCTATGATAACCGCAGCGGCCTGCCCGCCACCTTCAGCGGTGACAACGGCGCCTATTTCTTCAACCCGCTGACCACAGCCTACGATTCGGCCGGTAACCCGACCATCTATCCCTGGCCGCAGGATACCCACTTTGCCAACCCGCTCGCCCCGACCCTCGCCATCAATTCCGACAACGCCTACCAAGTGTTCACCGCAAACTATTTGCTGGTAAAATTTCCCTTCATCCCCGGCCTGTCCTATCGCCTGAACACCGGGTTTGAATACAACCAGCGCCGTACGAGCACCTACTACGGCCGCAACACCGCCGACGGACTCGCCAATAACGGCGATCTCTCCCAGAAGAACAGCAATATCAACAATACCACGATCGAGAATATCGTCACGTATGATCGCACCTTCGGCAAACACGCGATCAATTTCACCGGTCTGTACAGCTATGAAAAAGACCTAACCAATGTCGACTCGCTGGATGCCCAGCAATTCCCCAGCGATGCGCTGACGGCTTACCAGCCCAATGTAGCGCTGGCTCTCCAGCCCGGTTCGGCCTATGCCAAGCGTACCCTCATCTCGCAGATGTACCGCCTGAACTATAGCTTCGACGGCCGCTACCTGCTAACGGTGACCGGCCGCCGGGACGGCTCCTCGGTGTTCGGCGCCAACAACAAGTACGCATTCTTTCCCTCCGTCGCCCTCGGCTGGAATATCACCAACGAGAATTTCATGGAGCACAATACGCTGTTCAGCAATCTGAAGCTCCGTCTCTCCTATGGCAGCAACGGGAACCAGGCCATCAGCCCCTACCAGACCCTGGCCGCACTGACCACCCGCAACTATATCGACGGATCGCTGACGGCCCCGGGATATATCCCCTCCACCCTGGATAACCCCGATCTGCACTGGGAGACCACCAACACGGCAAATGTGGGTATCGATTTCGGCCTCCTCAAGAATCGTATCCAGGGTACCCTCGATGTATACGACGCGAAGACGCACGATCTGTTGCTCGACCGCCAGCTCTCGCCGGTACAGGGTATCAGCACGATCACCCAGAACATCGGCAAGACCGAGAACCGCGGTATCGAATTGTCCATCGGCGCCGTAGCCATCGACCAGAAAGACTTCACCTGGTCGCTTAGCGGTAACATCTCGATGAACCGGAACAAGATCGTCGAACTGTACGGTGACGGCAAGAACGACACGCTCAACAACTGGTACATCGGTCACCCGATCCACTCCGACCTCGGTTATAAATTCGGCGGTGTATGGCAACTCACTGATGACACCCTTCACAGCAATATGGGTCAGGTGCATCCCGGCCAGGCTAAGATCAAAGATCTCAACCACGACGGGGTGATCAATTCCTACGACCGGACGATTCTCGGCAGCTATCAGCCCTCCTTCACCTGGGGCCTGGCCAATACCTTCAAGTACAAGGCCATCAGCCTGTACGTCTTCGTACAGGGGGTGGAAGGCACCAGCCAAATCAACAACCTGCTAAGCGAAGGCGGTGTCCAGGCGGGAGTCCGTCACAATACCGTGATCAAAGACTGGTGGACGCCGACCAACCCGACCAACAGCTATTGGATCAACAACCCTCAGTCCAATCCGCTGGATGTTCATATCGTCCAAAGCAACGCCTTTGTCCGGGTCAAGGATATGATGCTGTCCTACGATTTCTCCAGCCTGGTGTCAAAAGCCGGTATGAGCCGGCTCCGGCTTTACGTCGAGGCACGTAACCTCTTTACCTTTACCAAGTGGAAGGGGCTGGATCCCGAGTTCTCGAGCACCCAGCAACAGATGCCGCTGCAGAAAGAATATCTCGTAGGACTAAACGTCTCCTTCTAACCCCAATACTTCATCCAAATAAACGATGGTTATGACTTGCTATAAAAAAATATTCATCCCCCTCCTAAGTCTCTCGCTGGTTGCGGGGTGTTCCAAAAAAGAACTCAACGAAGACTCCCGCGGGGTGCTCACCGCCAATCTGCTGTTCACGAGCCCGGCGGGCTTCCAGAACGCCCTCAACGGACTCTATGATGAGGTCCGGCGCTATCGTTCGGGCGACATCTATGGCCAGATCAACGATATCATGAATATGCAGGCCGTCATCGGCGTCGACGACGCATACGGCAACTGGCGGGACCCGACGGTAGATGTCTTCAACCTCTGGGGGATCATCAATGCCGCGTCGTTCGGCCACTATAACCATGTCTGGAGCTATCTCTACGAGACGATCAACGAGGCCAATACCATCATCAACCGCGCGGACGAAGCAAAGCTCAACTGGACCGATGCACAAAAGAATAATATCGTTGCCCAGGCAAGACTGATCCGCGCCTGGTGTTACCGCCATCTGACCAACCTCTGGGGCGACGTACCACTGACCCTGCAGGAATCCACCGGCGCCAATATCAAAACCGACTGGGAACGGACTCCCCGCGCACAGGTCTGGGCGGCGATGCGCGATGACCTGGTGTTCGCCGAAGCCAATCTGCCCGTCACCTCCACCGATGACGCCCAGTTGATCCAGGGCGCCGCCTCTCATTATCTTGCCGAGCTGTACCTGGCGATGGGCAAAGCCGACAGCGCGAAGATCGAAGCGACGAAGGTGACGACCAATCCGGCATACCATCTGGTAACCAACCGCTACGGCGTCAATGCCGCTGCACCGGGAACACCGTTTACCGATATGTTCCTCGACGGCAACTCCCTGCGAAGCCAGGGTAACACCGAAGCGCTCTGGACTGTCCAGAACGCCCTCAATCTCAACGGCGGAGAAGGTTACAATATCATGCGCCGCTACTGGGCCAACCGCTATTATTCCCTTACCGTAAAAGGAACGGATGGCAAGACCACCAGCCCCATACAGGTTGTTGCCGCTGCCGGTGGCCGCGGTATCGGCCGGTTGAGCCCCACCCGCTGGATGCTCAATCTCTTCAAAGGGATCCAGGACGACCGCGGTAGCAATTTTTCCTGGCATTATTATTACACGATGAACACCAACCCGCCAAAAGGATTCAAGATCGGTGATACCGTCCGCCTCGACAGCACGGGCGCCGAGAAGTTGTCCAACCCGAACTGGCCTTCCACAGCCAAATGGGACTGGTCCAGTCCCACGAATGTGCTGATCGATCCGCAATACAATGATCAGTTCATCATCCGCACCGGCGAGACCTATCTGCTGCTGGCCGAAGCCGACTACGATCTCGGTGACAAACAGGGCGCCGCCGACGCGATCAACGCACTCCGCGCACGGGCGCATGCCGCAGCCGTGACCGCTGGAGATATCACGATCGACTTCATCCTTGACGAACGCGCCAAAGAGCTCTTCTCCGAAGAAGACCGCCGCTATGTGCTGGTACGCACGGGTCGTTGGCTGGACCGCGTAAAGGCCGATAACAAGATCGCCGCGCCGAATGTCCAGGCCCGGGATACGATCCTCCCCATCCCACAACCGGTCATCGACGCCAACCGCACCAAACCCATGTCCCAGAACCCAGGTTATTGATCTCTTTTGAACCCGTATATGACGAAACAACTGGCAACCGGCCTTCTTACGACCCTGCTGATCGGCCAATCGCTGCTCGCACAGCCACCGGCTCAACCGCCGGCAAGGAATAGTTATTCCATCGACGACGGCTGGAAGTACATCCCCGACGGGATGGCCTATGCGCAGGATCCGAAAAGGAACGATATCGCGGGGCAGGAAATATCCCTGCCCCATACCTGGAATGCAACCGATGTATTTGACGATGACCGCACCTACAAACGCAGCATCGGCTGGTACCGGAAAGAACTGCATTTCGGCAAAGAAACCGCCAACCGCCGCATCTTTCTCTGGTTCGAAGGGGCCAGCCAGGTAGCCGACGTCTATGTCAACGGCTTCTTTCTCGGCCGTCACAAAGGTGGCTACACGGGTTTCGGCTTCGATATCACCGATGCCCTCAAACACAATACCGACGGTAGCAGCGATGGTCTTGTCGCCGTACAGGTGAACAACGCCCACGATCCTTTCGTCCCGCCCCTGTCCATCGGCTATGCCTCCTACGGCGGCATCTATCGCGACGCCTGGGTCATCACGACCGGCGCCGTTCATTTCACCGATGTCAACAACAACTCCGGCGGCGTCTACTTTCACACGCCCGATATCGCTTCGGGCAAGGGCACGATCGCCATCCGCAGCACCGTTGCCAACGAGACCGGCCAGCCGGCCGCCGTCAGCTTTATCAACGAGGTATATGACGCCGCAGACAAGCTGATCCGGACAGAAACCACCCGTTCCACCATCGGCGCCCATCAACAGGCTCCCGTCACCGCCACAGTGGACGCGAGCGACAAGCCGCGGCTGTGGAGCCCGGCCGATCCGTACCTCTACCAAATAAAAAGCCGCATCGAACTAAACGGCCGGGTCGTCGACGAAGTGAACAACAAGCTCGGATTCCGCTGGTTTGCATTCGATCCCAACAAGGGCTTTAGCCTCAACGGGCAAAACCTGGTCCTCCACGGCACGACCCGCCACCAGGATATGCTGGGCAAGGGCGACGCACTCAGCCCGGAAGATCATGAACGCGACCTCCGGATGATCAAAAACATGGGCGCGAACTTTATCCGCCTGGCACATTATCCGCAGGCGCCGCGCGTGCTGCAACTCGCCGATGAATTGGGGCTGATCATCTGGGAAGAAGTTCCCGTGGTGAACTATATGACCCTCGACGACGAGTTCTTCCGCACCGCGCAGACGATGACGCAGGAGATGATCCGCCAGGGCTATAACCATCCCTCGGTGGTGATGTGGGGTTCGATGAACGAGATCCTCCTTTACAGCAAAGAAGGCGTCCGCATCCAAAAACACACCGACACGGCCTATATCGCCGCGCTGAAACACTATGCGGTGCGGCTCGACAGCACCATCCGGGCGGAAGATCCGACCCGCTACAGCACGATGGCCATGCACCTGAGCGACGACTATGCGAAATTCGGCCTCGATCACATCTCGCAGGTCGCCGGCCACAATATCTATGACGGCTGGTATTCCGGGACGCTCGACGATTTCGGTAAGGATATCGACGCCATCCACCGGAACGAACCCTGGCAAAATATCTTCATCAGCGAATACGGGGCCGAAGGCGAGGTCCGGCTCAACACCGAAAAACCGCAAAGACTGGACTATACGGAGACCTACCAACGCGTTTATCATGAGGCCTATCTCCGCCAGATCAACGCCCGGCCCTTTCTCGCCGGCACTTCGATATGGAACGAATTCGACTTCTCCCAGCCCAACATCGGCGGCCCGCAAGGCCATCGCAATCAAAAAGGGATGGTCACCTGGGACCGTCAACCCAAGGATGTCTATTACCTGTACAAGGCTAACTGGAACCCAGAGCCGATGGTCTATATCGCCAGCCACGACTGGACGACAAGGGGCGGCGAAGCCCATGCCCCCAGCACGATCGACATCTATAGCAATCTCCCGCAGGTGAGCCTCACCGTCAACGGCGTCAGCCAGGGTACCCAAACGCCCGATGACATCCATAAAGCGCGCTGGTCGGTGCAACTTGCCGCAGGAGAGAACATTATCCGCGCCACAGGGAAATCCGGGAAAAACCCGATCACCGACGAACTGATCATCAACTACCGGGTCTATGACGCCACCCCGGGCACGGCGGCAACCTTCCGGCCGATATCAGTCAATGTCGGCTCCAACGCCCAATACCTCGACGCCGCGGCAACGGTGTGGATCGAAGACCGGGCCTATACACCCGGCAGCTTCGGCCATCTCGGCGGCAACGCCTCGCTCTTCGCCCGTGGCGAGATCATCAAAAGCACCGCCGATCAACCGCTGTACTATTCGTTCCTCGACAGCCTGCAGGGCTACCGGTTCGATGTAAAAGACGGGCGGTATGCGGTGACCCTCTATTTCGCCGAAAGCAAGGACCTAGCACCGGGCGACCGGGTCTTCGATATCGCCATCAACGGACAACCCGTCGAACAGGGCCTCGATCTCGCAAAGACCGATGGCTACGCCATGGCGATAAAAAAGACCTATATCGTCGAGGCAAAAGGCGGCCAGGGAGTGCAGATCGCCTTTACGGCAAAAAAAGGGAACACCCTGCTCAGCGGGATAAAGCTCGAACAATAACAAACGGAAACATGCGGCACGCCGGGATATTCATACTAACGATTGGCGCGGCAATAAACAGCTTTGGCCAGCAGCCGTCCACTAACGGGCAGCTACCCGCAACCGGCCGCCGCCCGAACATCGTGCTCGTCCTTTCCGACGATATGGGCTATTCGGACATCGGTTGCTATGGCAGCGAGATCCATACACCCAATCTCGACAAACTGGCCGCCGAAGGATTGCGCTACACGCATTTTTACAATACCTCGCGCTGCTGCCCCTCCCGCGCCAGCCTGATGACAGGTCTCTATCCTCACCAGGCTGGAGTGGGTTGGATGACGACGGTATCCTACAAAGAACCCGGCTATGCCGGCGAGCTGAACAACCAATGTGTCACGATCGCGGAAGTCCTCAAATCCGCGGGCTACGCCACCTTCATGACAGGCAAATGGCATCTTTGCCGCCGGGGCGATGCCGACTCGCCCCATGTCGAACAAGAACAGAAATACGACTGGCCCCTCCAACGCGGCTTCGACAAATTCTACGGTATCCTGCTCGGCGCCGCCAACTACTTCGATCCCGGTACGCTCTGCCGCGACAACCGGCTGATCAGTCCCTACAAAGACGCCGGGTATCCTGTACCAACAGGGCAATACTATTTTACGGACGCGGTCTCCGACAATAGCGTGCAGTTCATCCGCCAACGCGATACCGCCAAACCGTTCTTCCTCTATGTCGCCTACACCGCAGCACACTGGCCCATGCAGGCGCCGGAGAAGGAGATCGCCAAATACAAAGGCCGGTATGATTCGGGCTATGACGTCATCCGCAGGGAACGCTATGCCCGGATGAAAAAGCTGGGACTCGTGGAGAACGGCATGGCGCTGACCCCGCCCGACGAAGAGGTAAAGCCCGTATGGGCCGACGAACCCAACAAGCCCGCCATGGCGCGGCGCATGGAGACCTATGCGGCCATGGTCGACGTCATGGACCAGGGTATCGGCCGTATCGTCAGCCAACTAAAAAAAGACAGTCTCTATAACAACACCATATTCATCTATCTACAGGACAACGGCGCCTGTCATGAAATGGTCGGCGCAGGCGCCACCGCCCTGCTGGCAAAAGATCCCGCAGCCGTGAGATCACTTACCCCCGAAAGCATTCAATACCTCGCGAATCCGCCGATAACCCGCGACGGCAAAATGGTCCGGGGCGGGAAAGAGGTCATGGCCGGACCCGCCGATACCTATGTTTCGTATATGCGCCAATGGGCCAATGTCTCCAACACACCCTTTCGGATGTACAAACACTGGGTGTATGAAGGCGGCATCTCCACGCCCCTGATCATCCACTGGCCCGACGGCATCCGCGAGAAAGGCGGCATCCGCAACCAGGTCGGTCACGAGATCGATATCCTCCCCACCCTCGCCGCCCTGGGCGGAGCGGCCTATCCCCAATCCTTCAAAGGAAACCCGATAACGCCCGAGGCCGGTGTTAGCCTGGTCGCTACCTTTTCCAACAAGGACCTCGCCGCCCGGCCGCTGTTCTGGGAACATGAGATGAACAAAGCCGTCCGAACAGGAAAATGGAAGCTGGTATGCCGGTCGGATATGCACAAAGACAAAACCAATCACTGGCACACCTATACCACTCGACCCTGGGAATTGTATGATATGGAAAAGGACCGGAGCGAAGGGCATGACCTTGCCGCGAAATATCCGGCTCTCGTCACACAGCTGGCCGCATCCTGGCAGGCCTGGGCGCAGAAAGTAAAGGTGTTCCCCGCGCCGTGGAAACCCGAAGACAACACCGCACCATAATTTGTAAAAACGAACCATGAGAAGACCATTCCTCGCCGGACTGATGACCGGCGCCGCCTGTTGCCTGATGATCGCAACCCACGCTCAAAAACATTCGACCCCGGCAACCGCATGGATCGACAAATCGTTACAGGCAGCCGACGAACAATATCACTATCTGATGAAGCAGGTTCCCGAAGGCGTCATGCCCCGCAGTTTTGCCCATGACAGCCTGCGCACCTGCACCTCGGAAAACTGGGTGGCCGGCTTTTATCCCGGCACCCTGCTCGAACTATATGAAGCGACAAAGGACCAATCGCTCTATGACGAAGCGCTGCGCAAGCTCCCGCTGATGGACAGCCAGCAATACAACACCAACACCCATGATCTTGGCTTCATGCTCAACTGCAGCTACGGCATGCTATACCGCCTGAAGCCGGATGAAAAAACCAAACAGCTGTTGCTCAATGCGGCGCATTCCCTGTCCACGCGCTTCAATCCAAAAGTAGGCTGCCTGCGCAGCTGGGGGAAGTCCAATGACACCAGTTCGTTCCGGGTGATCATCGACAACATGATCAACCTCGAACTGCTGATGTGGGCCAGCAAAACCACGGGCGACACCTCCTTTTCTCACATCGCGGTAACCCACGCGAACACCACGATGCGCAATCATTTCCGGCCGGACTACAGTTCCTATCATGTGGTCGTGTACAACCCGCAAACGGGAGCCGTAATGAAAAAGCAGACGGCCCAGGGCGCAGGCGACGAATCGGCCTGGGCCCGCGGTCAAAGCTGGGGACTGTATGGCTACACAATGATGTACCGCTATACCCATGACCGCCGCTATCTCGACCAGGCACAGCATATCGCCGCGTTTCTGTTAAACAATCCGAACCTGCCGGCCGACAAGATCCCCTACTGGGATTACAATGCCCCGGGCATCCCCAATGCAGAACGCGATGCATCCGCGGGTGCGGTGCTGGCTTCCGGTCTCATCGAACTCTCCCGTTACAGCAAAGGCCCGCTTGCCAAACGCTATCTCGGGACGGCGGATACCATCCTCCATTCCCTGGCCTCACCGGCCTATACCGCTCCCTATGGAAAGAACGGCGGCTTCCTGCTCGAACACAGCGTGGCCAATATGAACAAGAACACCGAAGTCAACTCCCCCCTCCCCTACGCCGATTATTATTATGTAGAAGCCCTCCTCCGGATGAAAGAGATCACTCGCGGCGCCTCGGCGCCGCGAGTGATCTCCGCCGACTTCCAACAGACCGCCGGGCCATTGGACAAAAGCTTCGCGGTCTGCGTAGGCGCCGGCCGGGCCGCCGAAGGCCTGCGGGCCGACTGGCAGCAACAGCTGGCAGTAGCCGAAAAAGCAATAGGCTTTCAGTATATCCGCTTCCATGGCCTGCTCTGCGATGAAATGCATGTCTACAGCCTCGACAAGCAGGGCCACATCGTATACAATTTCCAATATGTTGACAAGCTCTACGACTACCTGCTGAGCATCGGCATCCGCCCCTTCGTGGAACTGGGCTTCATGCCCCCCGACCTGGCCAGCGGAACAAAAACGGTGTTCTGGTGGAAAGGCAATGTCACCCCGCCGAAAGACTATCAAAAATGGGCCGATCTCATCCGTACCCTCGTGAAACACTTTGAAACCCGCTATGGCCGCGCCGAAGTGGAGAAATGGTATTTCGAGGTTTGGAACGAACCCGATCTGCATGGATTCTGGGCCGGCGACCAGGCGGAGTATTTCAAACTATACAAGACTACCGTCGAAGCCATCCGTTCCGTATCTTCCACCTACCGCGTCGGCGGACCGGCCACCTCAGGCAGCAAGTGGATCCGGGAGATGCTCCATTATTGCGACTCCAGCCACCTACCCCTGGATTTCATCTCGACACACAGCTATAACACAAAGACTGTTTTCGACGAATACGGAGTCCGCAAACGGACCATGCTGCCTTCGGATTACCTCTGGAGCAATGTGGTCAACACCCGCCGCATCATGGATAGCAGCGGACATCGCAATCTGCAGCTGCACTATACCGAGATCAACTCCTCCCCCTCCTCGCGCGATCCGCTGCACGACGGTTATCCAAACGCAACCTTCCTGCTGAACACCCTCAAGCATACCGAACGGGTCGCCAACTCGATGTCCTACTGGACCTTTACAGACGTATTCGAGGAAGCCGGCCCCGGCCCGACGCCCTTCCACGGCGGATTCGGGCTGATCAATCTGCAGGGCCTGCGAAAGCCGACCTTCTTCGCCTATCATTTTCTGCATGAGCTGGGCGGCACCGAATTAAAGAACACCGACTCCTGCAGCTGGGTCTGTAAAAGCAATAAAGGCGTACAGGCACTGTTCTGGAATCTCCACCTGCCCTTCACCGATGCTCCTTACTTCAATGACAGCATTTTCCGGCTGAACGCTCCGCCCGCCCCCGCAGGCATAGTCACCGTAAAACTCGACCATATCCCCAACGGCCACTACCGGCTCTCCGTCTATCGCGTCGGTTATCATCACAACGATGTCTTTAGCGGCTGGCTCGAAATGGGCTCACCAGCCGATCTGTCCAAACAACAGCAAGCAAAACTGGACGCCCTGGCAAACGGCGATCCCGAAAGCCGGGAGTCCGTGACGATAAGCGACGGCCGCTTCACCCGCCGCTTCGAAACAAAAGAGAACGATATTTACTTTATCCAACTGGAAAGAATATGAAACGATTTTTTTTCCTGGCGCTGCTCCCGGTATTCTTGTCGGCAAAAGCCGGGGAGCCCCATCGGGTCACCGTCTTTACCACCTTGCATTCCGTCAGGTTGGAACTGGTGTTCGACAGCCTCCCGGCTACAGGTACAAAGTATACGCTGCTGGTCATGGACAACCGGACCGGCAGGCTCGTCGTAAATAAAGTGGTCACCCCTACCACCGCCGGAAATACCCTGCGCTTTCGGGCCGATGGGCTCGAGGTCGATCCGTGGACGCCCATGAACCCGCACCTCTATCGCGTCGCCCTCACGATCGACGAGCCCGGCAAAGCCGCCCGCCGGGAAGAGAAACGCATCGGGTTCCGCCTCTTCGAATCGAAGAACGGCCACCTTTTTCTCAACGGGAAACCCATCTTCCTCCGGGGCATCGCCATCAACCCGCCCGACCGGGGCATCCCCGACAGTATCGAGAAAAGCCGGCGTTTCGCCGAGCAATACGTCGATTTCATGAAAAGCATTCATGTCAACATCATCCGTATCCCCAACAACGACACCTGGTATGATGTCTGCGACGAAAAAGGGATGATGGTCTTCGGCGGCAATTACAGCGGTACCGTCGACGGACAAAAACCGCCAAAGGACTATGACAAGGCCATCGACTGGTACAAGAACAAAGCCTTCGCGACGATCGCCGGCCATCCCAGCCTGATGGTCTATGCGATGACCAACGAGACTCCATTCCAGGGCAAGACCGTGGCCGAATGGGAGAAATTCCTGGCCTATGCGGCGGAGAAGCTAAGAAACTGGGACAGCACCCGGGTCTATATCGCCAACGCGGGCTATGGCTACGGCAAGGCCGGGGATATCTGCGATCTGCACCGGTACTGGGGCTGGTACTACTCCTCACCCTTTACCTTTCTGCATGCCCGAAACGACGATGAGATCATCCCCTTCCCCAAGAAAGCCGGCCAGCCGATCACCTTTACGGAGTGCGTAGGCAACTACTCGGGCCCCGACGGCAGATACAACCTGACACCCGACCATAAGAACCCCGGCTCACAACTCAACTGGACCGGCCATGCGCCCGACGATCTCCAGGCCCGCCTCGCCAACGAACACCAGTCCTTCACCTTCAAACAGGCTACCGAACTGAACCGCCGACTTCGCAGCGTCAACCCGGAGCTGAGCGGGGTGTTCCCTTTTACGATCCTCTTCTACAACTGGAATACGATCCGCAATTTCATCGATATGGGTCCCAAGCCGGTGACCAGCCAGGCAAGGCTCAGTTATTCCCCCGTGCTCGTCAGCTGGGAGAACTGGACAACACAGCTCTACGCCGGAGCTACCTTCCACCCCATCCTGCATATCGTCAACGACGCGGACGATTTTAGCGATCTGCATGGCGCCGATTTCGTTTACCGGGTGATCGACGAAGCGCAGAACGTCGTAGCCACCGGAAATTTCCCGCTGCCCGACATCGCCTACTATGCCGAACTCGACAAACCGCTGAGCATCGCATTGCCGGCCGACCTGGCCATCGGACATTATCAGCTGACCGGACAGATCATCAGCAACGGCAGGATCGTCTCGGAGAACAGCGACCGGCTTTTCATTGCCGGCAAAGACTATGCAGCCTCGGCCCCGAAGCCGCAGCGGCAAATTTTACTCTATGAAAAAGGGGATGGCGCCAGCAGTGGGTTTGTTCAGCTGTCCATCCCCTTCCGTAAAATAACATCCTTTAAAAATATCCCGCCCGCAAGCGTTCTTGTCATCGGGGAGAACAGCGCCGACGAAACGTTTGTCCAACAGGCGGCCGCCATCAAACAATTTGTCGCCGCCGGCGGCCGGCTGCTGTGCCTCCGCCAGGATTCCACGCTGCTGCCGCATCTCAATGCCGTGCTAAGCACTTCGATCCGCAACATCACGATGGATCTCGACTATTCCCAGTACCCGCCACCGCCGCGGCCTTCCCGCAACGGATATTATGTCAACCCCGAACGGCCGGGACATCCGGTCTTCGACGGGATCGACCGCGAAGAGTTGAAGGTCTGGTCCGACTACACCGGCTGGAAGGAATCGGCAAAAACCGGCTTTCCCGCGATCTACCCCGTGACGGATGGGTTTGTTCCCGCAGATAAAAAAGACATGCCACGCATCAGCGTACTGGGCGACTATGGCCCCGGACTCGAGGGCATAGCCATTGCGGAGATCTTCGACGGCAAGGGCAGTGTGCTGCTTTGCGGGATGGACCTGGTCCGCCGCAGTGGGCTCGACCCGGTAGCCGGCCGGCTCCTGGACAACCTCATCGGCTATATGGGCAGCGGAGAAATGCATAGCCCCGATGTGCTGGTGACGGCGCCCATCACCTGGGGTGACTATGGCTCCGAAAAAGGGCTGCTCACGGGGATCAACAGCGGTTTACTGCTGAACTCCCGGCCCCGGATCATGGGCACGGGCAAGACGACGATCACCGTCACAAAAGAAGGCCATGAATTCGCCGGCGGCGACAGAAGCGGGTTCAACACCCGCCCCGGTATCCAATACGTACCGTATGGCCGGCGCCCCTGGGGACCCTATACCTTCCGCGGTTTTGGCGATGTGCCGGAACCGGTGAACGCCCGGGACAGCATTGGCGAAGGAACTTTCTACTGCGCGGTGCCGAAGGGCCGGACCGTTGCCAACACCCTCGTATGGAACCCCGCGGAAGTGCCGCTTGAGATCCATATCACGGTCAACGGCAAGGAAGAAAGCCGGATGATCCCGGCCGGAGTAAGGGCCACCGTAGCGGTTCCGGTGAGCTCCACACAGATCACCATCCGGTTCCGCGGCGACAGAAGACTTGTACTATTACAAACGGATTTTCAATAAGCGATCATGTTTCGATACCCTTTTTATTGGTTGGCGCTCCTGCTGGTTACGTCGATTCCCGCCACGGCGCGGGTAAGGCTGCCGGCGATATTCAGCGATGGGATGGTCCTGCAGCAAAAGACCCAAACCGCCTTCTGGGGCTGGGCCGATCCCGGCGAAGCGGTGACCATCCGCGTCAGCTGGGCCGCCGCGCCTGTGAGTGTGCACGCCGACGCTTCGGGAAGATGGAAGGCCGCCGTTCCCACACCCATTGCGGGAGGTCCCTACAAAGTACACATCAACGACATCGTCCTGAAAGACGTCTACAGCGGCGAGGTCTGGCTTTGTTCCGGCCAGTCCAATATGGTGTTCTCGATGAAAGAGACGGCCGATCACGAGGCCGAGATCGCAAAAGCCGACTATCCCACCATCCGTTATTTCAGCGTAACCCGGCAATACGCCCGTCACGACTTCGAGGATGCCCCCGGCGCCCATTGGGTGTTATGTTCGCCGAAGACCGCGCCCGGCTTTTCGGCGGTGGCCTATTTCTTTGCCCGCAAGCTCCAGCAGACCCTGCACGTCCCCGTTGGTATCGTTTATTCCGCCTGGGGTGGCACACCCGCCGAAGCCTGGACGCCCGAAACCATACTCGCCGGTGATCCCGTGCTGGCCCGTTATGACCAGCGCTGGAAGGCTATCCAGCAGAACGTCGGCGCCGACAGTACGAAGTACCACGCCGAGATCGCCGCGGGAAAAAAGGCGGCGGAGCCGCAGACCTTCTATTATTTCAAACGCCCCTGGCGCGAACCCGGGGTGTTGTATAACGGGATGATCGAGCCGGTGATCCCCTTTACGCTGAAAGGCGTGCTCTGGTACCAGGGGGAATCCAATGTCAATTACGCCGATGAATATTACCGCCTGTTGAGCTCGATGATCGCCGGCTGGCGCCACGCCTGGCAACAGCCCGATCTTCCATTCTATGTGGTGCAGATCTCCGCCTTTGGTTATGCATCGCCCGACAACGCCGCAAAAGTGCGGGAGGCCGAATATGAGATCTCGCAGCGCATCCCGCATACGGGCACCGCCGTGACCCTGGATCTCGGCGACATGAAGAATATCCATTACACCCACAAGCAACCGGTAGGCGAACGCCTCGCCCGGATCGCGCTCCACAATGACTATGGATTTTCAACCCTCGACTATCGCGGACCGGAGTTCGCCTCCGCCGTCCTCAAAGCCGGCGAGGTGACGATCAGTTTCCGGCCTTCGGCCTCAAAGCTTGCCGGTGATACGGTCGGCGGTTTCGAGTTGGGTGTCCCGTCGGGCGATAGTCTTCTCTATTCCCCCGCAAGAGCTCAGGTGCAGGGCGACAAAGTAGTGGTTTGGAAAGAAGGCGTCGACCACCCAGCCGCAGTCCGCTATGGCTGGGGACTGCCGGCGCAAGCCAACCTGTTCGATTCGGAAGGGTTGCCCGCATTCCCGTTCAAGGCCAGGCTTGGCAGCGGCAGCGCAGGTTCGTCCGGCGGCGCGGGCGGCGGCGAACAAAATCTCGCCCTCGGAAAACCCGTATCCGCCAACTCGGCCAACCCACATTACCCCGCCTCTAACGTCGTCGACGGAAAGATCACCCGCGAATCTAAATGGCAATCCGGCAATATAACGCCGCCGCATATCCTCGAGATCAACCTGCAGCGGTACTGCAATATCGACCGGGTGGTGGTACATACCGGCATCCCCGAGTCGGAGCGAACGGCGGCCGAATCCTCGCAGGCAGCGGGATTCTGGTCGGCCAAGAACTTCAAACTGCAATACTGGGATGACGCCAACTGGACGGATATACCCAATACCGAAGTACACGAGAACAGGTTGACAGATGTTCCCTATACGTTCGCATCGCCGGTGAATACTTTCAAACTCCGTTTTGTCTGTGACGACGGAGAACCGATCAACGTGATGGAGATAGAGGTCTTCGGCAAACAAACGAGCAATATCCCCGTCGCAGGAAGCGGCGCCGCCGATCTTCTGCAAAAGGCCGACCGCACCGCCGACCAGAACCTTACCATCCGGCTCGGCGACAGCGTCATCGGCAAGACCATGCGCTATGTAGCCTATAATCAGGGATACTATGTTCCCGGCGGAAATACGTCGGGCTGGCTGGAATATTCCGGCGTCAACAGCCTGCGTGTATGGACTACCCTCAACTCGTATGTTCCCGAAAGCGATGTACAGGTGGACCCGACCTTGACCACCGTCGCGGAGTTCGACCGGCGCAAGCAACAGTTGCGCGCCAGTCCTGAAAAGAATGAATTTTTGCATTGGGAGCGCTTGTTGCCCTTGTACGAACATCCTGAACAAGGCCCCAATACCAACCCGATGATCCTAAGCTACTGTCTTTCGGAACTGAAAAGGCTGCATATCGACCCGGTCATCCAGGCGGGCAGCACCGATTTCGACAGCAGCTGGAGCAATAAATGGAAACAGTGGCAGCGTTACTATGTCCTCGCGTTCTACTGCGCCAGGGCCGGCGACGTGACGATGTTTGCGATGACCAACGAGCCCAACCACAAGAATGCGGGACCGATGAAACTGGACCAGTGGATCGGTGGGATGCAGATCGTTTCGGATGCCATAACCTGCGCCATCGAGGATGTCGACCGGCTCTATGGAAAGCATCTCAAGGCCCGGATGGTCGGACCGGTCACCGCGGGTAATAATACCGAATGGTGGCGGGCGGTGGCGAAGGCTCAACGAACGGACTATCATGGCAAGCCGCTGGATCACGATCTTCTGGGCATTTTCTCGACCCATAGTTATAATTCCCCCGCCGCCGGTTACGTACATCGCGTAGATGATATCCGGCAGTTGTTGCAGGAGAACCAGCCCGGCGGCAAGGCATTGCCGATCGTCTATACGGAGATCGGCCGCTGGATGAATGCCTACCTGATCGACAAGGAAGAGACCATGGACGATCCTTCGCTGTTCACCGAATGGGCCGGCATCTATGCCAACAATACGCTCAACGGCGCGTATGGCATGTGGGCCTTCAAGTTCGCGAACACCACCTCCAGTACTTATCCGTTCGGCATCAAGTCAGGGCATCATTTTTCCTGGCCCGGAAGAAGGATCGTCGAGGATGCTTATACCGATCTGGCCCTGGGCCGACCGGTAAAAGCCAGTACGACATCGGGCCAATGGCCGGCCTCGAATGTCACCGATGGGGTCAAGACCGATTACAGTGCCTGGCAGTCGGATAGCAGCCAGGGAGAAAAATGGCTCGAGATCGACCTCGGTAAGGAGCAGTCCCTTGGCAGTGGTGTGGTCTATACCGGCGGCGCCCATGGCGACTATACCAGCCCGACGCGGGTAAGGAATTTCAGCCTGCAATATTTCACCGGTGGCGGCTGGCAGGATATCCCGGGCTTTACATTGAAGAATAACAAATACGCCCAGGTGTTCATCGTGTTCAAGACGCCGGTCACCACGAGACGCATCCGTTTCCATTCCACCGATCCCGGCCCGATCCGCGTGCGGGAGATCAAAGTCTTTGCAAAGGGCGATGGCCCCGGCAATACCCCCGACTATGATGTCTCGGGGATACAACGGACCGGAGAGGTCGTCCGGCTGTTCGCCAAGGGCTTCAAGGATGAACGACCACTGCTGGCGACGCATGTGGACGGGAGTGACGACAATCTGCATGTGCTGATGTCCTATGATGCCGCGACGCGCAACTACTACTGCTGGCTGGTGCAGCGGGGAAAATATACGGATCATCTTACGCTCGATCTGTCGGCATTGCCCGTGCAACCCGGCACGCCGGTGACGGCGGAAACCGTGGGGCCAACGACTTACGGCGAAGTCGCGGGAGTATACCCTGTGGGCGCCGGCCGCAAGCTGACGATTCCCCTCGGCGGTCAGACCGTGATGCTGCTTTCGATCCCTGTGGGCCATCTTACCCGCACGGTGATGCCCGCTGTGGCCGAGTCGTCGGTGTCGCCAAAAGCAACCCAAACCCGTTTAGAAATCGCATTGGATGCGTCGAAGCCGGAAATGAACAAGGTCAGCTATATCCGATTCGATGAGTCAAAAGCACGCGCAGGCAGTGCTTCACGCATCCTTTTAAAAGTGCATGGGTCCAACGTGACGGATACGGCCGTCTATCGCTTTCACGTCTATGGCCTGCCCACAGGTGCCTGGCAGAAACTGACCTGGCAATCGGCCCCTCAATTGGACGCGAAAGAGGCCCTGATCAAAAACGTCGGCCGCGACGCTTTTGTCGCCGGCGAGCTGGCGATGGATCATACGCCGAAAGACCACTGGCTCGACGTGACCGATCTCGTTAAACGGCATGCCGGTACTTCGATCACTTTCGCCCTCGTACGCGAGACGCGGCATACCGGCGACGACGCCGACAAAGGCCGAACGGTGGTCATCGACAAAAAACCCGAACTGCTATACTGGAAATGAGCACGCCTCGAACGATACTATTCCTGATTGCAGGTTTGACGTCCACCGCCCCGGCAAACGCCCAGAAGGCGGCGATGGACGAGCGGCCGAATATCGTCGTCATCCTGGCCGATGACATGGGTTATTCCGATATCGGCTGTTATGGGGGTGAGATCCATACGCCGAATCTCGACTGGCTGGCGGCCAATGGTCTGCGGTTCTCCTCTTTTCATAACACCTCCCGCTGCTGTCCCTCCCGTGCGCAGCTGCTGACGGGATTATATAATCACCAGGCAGGCATCGGCAGCATGACCACCGATCAACAGGAGCCGGGCTACCGCGGGTTTCTTACTCCCAACACGGTGACCCTGGCCGAGGCGCTGGAGACGGCAGGTTATCAAACGGCCATGGCGGGGAAATGGCATGTGTCCAATACCATCGAGCAGGCGACACCGGCCGCCCAGCTGAAATGGCTGGATCACCAGATCGAGGCGCCGCTATTCTCGCCGATCGAACAATATCCCACCCGCAGGGGCTTCCAGCGATTCTATGGAACGCTTTGGGGCGTGGTCGATCATTTCGATCCTTTCAGTCTTGTCGACGGCGAAACACCCGTTCGCAGCGTTCCCAAGAATTATTATCACACCGATGCGGTCAGCGACTCGGCAGCGGCTTTTGTCCGCGATATGAGCCGCAACCCGCAACCGTTCTTTCTCTACCTGGCCTATAACTCGCCGCACTGGCCCGTACAGGCGCCGGCGGAGGAGATCGAAAAATACAAGAACACGTACAGGGCCGGCTGGGAAGCGATCCGCAAGGCCCGCTACGCCCGGATGGTGAAGATGGGCATCGTCGATCCCGCGACCCAGCCGCTATCCCTTCGCAACCCCGATTCCAGCTGGTCGACCAACCGGGATTCAGCCTGGGACGCCCGCGTCATGGCGGTACACGCCGCAATGATCGATCGCATGGACCAGGGCATCGGCCGGGTGATCGAGGCCTTGCGCTCCACCGGGCGGCTGGACAACACGCTCATCGTTTTCCTCAGCGATAATGGCGCCAGTCCCGAGGTGGCCCAAACGATGCCGCCCGGATTCGACCGGCCCAGCGCCACCCGCGACGGGCAGCGCATCATCTACCCCGCGGATAAGAAAACCCTGCCCGGGCCCGAGACGGTCTACGCATCGATCGGTCCGGCGTGGGCGAACGTAGCGAATACCCCATACCGTTACTGGAAGATCGAATCTTACGAAGGCGGCACGCGTACGCCGTTCATCGCCTTCTGGCCCAAAGGCCTCCGCACCCACAAGGGAGGCATCACCGCGCAAAACGGTTATCTCATCGACCTTATGCCAACCTTCCTCGATCTGGCGAAGGGCCGGTATCCGGATTTCTACCACGGACATGCGATCACTCCCATGCAGGGCACCAGCCTTATCCCGGTACTCGAAGGCCATGACGCGGGTACGCAGCGCGTCGTTTTCAACGAGCATCATAACGGCCGGTCGGTTCGCAAAGGGCGGTGGAAGCTGGTCTCGGCCAATGCCGACACTGCCTGGGAGCTGTACGATCTGAGCCGCGACGGCACCGAGGAGCACAATCTCGTACATCAATTCCCGGACACGGTGCGACTGCTGGACAATCTTTGGCAGCAATGGGCCAGGGACAATAAAGTGCTCCCGAGACCCGCACCGCGGGCCCGCCCGGCAACAGCGGCAAAACGGGAGCCCGCAAAGGCGGCGCCGGCGCATATCCAGCCGGATACGCCGCTCACCACCCCCTGGACGGCGCAGGTGTCCCAGCAGCTCCCTCACCCGGAATATCCCCGCCCGCAATTCGTCCGCGCGGCCTGGGCCAATCTCAACGGTCCCTGGGACTATGCCATCACGGGTGTGACGCAGGCGCAGCCACCCGTCTGGGAAGGCAAGATCCTGGTCCCCTACCCCGTGGAATCCCTGTTGTCAGGGGTGAGGCGAAGCGTGGGCCCGGACAGCCTGTTATGGGTTCACCGGCGCTTTTCCGTCGATACGGCCTGGCAAACGAAACGGATCCTCCTGCATTTCGGAGCGGTGGATTGGAAGACACGCATATGGATCAACGGCAGGGAACTGCCTGCACACGAAGGCGGCTATGATGCCTTCAGCTATGATATCACCGATGCGCTGCAACCCGGCGGCGAACAGGAACTGACCCTTGCCGTCTGGGACCCGGGCAACCAGGGCTACCAGCCGAACGGCAAGCAGTATAACAACCCGCGGAGCATCTGGTACACGCCGACGACGGGGATCTGGCAAACGGTCTGGCTGGAACCCGTATCCCCCCTATCGATACCCGCATTCACGATCCAGACCGATATCGACCGGAGCACGGTCCGAATTGCGCTGCATTCCCCGCTGCCAGCCGGCTGCACGCTCCGGGCGACAGTTCACGACAAAGGCGCCCTGATCACCGGAACGGCGGGAACGACGGACACGCTGGTGCTTCCCGTAAGGAAGCCCAAGCTATGGACGCCGGATCATCCCTTCCTCTATGATCTGCAGCTGGTGCTGTATCACGGAGGCGAAATGACCGATGTCGTCAAATCTTATTTCGGCATCCGCCAGGTCGATCTCCAAAATGACCGCGACGGCGTCAAAAAACTATTCCTGAACCATGAACCGCTATTCGAGTTCGGTATGCTTGACCAGGGTTTCTGGCCCGACGGGCTTTATACGGCGCCTACCGACGAGGCCCTGGGGTATGACATCAAAGCTCAGAAAGAAGCCGGCTTCAATCTGATCCGCAAACACGTCAAGGTGGAACCCGATCGCTGGTACTATTGGTGCGACAGCTTGGGGATGCTCGTCTGGCAGGATATGCCCAGCGGCGACCGGCATATCGGCAAAACGGACAGCGACATCGTCCGCACCGCGCAGTCCGCCGAACAGTATCGCAAGGAGCTGACGGCGATGGTTACCCAGCATTCCAGCCATCCATCCATCGTTGCCTGGGTAGACTTCAACGAAGGATGGGGACAGTTCGCCACGGCCGATATCGTAGCGTTCACCCGCCATCTCGATCCCACCCGGTGGGTCAACGCAACCAGCGGCTGGTCGGACCGGGACGCCGGCGATATGCATGATACGCATAGCTACCCAGGTCCGGACATGACCGCGCCCGAACCGAACCGGGCTACGGTGCTTGGCGAGTATGGCGGTCAGGCGCTGCTCGTCCCGGGGCATTGCTGGGTGAACAACCTCGCGCTTGCGCCGGGTCATATCCGCACTTCGCAGACGCCGGAAGACCTACTCGCCGTGTACGGCAGGTTGGTCGACAGCCTCGTCATCCTGAAACGCAACGGCCTGAGCGCCGCCGTCTATACCCAGTCCACCGACGTGGAAAGCGAGGTCAACGGCCTGCTGACCTACGACCGCAAAGTCTGGAAGATCGATATCGACAAGTTACGGGCGATCAATGCCCGGGTGATGGATAAAAAGAAATAAAATTATGATAAACCCAATGAAAAAAATTTGGTTGCTTGGTTTGTTTGCCTGTTCCTTCGGCGGAGTGCAGGCGCAGTCGCACGGCGAACGAAAGCTGGTGGTAGTCACCTTTGACGGTTATCGCTGGAAGGACGTCTTCCGGGGCGCCGACAGTGCCCTGTTCTTCGCAAAACTCACCGGCAGTAAAGACAGCGCCCGGCTCGTGGATGAGTTCTGGGGCCGCGATTATACCGAACGCCGCGGGAAGCTCATGCCGTTCTTCTGGAAAACGATCGCCACGCAGGGTCAGGTGTATGGAAACCGCGACATCGACAGCAAGGACAATGTCACCAATCCGTATTGGTTCTCCTATCCCGGATACAATGAGATCTTCACCGGATACGCCGACACGGCCATCAATTCGAATGACTACCCGGCCAATCCCAATGTGACGTTGCCCGAGTATCTCAACGGAAAGCCAGGCTTCAAGGGAAAGGTGGCGGCTTTCACCTCCTGGGTAGCCTTCGAACGCATCCTTAACAAAGACCGCAGCGGCATTCCCGTCAATGCCGGCTACACGGAGTTCACGGGCCCCGGTCGCAATAGCGTTCAGGAGGTGCTGAGCCAGGAGCAGTTCCTGCTGCCCAAACCGTTCGGCATCCATGAGCGGCCCGACGCGGTGACCTATCTGCTGGCGCGCGAATATCTGAAACAGCAGCATCCGCGAATGCTGCAGATCAGCTTCATCGAAACGGACGCTTTCGGTCACCAGGATAAATACGACGGCTATCTTCAATCGGCACGGAACAACGATGCTATGCTGAAGGACCTTTGGAACTATCTCCAAAGCGATCCCTATTATAAGGGACAGACGACGCTTGTGATCGCTACCGACCACGGCCGCGGCGAGGGGCCGGACTGGACGCATCACAACAACAAAACGCCGGGTAGTGACCAGATATGGTGCGCATTCATGGGACCTTATACTCCCGCGTTGGGTCAGGTGAAGGGAGTGCAGGTGTGGCAGAAGCAATATGCGCGGACCATGGCAGCCCTGCTGGGAACCGGCTTCGACGGGACCGCGGCACATCCCGCCGGCCCTTTGATCTCCGCGGTAGTCGGCCCGAAAGCATCCCATGCGGTTGCAGGGACCGGAAAGCAGGCCGCTTCAAGCATCAAAGTCCTTCCCACCGCCGAAGGCGACGGCATCCGCGAACGCGAATACCTTGTCAACGCCCTCGTCCGTATCGCCGACCCCGTACTCGAAGCGCTGAGCCGCGGCCAACTGCATAAGACCATGCCGGTCGAAGCCGCCAAACCCGACTTCCGTGCCTACAGCACCCATCTCGAAGCCTTTGGCCGCCTGCTGGCAGGCATGGCGCCCTGGCTGGAACTCGGTCCCGACGATTCACCCGAAGGACAGCTGCGGAAAAAATATGGCGATCTGGCCCGCGCCTCGATCAAAAAGGCGGTGGACCCCACCTCTCCCGACTTCATGAATTTTTGCAACGGCCGCCAGCCGCTGGTGGATGCCGCCTTTTTTGCACAGGCACTGCTCCGCGCGCCTACACAGCTCTGGGCCCGGCTGGACACGGTAACAAAAAAACAAACCCTCGATGCCCTTCGCTCCTCCCGCGCCATCACCCCCTCCTATACCAACTGGCTGATGTTCAGCGCAACGATAGAAGCGGCATTGCTGAAGTATGGCGGCGAATGCGACAAGATGCGGCTTGACTATGCCTTTCGCCAGCTGATGGGCTGGTACAAGGGCGACGGCGCCTATGGTGACGGCCCCGAATTCCATTGGGACTACTACAACAGCTTCGTCATGCAACCGATGCTGCTCGACGCTTCACAGGTGCTGCAAAAAGCCGACCCGAAGAATCCCGATAACAAATTCTGGGACGATATCTTCCACCGCAGCCAGCGCTATGCCGTCGTACAGGAACGGATGATCTCGCCCGAAGCCACCTATCCGCCCATCGGCCGCAGCCTGGCTTATCGCTTCGGCTGTTTTCACCTGCTGGCTCGCGTAGCGCTGATGGAGGCCCTGCCGAAAGAACTGGCCCCGCAACAGGTTCGGGCCGCACTCTATGCCGTCATCCACAGACAGTTGGAAGCCCCGGGCACCTTCGACCCCAAGGGCTGGCTGCAGATCGGCCTGTATGGTCACCAGCCGGGCATCGGCGAAAGCTATATATCCACCGGCAGCCTGTACCTTTGTTCCGAAGCCTTTCTACCGCTGGGCCTTCCCGCAAGCAACCAATTCTGGCAGGGACCGGATATGCCCTGGACGGCCCTGAAGATCTGGCGGGGAGAGAATATCGGCACCGATCACGCTTTATAACAGCAATATGAAAAAAGCTTTTCTCTGGTTATTCCTGGTTCTTATCGCCGGCAGACTCTTCGCCCAGCCCTCCGCCCGCCCGAATGTCATCATCATCCTGATGGACGATATGGGCTATGGCGATATCGAACCCTACGGCATGACGGGCATCCCTACCCCAAATTTCAATAAATTGGCGACCGAGGGCATGCGATTCACGCATTACAACGTGGGCCAGCCGATCTGCACCGCATCCCGGGCCGCACTGCTCACCGGATGCTACCCCAACCGCATCGGGATACACGGCGCGCTCCTGCCGCTGTCCAACGAAGCACTGAATCCCAGCGAAGAGACCGTGGCGTCGCTGCTGAAACGGGCCGGCTATCACACCGGGATGATCGGCAAATGGCACCTCGGCCGCAAACCGCCTTTCTTCCCGATCCATTATGGCTTCGATTCGTTCTATGGTCTTCCCTATTCCAACGATATGTGGCCCCGGGAGATCGACGGAACAAAGATCACCGACACGGCCAACGCCCGCTCCAAATGGCCCGAACTGGTGCTCTACCAGGGCGACAGGGGCATCGATACCATCCGCACCCGCGCCCAGCAGGAACAGTTGACCACCCTCTATACCGAACATGCCGTTTCCTTCATCAAGGCCAACCGCAACCGGCCCTTTTTTCTCTACCTGGCCCACTCGATGACCCATGTGCCCCTTGCCGTTTCCGATAAATTCAAAGGCAAAAGCGAACTCGGCCTCTTCGGCGATGTCGTCATGGAAGTGGACTGGAGCATCGGTCAGATCATGAAAGCCCTGGATGAGACCGGACTCGCCCGCAACACCCTGCTCATCGTCACCAGCGACAACGGCCCCTGGCTCAACTACGGCAATCACGCCGGCAGCTCCGGCGGATTCCGCGAAGGAAAATCCACCACCTTCGAAGGCGGTACCCGCGTTCCATTGCTGGTTCGCTGGCCGGCAAAGATCAAGGCCGGCAGCATCAACAGCCACCTGATGACGAATATGGACTGGCTCCCCACCATCGCCGCGGCCACCGGCGCCCCGCTTCCAAAAAAACGCATCGACGGACTCGATTTTCTCCCCGCCCTGACGGCGGGCGCCAAAAACCCAAGGGATGTGTTCTATTATTATTTTGGGACCAACGATCTCCAGGCCGTTCGTTATAAACACTGGAAGCTGGTTCTGCCGCATACCTCTTCGAGTTATAAGGCCCTGCATGGCAAAGACGGCGTCGGCGGCAAGATCCCCCACGTGCCCGTACCCATGGCGTTATACGATCTGGCGCATGACCCCGGTGAAGCCTACGATGTGCAGCAACTGTATCCCGAAATAAAGGAAAAGCTGCTGAAGCTGGCCGATGAGGCGCGGGACGACCTCGGTGACGGACTAACGGGGAAACCGGGTAAAAACCGGCGGCCTGCTGCCGAGATCAAGGCCGATTGACCCGACGGAGATCATTACTTTTTCTCTTTTACGAAGACCAGCGTCGGGGTCTCGCCGACCCCGATCGTCACGATACCCCCCTTCACCTTCCTGCCGGCTGCGACCCCTTGCGCCGACGCAGCCGCAAAATCGACCTCGACGGCATCGCCCGCTACATCCCCCACCTTTAGCGCGAAGCCGGGGACACTCGCGCCGTTATGCGTAGGCGCATATACAAAATAGGCCACGGAATCCGGCGACTGCGCATGGCGATATTTATAGATCCACACCGGCCCCTTCTCACTGACGATCCGGTCCGGCCGGTAGTCGGCCAGCCGCCCGACAAAGGTGCTGAGGTAAAACCACGAGGGATAAGGCCGGATGCTTTCGTCCGGCATCTCGCGCAAAACGCCGCTCGTGAGATATACATCGGGAGCATCCACCGGCTTGGTATCCCGGAGCCAGTACAGAATATAGGAATCGAACCCCGAGAAGGCCGTCGCATTCACCGACCGAAGGATAAAAACGGCCTGGGATTCCTCCGCTGAATGTCCCGGCAACAGCGGCGTGGATTGCCGCGTATGCTGCGACTTGTCATAACCGTTTTCCCCAAGGATACAGGGAACGCCGGGCTCCAGGTCGTGGGTAAATGCGGCCACCTTCGCAAGCCGCCACCGCAGCGAGTCCTCTTCCGGGCTGATACCGTGGCCACCTGCCGTTGAATAATAATGATACTGCACCCCACCCTTCCAGATAAAGGCCCCGTCCTTGCGCAAGGTCCTGCAAAGAAATTTGTATACCCTGACCCGGTTGGTGTCGAGGCCGATGAGCCCGGATGTGATCAGCGCGCTGCCGCTGTCTGCATTGGCGATTCCACATCTGTCCCCAAGGGCCCGCTCCGCACCGTCATAATCGGCGTTGC
This sequence comes from Puia sp., assembly GCF_036500295.1. Lineage (NCBI taxonomy): Bacteria > Pseudomonadati > Bacteroidota > Chitinophagia > Chitinophagales > Chitinophagaceae > Puia > Puia sp. Next base: position 189,995 of record NZ_DASYCH010000003.1, on the reverse strand, counting down.
TTTGAGCAAAATAGGCCATGGGGTTGCAATATCTTTCGCCGGTCCAGAAAGCATCTTCCTCGTTGCCGTTCTCGTACAGCCGCATGGTGCCGCGGCCCGAAAACTTCGGCTGATGATCGAGGGACAAAAGACCGGTATCCCATTTTACATTCCCAAACCAGGCGGCGAGATTCCACATCATGGCGCCATGCCGCCCATAGCTGAGCGCGTCTTCGGGGTCCATACCCCATTTCGTCACGGGCCGCCCTTTTTTATCGCGTTCGTCCTTCGCCATCCATAAGGGAAGACCCTGCATCGTATACCACACCTGATGATGATTCTCTTTTACGTTGTCCTCCGGCCAGTAGTGATAGTCGCGGCGGCCGGCGTCCCAATAGCCGAAATGGGTCATATTGTACTTCACCTGCGGATAGACGTCAACGGTATCCCGGTCGAAATCGACAGCAAAGGAGTACAGCCGGGTATAATAGAACGGCTTCAGCCATTTCGCATCGACGATCCCGCTGTAGTCGTTAACCCCCAGGAATTCTTTCATCGTTTTCTGCGCGAACGGCTGGTTGTTTGCCGGCTCCACCCGCCGCGGCGGGATGGGGTTATCCGTGCAGCCATAGAGGACCATCTCGTCGATAGCCGCCTTTGGACTGCTGAAACGGATCATGATATACCGCACACTGTCGTCCACAGATCGCCCCCCGTTATCGGCATGCTCCCCGCTGTCGCCACGCCCCCCGCTATCGGCATGCCCCCCGCCGCTGTCCGCATGCCCCCCGCCGTCATTCATTGGAAATCTCCGCCACTGGGAGGACTGAAAGACCTCGATCGTCCTGAATGCCGCCTTCTGCTTCCAATGCCGCATATCCCCGGTATAGATCCAGACGCTGTCCGCAGAGTTGCCACGGTCGTAAAGAAAGACATCGGTAAGATGATAGGTCGTCCGCAGATCGATAACGATGCGGTTGCCTTTGCCCTTGGGGAAGTAGATGGCTTGCTGTTGCGTCGGCTGTGGGTTGGTATGCGGCTTATAGGCGCCATCCGGCTTGTTCAGCGGGTCTACCAACTGGTTCTCATCAAACAGCCGGAAAGGGTCGCCCCCACCCTCGTCCGCATATCCGCTGAGATCGTAAACATTTTCTTTATAGACGATGATCTTTTTCGGCTTGGGGCAGTCCGCTGTCACTATACCGCCCGAAGGATGGCCTTCGCCGCAGGAAAGACAGAGAGCCGTCAGCAGGAATAGGGGAATATAGTTCGGTAGGCGGGGCATTACAACTCTTTCGCGGGGTCCCAAAACAAGGTCTTGAAATCGACGATCTTATCGCCTTTTATGGTTACACCTTCCTTCTCCAGCAATTTCTTGCGCCAGTCGCGGTATTCGCCGGTGAGCCGCCCGCTGCTGTTGATCACCCGCTGGAAAGGTATCGGGTTAACCTTGTCGTCCGCGGTACGCATGGCCCTGCCGACCATCCTTGGATTCGGGAGGTCGAGAACCGCGGCAATAGCGCCGTAGGAGGTGACCCGGCCGCACGGTATCTGCCGCACCACGTCATGGATAAGATCGGCGAGAGACCCCTCTTTTTTTCCCGATGGGCTTACTGCGATAAGCCGCTCTTTCTTCTTTGCCATACCGAAAAGTAATTCATTTTCACGGTAAATGAAGGGCAAAAAAAAACCCCTGTAGAAACAGGGGTCGTAACCAAAACTAACTGCTTATGAGAAAATTGACTGCTTAAAAACTAAATAATAATGCTAATTATTACAACCCAAAGGTACGCCCATCCATCGATATCGCATGTTGCGACACTGTTAATACTACAATAACGGAATGTTAAAATATTTCATATCTTGTTCATCAAGCATATGCATAATTCTACGTATAAAAAACTACACGCCGAAGGGCTGATCTCCGATGCAACGCTGCAACACGCGGAAGCCTTCGAAACCAATCGGCTCTTCTCCCTTTTCTGGGAGATGCGGCTATTGCTCTACCTGGGTGTCCTCCTGCTGACGGCGGGACTCGGCATCCTCGTATACAAAAATATCGACACCATCGGTCACCAGGCCGTTCTCGCGTTTATCGCCCTTGTCACCACCGGCAGCTTTTATTATTGCCTGCGGAAGAAAGCGCTTTTCGGCTGGGAACTCGTGAATGCGCCTACCCCCTTCTTCGATTATATTCTCTTGCTGGGCTGCCTCAGCCTCCTGATCTTTCTCGGCTATCTCCAATACGCCTACGGGGTTTTTGGTGACAATTACGGACTGGCCACCTTTATCCCCATGATCATCCTTTTTACCGCGGCCTATTTTTTCGATCACCTCGGAGTGTTAAGTCTCGCGATAACCAATCTTGCCGCCTGGGCCGGCATCGCCATCACCCCGATGACGATCCTGAGAGAAGGCAATTTCGATAGCCCGCGGTTGATCTATACCGGCCTTCTGCTGGGCGCCATCCTGCTGGCCATGGGCCACTTGACGGTGCAGCGCCGGTTAAAGCCTCATTTCGAGATCACCTATACCAATTTCGGACTGCACCTCTTCTTCATCGCCGCATTGGCAGGGCTGTTCACCTTTGACAAAGGATGGTTCCTTTGGTTTGCGGGGCTGATAGCAGCCGGATTCTTCTGCTATACCCGGGCGATGGCCAGGCGATCGTTCTATTTTGTAGTCGTCATCATCCTCTATGCCTATATCGCGCTTTGCGACGCCGTGATCCGGCTGTTGACCGCCACCTACTGGCGGGACGCATCAGCGCTCTATCTCGCCTTTCTTTATTTCATCGGCTCAGCCATCGGGATCATTTTCCTGCTGATGCGGATCAACCGTCAATTGAAGAACCCATGATCGCCTATAACCGTCAATCGCTGGACAACCTCCATCTCCAAAAAGAAGCAAGGGAGGCATTTGAAAAAAAGATCCTCACCGCGGAGGAGGTCGACCGCATCCACGCAGCATACCCCTACCACTTCTATCTCCCCAATTTCTTTATCCGTATCGGGCTTTTCGCGCTGACCGTCATCGCCGCAGCCTGCGGTCTGGGCATCTTCCTGCTGATGGGTCTCGATAGCTCATCAGGCATTACCGCAACCCTTATCATCTATGGCATAATGGCCTATTACGCACTCGAACTATTCGTCTGCAAACAGAAGATGTACGGCTCCGGCGTCGATGACGCACTCTTGTGGATCGCCTCCACGCTCATTTTCGAAGGCATCAATTTCTCCGGCTCAAATTCGCTCTCTCCAACTTTGGAAAGCGCACTCATCTGCATACTTGCCCTCATCGGTATGCTACGCTACGCCGATCGCGTGATGACATTGGTCGCCTATGGCGAACTGCTGCTCTGTGTCTATTACCTTGTCTCTGCATGGGGTCCGGCGGCGAGGGCAATCCTGCCCTTCATGATCATGGCTATATCCATCGGCTGTTATTTTTGGTTCACCACGCTCCATGCCAAAACAAGCCTTCGCCGTTATCGGTCCAATTTTATGCTCCTGCGCGGCGCCACGCTGGTAAGCCTGTACCTGTCCGGCAACTATTTTGTCCTCCACGAATTAAATACGGCCGTTGCCGGCAATCCCGCTCCAGTCACCCTGGGGTGGCTCTGGTGGCTGTTCACAGCCGCTATTCCCGTTTTTTACATTGCTAAAGGCCTGCAGAAGAAGGAGGTCCTCTTTTTATGGACCGGCATGGCGCTCGTGGCGGGGTCGATCTCTACCTTCAGATACTACTACCATGTACTGCCCGGCGAACTGGCCATGATCATCGCCGGCATCGTATTGATCGCGGGGGTTTATGGGTTGACGCGCTATCTGCGCACGCCCAGAATGGGATTCACGGCGGCAGCGCCCGACTATCCGCATCTGCTGGAGAACCTACCGGTGGAAGGATTGATCATCGCCGAAAGCTTCAACTCCATTGCCGTTCAACCCGCCGATACAGGAGTCCATTTTGGCGGCGGTACGACCGGCGGCGGCGGCGCCGGCGGGCAATATTAGCATTCGCGCGGCGGGCAACTTCAGTATCCGCCGGTGGGCAATATTAGCGCCCGTTAGCCCGCAATACGGTGGCTACCTTCTTATCATCGTCGTCGTAAGTCTTTTTGACGATGTAATGCCAGTTACGATCCGCAACATCGACAAAGAAAATATCGGCAAGCTTATGCGCCTTGACGGCATCCTGGAATTCTTTCGGCATCATCTCCTCGCCGAAGAACCAGCCCGTGTCCCCATGAGTGGTATTGCCATCCATCGTATACTGATCGGAAAGTTGGTTCCATTCGGCCCCTTTCGAGGCCTTGTCGACAATGATCTTTTTCAGGCTGTCGATCTGCGACTGCGACAGCGACCCGCCATCCAAAAAGATATAACTGGCGCGATACTGAACCTTTTCGGTCGACTCCAGCACCTTATAAGTGACATATCCTACGGAGAAAACATCGCCCTGGTTCTGTCTCAGCAGCCGCTTTTCGATAAGCGAGGAATCCTTCAGGGAATTCAGCTGGAGAAGCGCCGGTTTGAGCGCCTGATTGCCTTCGATCCACTGCTGTGCCTGCTGCACCGTCGTGATCTTTGCAAACTGGTCATGTACGGCATTTTGTGCAAAAATTGAAGAGGAAAGGAGCAGGAATAAGCCCACGAAACTATTTTTCATATTTTAATTTTACCCGGCTATGAAGGTAGTATTTTTTAAAATATACGCGCATTTCGGCCAGACTGTTGCCTGGCTTTGTAAAATATTAGCATTCAGCTAGATAATAATTTGTTAAATTGGCCTCTCAAAATCACGCTCAATGAAAAGAATCATGGTCCTGGCAGGCCTTGTGCTCGCGGGCAATCTCGTTTTCGCACAAACGCCCAATACGCTTACCTCAAAAGAAAAGAAACAAGGCTGGAAACTGCTCTTCGACGGCACCTCCACCAAAGGATGGCACACCTATCTCCGGGATACGGTCGGCTCCAAATGGCAGGTAAAGGACGGCGCGCTCGTGTTCGATCCCACCCAACCGCAAAGCGGCGGCGGCGATATCGTCACCAATGACGTTTATGAGAACTTCGAGCTGGAACTCCAATGGCGCATCTCCAAAGGCGGCAACAGCGGGATCATCTTCGACGTACAGGAAAACCCCAAATACAACGCCACCTATCTCACCGGACCCGAGATGCAGGTGCTGGATAACAAAGACGCCGAAGACAACAAAAAACAAAATCATCTCGCCGGCTGTCTCTATGATATGTCCGGAGATTCGACGGTCTCCAGGCCAAAGACCCCGGGCGAATGGAACCAGGTGCGGCTGATCCAGAACAAAGGACATCTGACCTTTTACCTCAACGGGATAAAGACCTACGAAGGCCAGATCGGCAGCGACGAATGGAACAATATGGTTGCCCATAGCAAATTCAGCAATAAGGCCTTCGCCGATTTTGCCAAAGTAGCCAGGGGGCATATCGCCCTGCAACAGCACCCGGGTTCCAGCGGCTGGCGGAATATCAGGATCCGGCAGCTCTAGTCATCAAAGCCCGGTTTACCCTTCCACAACGATCGTTCCGGCGACGAGATCGCCGATACGTTGCCGTTGCGGATTGGTGGCGGCTACGATAATTCCCACCAGGAATATAAATTCGAGGAAGTCGAAAAGATGCCGGACGATGGACTTTCCCAGCGAGGGACCGGACTGATCCCTCGCCACGACCTTTATTCGCAGGAGACGTTGGCCAAGCGTCTTGCCGGTCGTCCCCTCCGGGATGACCATCACCGCAAAAGTCACCAGGAAAAAAACAAATGCAGGGAGGCCCGTCAGGCGGAATTTAACGGTAGTGCCGATGGTATAGTTGTCGCCCCAGAGCATGGCGAAAACGGTAAAAATAATAAAGAACACGATAAGGTCGATAATGGCGGCTCCAACCCGCGAACCAAGGGTGGCCAGTTTAGGCTCTGCATAGACATCGGATAACAGATCTTCCATAGAATAAATCGTTTTTTCCAATATAGACATTTATTTTGGCATCCCACTCTCGATCCTTGAAAGATCGCTTACGCTAAAAGCCTTTTGAAATTCGGGCTGCCGCCGAAGCCGCTCCCGGTCTCGGAACCCAAGGCCGATCGCCTTTTGCAGATCGGTTGCCGCAACAGGAACATGTCCCTCACGGACATCCACCACCGCAGAGAAATACCAGGCCTCACTGTTGGCGGGATCGGCCATCTTGTACAGCTCCACGAAATGCCGCGCCCCGTCATTTCGCCCCGCATTGATCATCTGGTTGCTGATCGAATAAAAGGCCAGCGAGAGATAAGCCAGCAGCCGCTGATACATCCCCCGCTCGCGTGTCGGCGTCGCAGCCCTGGCCTCCAGGTCTTTGATCGTCTGCTGCCAGTACCGGCTATCACCCTGCTGAAACTGCTGCATATATCCGGCCTTTGTCACCTCTTCCTGCCGGAACAGCGCATCCCGTGCCTGCGCCTGTTTCTTATACGCCGGATCACCGTCAAGGATGCCCGCTTTCTGCCTGAACCATTCCGCTTCCGGCGTCAACCCGTCGAGCAGACTCGATGCAACCTTGCAGTCCTGCACCGCCCGCACGAGCCGGCCCACCCCGATCTCGGTCTCGATCCTTTTCTTATCCCCCGAAAGCACCCGCCCGATAAAGGCGGCGTCGCGCGGCAGAGCCCCGTCCTTCATGGCTTCCAGCTGCAAGCCCGCAAAGGCCCGGTCCATGACAGCCAGCGGCGCCCACTCATGCTTGCCATCGAAGAAGATGATGCGATGACGGGTCCGCGTCCGGTCCAACTCCCCACTGATCGCCGCCAACTCGGTAAGGTTCATGTCCCCCTCGCCGGCAAGCGCCGTATAGCTAAAAGCAAAATCCCCCGGCGAAACCCCCTCCGGCAAACCCGCACCGCCGGCGATGACACCCCGGATGCCCGGAAACTGGATGGCCACAAACCCCGCCACCTTCGCGCCGCCGGAAAATCCGCAGACATAAAGGCGATGGCCGTCGATCCGCAACCGCTGCCGGACATCGGCAAACAGCCGGTTCCAGATACTCTCCGTGGTCGGCCAGTCATTCCCGTTCTTTGAAGCATTGCTGCCGACAAAAATGAACCCATAGGTCTCGGCCAGCGTTTTATACAGCTTCAGCGGCAACGAGCCGTCCCCATGAGGGTCGAAGAAGAATACCACAGGCAAGGCCTTCGCATTGCCCTTATGGGGGATATACAAGGCATAGTCCTGGGTTGCGGGCTGGGCAAACGATGAAATATACAAGCCCAGCAATATCGGCAGCAGCAGGTTCCGTTTCATAACCTAAAATTATACCCGGGGAACGGGATTGCAAACGTTTTCCCCGTTACTTTGTATATATATACAAATTATCGCAATGGCAACAAATCCAACACCGGCCCGGGTGACGGCGTTGTTCCTCGACATCGGCGGCGTAATGCTGACCAATGGCTGGGACCGGCGCTCCCGCGAAGCCGCGGCAAAACAATTCAGCCTGGACCTCGACGAACTGAACGATCGCCACCGCATGACCTTCGACACCTATGAAGCCGGTAAACTAAGCCTGGACGAATATCTCAGCCGAACCGTCTTTTGCCGGGAACGTCCATTTACCATGGAGCAGTTTCGAACCTTCATGTATGGTCAGTCGATGGCCTACCCGGAAATGATCCAGCTGGTCAAAACATTAAAAGCCCGCCACGGGCTAAAGATAGCCGTGGTGAACAACGAAGGCCGCGAACTGAATGAACACCGGATCAAAACCTTCCGCCTCGGGGAATTCGTAGACTTCTTCATCTCCTCCTGTTTTGTCCACTTCCGCAAACCGGATGCGGATATCTGGAGGGTGGCGCTGGATATCGCCCAGGTGCCAAAAGAAGAAGTCGTCTATATCGATGACCGCGCCATGTTCGTACAGATAGCGCAGGGCCTCGGTCTTCGCGGTATCGTCCACGATCATAAAAATGTTGGGAAGACCCGCGAAGCCCTGGCGGCGATGGGCCTGAGCCTATGACGCAAACGGCCTGTCGATCGCGGGACTCGGTTCGGAGAACCAACGGGGCCCGTTTTCGGTCATATACGCACAGTCTTCCAGCCGCATCCCGAATTCGCCATAGATCGCAACCATCGGCTCCACGCTAAAGCACATGCCGGGTTGCAACGGCGTCTTGTTGCCCATGACCATATTGCCCCATTCATGGATATCCATGCCGATACCATGGCCCGTCCGGTGAGGCAGACCGGGTATCTTATACCCCGGGCCAAACCCGGCATCCGTGATCACCTTACGCGCCGCCGCATCGACATTCTCACAGGGAGCGCCGATCTTCGCAGCGGCAAAGCCCGCCGCCTGTGCCCTTTTCTCCAGTTCCCAGATCTCCCGCTGGCGCTTTGTCGGTTCGGCGCCAAAGACGATACAACGGCTGATATCGGAACAGTAACCCTGAACCTTACAGCCATCATCCATCAGGACGACATCACCCGCCTTCAGGTGCTGGGTCTGGATACTTCCATGCGGAAAGGCCGATGCAAGGCCAAAATTCGCACTCAACCCGCCCCGGACACCAAGCCGGGAAAAAGCGTTCTCGGCAGTCGACGAGAAATCTGCCGGCGTCATCCCCTCATGCAGCAGGGCGATACAGGCTTTATAAGCTGCGACCGTGATATCATTGGCCTTTTGCATCAGGGCAATCTCGGCAGGAGACTTGATCATCCGGCAAGCCGCCGTCACCGGGTCCGCGCTGACAAAGTTGAGCTGCGGCGCCTCCTTTCGGATCCCATCGTAAATAAAAAAGCGAACCCGTTCCTCGACCCCGACAGTGCCGGTGCGGATCCCATAATCCTTCAGGATCCCGGCCGCCACGGTATAGGGACTTTCATGTTCCTCCCATACCCTGACCTCCGTACCGATCTTGATCAGTTCGCGCAGCCGTTCCGCCTCAAACGCCGGGCAGACGTATTTTACCTCGCCCTGCGCCGGGATGATGGCAACCATCGGCCGCTCGCTCGAACCCCAGCTCATACCGGTAAAATAGACCATGGAAGTACCGGAATCCAGTACGATCGCCTGGATCTTGTTCTCCCCCATCAGCCGCTGGGCTTTCTGGATACGGCTCTTCCGCTCTTCGACGGAGATCGGGACGACGTCCCCGGTCATGGATTGCAGCTCATCAAGGGCGGCGGACCCGGCGCCCGGCCGGGCGGACATACCGGAAAGAAAAACTCCGCCCAGGGAGGTCCCGGCGGACAGACGGATAAATTCGCGACGCTTTAGTGACATGTATACAGGGTTTAGGATGGAAGGTAAGAATTTGTCCATTTTTTTTTGCATATTTAATCCATGATCAAAAATCTCCTCACGGTTGCACTGCGCAATTTCAAACGGGACGGCTGGTACAGCCTGCTAAATATACTCGGCCTGACTATTGGCATAACCTTCAGCCTCTTCCTGATCTTCTATATCAAGGACGAGCTCAGTTATGACAAGTACAATGAACGGGCCGACCGTATCTTCCGCATCAGCTCCAACATCAAGGAGTCGGAGAAGGATACCATGCGCTGGGTGTCCACCCAGTTCCAGCTGGCCCCAACCCTGAAGAAGGACTATCCCGAAGTGGAGCAGGCAGTGCGGTTCGTGGGGGAGGACCGGACCATGTACCGCAACGGCGATGTACGCATCTACGAGGACAAGATCTTCTACACCGACAGCAACGTCTTCAAGATATTTACCTACCCCTTCCTGCAAGGCGATCCCCGGACCGCCCTGGTAGAACCTAATTCCCTTGTTCTCACCGAATCCGTCGCGGAGAAATTCTTTGGCAAAAGCAACGGCATCGTAGGTAAGACCCTGCAGAACGCCAAAGGGGATGTCTTCAAGGTCACCGGCGTCATCAAGGATATTCCCTATAATTCCCATTTCCGGTTCAATATCCTGATCTCCCGGACCACCCTGCCCAAGATCCGCAACTTCGACGACAACGACGGCCAGGGCTGGGGATCCTTCAATCACTTTACTTACGTATTGGTGAAACCCAACACCGACCCGGCGGTCTTTCAGCAAAAGCTGGTTCCCATGTACGACAAATACATGGCGTCCATCTTCGCGAAATTCAATGTCACGATGCGCTACGTGGTGCAGCCGATCACTACCATCCACCTACACTCGAAGATGGGCGGAGAACCCGAGGAACTCGGCAGCATGAGCTATATCTATATCTTCTCGGCTGTAGCCTTCTTCATGCTGATCATCGCCTGTATCAACTATATGAACCTGACAACGGCACGGTCCGCGAGGCGCGCCAAAGAGATCGGGGTGCGTAAAGTGACCGGGAGCACCCAGCCGCAGTTGATGGCTCAGTTCCTGCTGGAATCGATGCTCACCGCCCTTCTGGCCCTGTTGCTGAGCATCGGCCTTGTCGCGCTTTTACTGCCGATGTTCAATACGCTCGCCGGCAAGAATATCTCCTTCAGCGCCTTCATGCAGCCGGGCACGCTCCTGATCCTGCTGCTGATCGTACTGTTCGTAGGATTCGTCGGCGGCAGCTATCCCGCGCTGTATCTTGCGAAGTTTGACCCCATTCATATCCTGAAAGGCAACCTTTCCAAAGGATCCAGCAACGTCAACCTCCGGCGGGTCCTCGTGGTAGTCCAGTTCTCGATCGCGATGATCATGCTGATCTGCACGCTGATCGTCTATGCCCAGTTAAACTACATCCGCCACCGGGACCTGGGTTTCGACCAGAGCGAAGTGGTCACGATACCGGTGAACACCAACCGCGACGCCCGCAGCGAGATCATTGCCTTTACCAATGCCGCCCGGAAAGACCCGCGTATCCTTTCCGTAAGCACGGCTCAAGCCGTTCCGGGCCAGGGGATCAGCTTCAACCTGTTCTCCGTGCAAACAGACAAGGGCTATGTCGACCAGGGCGTCAACGTCTATGGCATCGACGAACATTATTTCAAAACACTGGGCATGAAGATCGTAAAAGGCCGCGGATTTACCGGCCTGGGCGATACCCTGCACAGTATGGTCGTCAACCAGAATATGGTAAACTATTTCAAATGGTCTGACCCCATCGGCAAAAGGGTGAAGTTCCCCGGCGATACCTCCGGCCGGTTCTTCGAAGTGGTGGGTGTCGTCAAGGATTTCAACCAGACGAGCCTCTACAATAAGATCGCACCCCTGATCCTGCTTTACCGGGCGAACCAAAACAATATCCAGCTCAAGCTGGACGCAAGGGACGTCCAGTCTACGCTCGCCAGCGTGCAAAAGACCTGGCGTGCGAGCTTTACCGATCTGCCCTTCGATTATAACTTCCTCGACAAATCGCTGAACTCCCAATACGAAGCCGAACAGAAACGCGGCAAGCTGTTCACCACGTTCTCCGTACTGACGGTGATGATCACCTGCCTGGGACTGTTGGGACTTATCGCGTTCACCACGCAGCAGCGCCAGAAGGAGATCTCGATGCGCAAGATCATGGGCGCAAGACTTTCCCAGATAGTCACGCTGGTCACGCGGAATTTTGTGGCGCTGGTAGGGATCTCCTGCCTCATCGCCTTCCCCGTGGCCTACCTGTTCATGGATAACTGGCTGAATCTATTCTCGTACAATATGGGATTCTCGGTGGTGCCTTATTTGCTCGCGGCAGTGGCGGTGCTGTTGATCACCTTCCTCACGGTGCTGTATCATACCCTGCGGGCGGCAATGGCCAATCCCTCAAAAAGTCTGCGAAGTGAATAACTTCTGAAACTCCGCATACGACGTGATCGATTTGGCAAATCCGAAACTGCCCTTTCGGCCGATCTCTTCGGCGGCCTGCCAGAACGGTCCATAGGCGGCCCGCGAGAGGGTCGATCCCAGACTCACCCTTTTGACACCCAGCGCGGCCAACTGGTCAAGAGTGAAATCGCCCTTGCCCAGCCCCATCACGACATTCACAGGCTTCGGCGCGACGGCGCGGACGACGGCGCTGATCTCTTCGGCGGTCGTCAACCCCGGCGCAAACAGAACATCCGCGCCAAGTTCCGCAAAAGCCACAAGCCGGCGGATAGTATCGGCCAGATCGGGCCGTCCATTGATAAGATTTTCCGCCCTCGCCGTTAGGGTAAAAGGAAAAGAAAGCCCGCGGGCGGCTTTAACCGCAGCCTCTACCCGGCGCACGGCCAGGTCGAAGGGGTAGATGGGGTTCTGCGGATCGGTGCTGGCATCCTCGATCGAGCCGCCCACCAAACCTGCCCCGGCAGCCAGCCGGATCATCTCCGCACAGGCCTCGGGTTCGTCACCATAGCCATTTTCCAGGTCACCGGCGACAGGTAACGGGGTAGCCTCCGCGATGAGCCGGGCATTGATCAACGTTTCCTCCCGCGTAACAGCACCCGTCCCATCCGGTTTGCCAAGCGAAAAAGCAAGCCCGGCACTGGTCGTGGTCAGCGCTTCGAAACCCAGATGGGTGAGGATCTTCGCCGATCCCGCATCCCACGGGTTGGGAATCGCAAAAATGCCCTCGCGCTGATGCAGCGCTTTCAACCGTTCCGCCTTCTCGGCCTGTGTGTTTGTCATGGCTATTTTTTATGTTCGTAGATATCCCTCGCCCTGACGACGAGGTTGATATATTCCTTGTCGATATAGTTGTTGCCCGCAAAGACCTTTTTGGTCAGCCGCTCCATATCCTGCCAGTTACTCTGCCCGGCATACGCGGACTCCTTCAGCATCATCCCAAACAAGGCAATGCACGCAGCTTTCTTCAGATGGAGATCGGCCCGGTCGAAAGAGATGGGGCTGTTCGGACAGTTGAATTCGTACCATCGCTTTGCCTTCTTCCCGGGAAGACAATAGCTGATCTTCACCTTTCCGATCTTTTCGATCTCGATGGAGTCTTTTCGCGGGACCAATTCGAACAACGCAGTCATGGAATGGGCACTGCTGATCTTGCTTCCTTCGATCCGCAGGGCCGTATCCTCCAGCAGGTTTCGTTTGTTATCATAGCCGATAAGCCGGTAGCTGTCCACCAGCGTCGAATCAAACCCGGCAGTGATCGAAACGCTGTCGGCTACATTGAGCAGGTTCTCGTTAAGCTCTTTCAAAAAGATCCGCTCACCCTCCTGCTCGTCCTCGATACAGGCAAAATTACCCTTCCCCCTGGCCGCCAGGGCAGGCAATTCGACATTTTCGCTGTCCTTCATACCTACCCCAAGACAGGAGAGGCTGATCCCATTCTCACTTTCCTGCGCAACGAGTTCTTCCAGCTCGTCGGCCGCATTCTTGTCATTGCAGACATCCCCGTCGGTGATCAGGATGACCCGGTTGACCCCATTGCGGATATACTGCTTTTGCGCGATCCGGTAAGCCAGCTTCAACGCCGCATCGCCCGGAGATTCGCCATCGGCATGCAGTTGTTCGATGGCCTTGATGATATCTCCTTTCTTCGACCCCGGGATACCCGCCAGTACACTCACATTCGCGCCATATTGCACAAAAGACACGGTATCGATGTCCCGCAGGTTGCGCACCAGCAACCGCATTCCCGCCTTTACAAGCGGCAGTTTGTTGGGCATATCCATTGAACCGGACGCGTCGATGGTAAAGATCAGGTGATTGGGCGGCGTTTCGGGCGTTTGCCCCCTCTTCGCGCTGACATGGAGATACAACAGGCGGTGGTTCCTGTTCCAGGGACAGCTCACCAGGTCCGAACTGCAATGGAATAACTCCGCAGGGTCAGGCTCCTCATAAAAGAAGTTGAAATAGCCCAGCATCTCTTCGATCTTCACCGCTTCATGCGGGACTCTTGTTCCCATATCCAGGAAACGGCGGATATTGTTGAAAGAGATGCCGTTGGGATTACCGATAAAAGTCACCGTGGCCGGTCCCTCAAGAAAGGGATTTTCCACCAACCCGAAACTGTTCTCACCGGCATGTTCGGGATAGGGATCACATCCCCGCCAGGCAGGGAGAGAAGTGATCCGCGTCTTATGAGGCGCCGATGGCGGAGTCAGCATTTTCAGCGTCACCTGCAGATAATCGGTGGATTTGATGGCTGTGGTATATCGCTCATAGCCGTTATAGGCAAAGGTGAGGGAATCATCCGCACTCTTTGAAACGATCTCGAAATCTCCATACCTCCCGGTCATAAATACTTCGCCGGTGGATCGGACGATGATCGCCACCCGTTGCAGCTTGTCGCCATGAAGGTCTTTAACCTCCCCGGTAAAATAATATTGGGCAGATAAGGGAGAGTACGCAGTAATTGACAGCAGCAGTATTAGACCAGTCAGTTTCACGACAAACACAGTTTGCCGCGTGAATCTACGAAAATTCCCCGAATAAGCGGCATTCTGGCGTCCGACGGCCCCACATCCCGCAGTCCACTCACTCGCTCCGCAACGAGGTCACCGGGTTTGTCAACGCCGTCTTGACGGCCTGGTAGCTCACCGTCAGCAATGCCATCACCCCCACGGCCATACCCGCCAGGGCGAAGATCCACCAGGAAAGCGCGATCCGGTAAGCAAAGTCATGGAGCCAGGAATTCATAAAGAACCAGCCCAGCGGACCGGCGATCAAAAAGGCGATCACCACCAGCCGGAGAAAATTGATCGAAAACAGCGTAACGATCTGCGCCAGAGAAGCCCCCAATACCTTGCGGATACCGATCTCCCGTGTACGCTGCTCGGCGGCGAACAACACAAGACCCAGCAACCCGAGACAGGAGATAACGATCGCCAGCGTCGCAAAAAGGACAGAGAGCTTGGACGTGATCAGTTCGCTGTTGTACATCTTCTGATATTCTTCATCCATAAACTGGTAGGCAAAGGCCAGGTTGGGATTTATCCGTTTGTACACCGTAGCCAGGCTGGCCAGCGCCTGCCGGGTCTGGCCGGGACGCGTCCGGGCCATGATGACCCCGAAATCCAGGTCCTCCTTTACATCCAGCACCACCGGCTTGATCGGCTCCCGCAGACTGCGGGTATGATAGTCCTTCACGATCCCGATGATATGCCCCTTCTTCTTCCACGCGGAGATCCATTTGCCGATGGGATTCTTTATACCCATCTGCCTCACCGCCTCTTCGTTCACGATAAAGGCATCCATGGAATCAGTCGCGTTCAGGCGCGAAAAATCCCGTCCCTTGACGACGGACAGGTGCATCAGCCGGATAAAATCGTATCCCACCGAAGCCGGCACGAAAGCCACCTGGGCATCCCTGGATTTTCCTTCCCATTGTATCGGGTCGGTGACGGCGAAGTTCATGGAATGCGGGGTCTCCGAGCTGCGGTCGATCATCGCGATACCCGGCATCGTGGACGCCTGTTGCCGGAACAACCGGTAGCCGGCGCCGGTAGACAACGCGCCCTCCACCCGGACATAGACAAGATTCTCCCGGTCATATCCGGGATTGGTATGTTGTACGTAATCGGTCTGCCGGGTGATCACAATGGTGGCTATCAGGAGCACGATGGACAAAACGAATTGAAAGACCGTCAAACCCTTCCGGACAAAAATGGATCCGCGGGTGAAGCTAAGGACACCCTTCAGTACCTGTACCGGCCGCAACGAGGATAGATACAGCGCCGGATAACTTCCCGCCACAAAGCCTGTCGCCGCCGCAATGGCCAGCAGGGTGAGCCAGGAGTCCATATCCCCCACAGGAAGGCGGATAGCCTTCCCCGTAAAGGAATTAAAGGCCGGCAACAACAAAATGACAAAGCCTGCCGAAAGGAACATCGCCAGAAACGCAAAGAGCAGGGACTCGCCGAAAAACTGCCCGATCAACTGCATCCGGGAAGAACCCACCACTTTCCGCAAACCGACCTCTTTCGCGCGTTTTACCGACCGGGCCGTAGCCAGGTTCATAAAATTGATGCAGGCGATCAGCAGGATGAAGACGGCCACTCCGCTGAAGATACGAACGTATTCGATCCGGCCGGTCACGGGCAGACCGTTGGAAAAGACATTGTAGAGATATTGATCGCTCACCTTTTGCAGCCCAAGCCGGACCGTTACCCCCTTGATAGGGCCCATTGCCGTCAGCAGGTATTTGGTCATCAGCGCCGCCGCCTTCTCCGGATCGGAACCCGGCGCAAGTTTTACATAGGTTATGAAATTATTACCGGCCCAGTTCACCATTCCCCTTTTCTGCGCTTCCCAATTGTTCATGAAATCAAAATGCATCGAACTGGTTGCCGGGATATCTTCGAAAACCCCCGACACGGTGAAATCGACCTGGTTCTGAAAATGGATCCTTTGACCCATGGCCGCCCGGGGACTTCCGAAAAGCGCAACGGCCGTTCGCTGGGAAAGCGCGATCCCTTTCAGGTCATGAAGGATCGTTGCGGCATTACCCTCCACCAGCGGAAAAGGGAATATCTTGAAAAAGTCCTCGCCCGCCCTGGCTCCATCCAATTTCACCGTCTTGTCCCCGACCTGAAGGGTCTCGGGATATCCCCAGGGCAATTCATATCCCGTCGTATAGCATGCCAATTTACTTATTTCCGGAACAGAACTCCTCACCTCCTCGATATAGGAGGAGGTCATGACGCTGTCCGAATGCATCGGCGTCTGATACATACCACCGGTATGCCCGTCGGCCGTATAGGTCTCATACACGATGTACAGGTCCTTGCCCGCCAACCCGAAATTATCGACGCTCTTCTCATCCCTTACCCAAAGAAAGATCAGGATGCAGCAGGTGAGCCCCAGCGCGAGGCCCAATATGTTGACCGTTGCATAGACGCGGTTACGGACGATATTCCGCCACGCGATGAGGAAGTAGTTCTTTATCATAAATAGTATTTTGGTCTGACCGCTATTCTGATCTTAAGCTGTCTACGGGATTGGCCGTTGCAGCCCTGAAAGACTGATAACCGATGGTGACGATCGTAATACCGACAGCGGCAACCGCCGTCAGGACAAAGACATCATAGCCAATGTCCACCCGGTAAGCGAACCCTTCCAGCCAATGCCGCATGGCCAACCATGCCACCGGAAACGCAATGGCAATAGCAATCCCGACCAGCACGACGAATTCCCGGCTCAGCAGGTACGCCACCTGTACGACCGATGCACCTATCACCTTGCGGATGCCGATCTCCTTCCGGCGCTTCTGGGCGGTAAAAGCCGCCAGCCCAAACAACCCCAGGCAGGAGATGAGAACCGCCAGACCGGCAAAATACCGCGCCAGGACCCCTACCCTGATCTCAGCGGAATATAACTGGTTGTAATACTCGTCCAGGTATTTATATTCAAAGGCCATCCCGGGATTGAATCGCGTATAGGCCGTCTTTACCGCTGCGATCGTCGAAGCCTCGCTTCCCTTTCTCAGCTTCACGAGCACTTCGTCGCCCAGGGGGTAGCTCCGGAACAGGGCGGGCTTCACCGACTGATAGACGGATTCGAAATTGAAGTCTTTTGCCACCCCGACGATCGTCCGCTTCTCGTCGAACACCTGCACAGTCCTGCCGATCGGCTCCTTCAATCCCATCGCCCGGATCGCCGCCTCGTTGAAGATGATCTCATGCTCGGCGTTTGGATTCTGGGAGAAGTACCGGCCTTCCTTAAGTTTTATCCCCATCGTCTCGAGGAAGTTGTAGCCTACTTCGAGATTGGCGAAATTCAGCTTGCTTTGATCGGGGTTCCGTCCGGGCCAGTTGAGTCCATACACGGAGCCATGGTCTCCCAACAGATTGTGCAATTCTCCGGCAGCATTGACGACGCCGGGAACGTTATTCAATTCCTTTATGAACGAGGACGCAGCAACGATCGTTGCGGAATCCATCTTTATCGGGATGCTGAATTGGATGACCCGGTCGCGGCTGTAACCCGTATCCCGGGACTCGATGTAATTGATCTGCCGGTAGATGATCATTACCCCGGCAATAAAGATGACCGAAAGCGTGAACTGAAAAACGACCAGCCCCTTACGTGCCCACAACTCGCCCAGCGAGGTGCGAAGCGTCCCCTTGAGTACGGCCACGGGCCGGAAGGCCGATAGATAAAAGGCGGGATAACTGCCGGCGACAAGCCCGGTGAGGATCGTCATCCCCAAAACCGCCAATATCAGCGGCGCCGTAAAAGAAAGATGTAATTGCTTTGCGGTAATCTCATTGAAGGCGGGCAACAGCAAACTCACAAGGGCAAGGGCCACGCCCAGCGACAGGAAACTGAGCAACAAGGATTCCCCGAGGTATTGAATGATCAGAGAGCCCCTGCCCGCCCCCACCACTTTCTTGATGCCCACTTCCTTGGCCCGATGTGCGGCCCTGGCCGTAGACAGGTTCATGAAATTGATGCAGGCGATCAACAGGATGAATGCAGCAATAAGGATAAAAAGCCGCACATAGGTGATCCGCCCCCCGCTCTGTACGCCGTTCTCATAATTATTATACAGATACCGGTCCCTGAACTTCGCAAGAAACCAGGCATCCACTTTTTCCTTATTGGCCTTCTGCTGGCCAAAGCCGGCAAGCTGCTTGTCCAGCGCCGCGATGTCCGCCCCGGCTTTGGTCAAAACAAAAGTCTGGGGATCGGTGCTTGTCCAGGTCTGAAGCCAGTTCTTTTTCTCGAGGAACAACGCATAGTTGAACAGGAGGTCAAACTGTTCGGTAGCATTGGCGGGGTTGGGCCGAAACACCCCCCTGACGACAAAGTCGCCCGAAAGATCGAACTGGTCGTAGTGGATCGTCTTGCCGATGATATCCCGGGTGGTCCCGAACAGCGCCATCGCATAGGGTTCGGAGAGGGCAACACCCTGCTTGTCCGCAAACAGTTGCCGCCGGTCCCCCTGAAGAAAGGGGCAGGCAAACAAGGCAAAATAATTACTATCGATGTATTGGGGACGCGCCTTCAGTTTCTTATCCGCGACTCCCGCAACACCGCCGGGATGGAACCAGGATGGCGGTACCAGTTCCGTGGCATTCTCCACGGCCGGCAACTCCTTTTTCAACGCCGTCGCGAGGATGCCCGGAGTGCCCCACCCGACGTCGATTACATTTTCCCCCTTATGCCGGACCATCACCTGGTACAGCCGGGCGTCATCCGGGTTATATTTCTCCATGTTGAGCTCGTCGACAACCCACAGACCGATAAGCAGCGTACACGCTAATCCAACGGAGAGACCCAAAACATTAAGAAACGTGAACTGGCGATCCTTGATCAGGTTTCGCCAGGCGATCTTGAAGTAGTTTTTAAGCATGACGATAATACCGCTAGGATAATGCCCGATTTTCAGCAATCTGAAAACCAATATTTTGTGCATCAAACACAACCCATCGTTGTTCGGAATCGATACAGGAACTGTCCGCCCTAGCCCGTGAGCAATTGCAGAAAAGCCTTCTTATAGGTTTCCGACAGGGGGATCTCCACCGTTCCGATCCGGATGAGGTCCCGCTCCACCGCATCGATCTTATCGAGCGCCACCATATAGGATTTATGCACCCGGCAAGCAATAGAGGGGGGAATATTTTGCTCCAGTTCGCCAAAGGTCTGCAGGGTCATGATCTGCTTGTCCCGCGCGAAGATGCGGCGATAGTCGCGCATGCCTTCGATATACAGCAGATCGTCCAGCGCCAGTCGTTCCAACCGGTATTCGGTCTTTACAAAAAGAAACCGCTTCAGGGACGGGGCCGCAGGCTTCGCACGCAACGCCCGGACCCGGTCGATAGCCTGCACAAATCGCTCGAACGTGTAAGGCTTCAGCAGATAGTCCGCCACCTGCAGGTCAAAGCCCTTCAGCGCATACTCATGATAGGCAGTGCTGATGATCACCTGGCTGCGCACCTTCATCGATTCCAGCAGCTGAATGCCGGAGAAATCGCCCATATTGATGTCGAGAAAGATCAGGTCGGGCTCGCCGGCTTGCAGATAACCAAGGGCATCGATACCGTTGTCAAACGCCCCCACCAACCGCAGGAACGGCAGCCTTTCCAGATAACCCCGGATACGTTCCTGCGCCAGGGGTTCGTCCTCGATGATGATACAGTCAATTTGCATGAGCGGAGAGAATTAATGTGGTTTTATAGGTGTCCGCACCGGCCTCCACTTCCAGCACATGCCGGTTTGGATACAAAAGCATCAGCCGCTTGCGGATCAGGCTGTCCCCGAGTCCGCCGGCTGGCCCTGTCGCTCCCGCGGCTTTACGCTGGTATTGGTTCTGGCAATCGAATCGGATGCTATCCGCGGCCAACCGGAAATGGATCCGGATGTCGGCTTTCTTTTCCCCGTGCTTGAAGGCATTTTCGACAAACGGCAGAAAGAGCATCGGCTCGATCATCCATTGCCCCGACTCCCCCTCCACCGTATATTGGATCGACTCAGGATGCGCCGTCCTGATCTTTTGCAGCTGGATATACTTTTCGATGGTGCTCAACTCATCGGCGATCGGGATCTTCTCCGTCCGCACTTCATAAAGCATGAACCGCAATAGTCCCGACAACTGTTGCAGATAACCCGAGGCGCGCACCGCATCCTTCTCGATCAGCACATCGATATTGTTGAGGGTATTGAACAGGAAATGCGGATTCAGCTGGCTGCGTAAAAGCATCAGCTCCATCTCGGTGTTCTTACGGCGAAGCTCTTCTTTTATGCGGATCTCCGCATACCAGGTGATAAATCCCCGGATGACGAGGCCCAGGATCCCGTTGACAAAGGCGATAAAGGCCAGCACAAGCAGCAGCTCCTTCGAAATTTGAAAAGGGAACCAGGGAAACACCCGCATCAGCCCCAGCGTAATAGCACCGCAAAAAAGCGCGGCAGCGATCGCCGCCGCACCCAGCAATATCAGGCGCCGGCGTTGCAGCAGCCGGGGAAAAAGCAAAAAATAAAAGCTGTAAAAGGCCAGCAGGGCCGGAATAGTGAACGCACCGCCGGGCATCAACAGGACTCTCACCGGAAAATGAAGCGAACGGGTGCTCAGTATCGCAAACAGCAGGATCAACAACCCATACATCCCCCAATAACAGCAATGCAATCCTATGACGGCGACCCTTCTCATGACTATCCTTTCTCCTTTCGCGTAATATAAAGAATATATGCCAATCCGGTGAACAGCAGGGCATAACCCGCCGCCCAGTAATGCGTATGAAATTTCTCCGCCGCCCTGCCCACGAAATTATAAGCGCTGTAGGTATAGGGGATCCAGTAACCATACCGCCAGTGAACGGCGATCATCGAAGCGACATACAACCCCAGCCCCACGCCCAGCGGGATAAGGAAATTTTTGAACCGGAGGCCGAGCAGGTATTGCAAGGCCACCACCGGCAGGATATCGAGAAAAAAGCGGGCGCTGCCGTCGAGAACCGCCTTCCAGGGAAAGGCCTCCGCCGGATAAGCAACATTCCGGAAGAAAAGCCCGGGAACCGCACCCGTCAGCCAGATGCCCACCGTAAAAAGCAGGAAGAACTCCAGCAGCATCACCCCGATCACCGCCAGCTTTGCCAAAAAGATCGTCGTCAGCGATTGCGGCGTCGTGCACAGTTGCTTCCAGGTGTTGTTGCGGAATTCAAGCTGGGTGATCAGACTCGTGGCGAGGACTACCCCCATCGGCAAAAACAGGGTGCCCATCAACTGCCAGTTGCGGTTATACAAGCTTTCCCAGATACGCGGTTGCCCGTTGGCAACGGCGAGGGCGCTCGGATCATCGATCCGGGCGATGATGATGATCACCGGGATAAGGATGCTGCCGATCACGGTGAGCAGCGATGCCGCCGTACGTTTCTTCTTCAGCCATTCACTTCCAAAGCTGTGGATAAATCCGGTCATGCGCGTTTCTTTGTCAGGTGAATAAAGATGGTTTCGAGATCGTCGCCGTTCCGGCCTTCCCGCAATGTTTCCAGCGTCCCCTGGAATAAGAGCTGCCCTTTATGGATGATGCCGAGATGGGTGACCAGCTTTTCCATCTCGGCGAGCAGATGACTCGAGACAAGAAGGGTAACCCCCTGGCGGTTCAGCTCCCGGAACAGTTCCCGCATTTCGATGATCCCCTCGGGATCGAGACCATTGGTCGGCTCATCGAGGATCAACAAGGCGGGATCGTTCAACAATGCGATCGCGATACCCAACCGTTGCTTCATTCCGAGAGAAAAGCGGCCGGCCTTCTTTTTACCCGTATCCGCAAGTCCCGTCAACCGAAGGACATGCCCGATGCGGTCCGGCGGACAACGATAGATCTTCTGCAACACCCGGAGATTCTCCACGGCGGTTAGCTGTGAATAGACGGAAGGACTTTCGATCAGCGATCCCAGCTTCGGGAGAATAGCCATGCGGTTCTCCGCAAATGGTTTTCCAAAGACCCGGATCTCGCCCTGCTGTTTTTTCAGCAATCCAAGGACCAGTCGAAGCGTTGTCGTTTTTCCCGCGCCGTTGGGACCGAGAAAGCCATAGATACTGCGTTCCGGTACACGAAGGTCAAGTCCGCTCAACACGGGCGCATCGCCCGAAAACCGGTGGCTCAGCCCGGTAGTTTCAAGAGAAAGAGTTGTCATGGACCAAAAATAGCCGCCCCGCTGGCATCCGGCGGCCCCATCCTGCCAATCAGCACTTTATGTCTGCAAAACCGTCATGAATAAATGTTTTTTATATATGTTTCTCTTTACACATTCTTTCTATTATCTTACCGTCAAATTCAATACCTCATGCCGAACCTCTACCCTGGCATTAAACCATTATTTGGTAGTGGACGACCGTGTGTCCTCCTGTTCACTATCCTGTTTCTCCCCTTCCTGGTTTTTGCCCAACCCGTTATCACCGGCTTTAGTCCCCAGTCGGGGGCCGTTGGTTCAACGGTGACCATTACCGGCAGTAACTTCGGCGCTTTACCCGCAGCCAATATCGTCTTCTTCGGATCGGCGCCCGCGACCGTAACCGCAGCTTCTTCCACGTCGCTTACCGTCACGGTTCCCGCGGGAAGCAGCTACCAGCCACTGACGGTGACCGCGGGTGGATTGACGGCTTCTTCGGCACACCCGTTTATCACGACGTTCATCGATCCCGGACAGTTCACACCGGATGCCTTTTCCACCATTTTCACCAAACCCACCGGCGCCGGACCACAAAGCATTTTCACCATCGACATCGACGGAGATGGTAAACCCGATCTCGTCGTCGCAAATGGCGATGCCAACACCGTAGACATCTTTCGCAACACCAGCACGCTCGGTACCGTCTCGTTCACCCTCGCGGTCGACTATGCACTGCCTTCCGGTTACTATCCCATTGCCGTCACAGCCGGCGACCTGGACGGGGACGGAAAACCGGACCTCGTTGTTTCCAACTACCAGGTGCCGAAACTGGCTATCTTCCGCAATACGAGCACCTCGGGAAATATCTCCATCGGTTCGCCGGTATACTATGCCCTCGGGAATTACACCACCGGGCTCACCGTAGCGGATTGTAACGGGGATGGGAAACCGGAGATCGTCGCGGCCAGCGACGTGAACGATATGGTTTCCTTCTTTATTAACAATAGCACCACCCGCACGTTGGCTTTTTCACCCAAACAAGACCTGCACCTTCCCGCCAATACCCAGCCCTACGATGTCATCGTATCCGACCTGGACGGCGACGGCAAACCCGATCTGGCTTCGGTGAACGCCATGGCCAACTCGGTGTCCGTCTTTCGCAACACGGGGGCCATCGGCGGCCCGCTTTCCTTCGACGTCAATGTCGACTTTTCCGTCGGCGCCGGTCCAATGGATCTGGCGGTCGGCGACCTCGACGGGGACGGTAAACCCGATCTCGCGATCGTCAACAACGCCGATGCCTCCATCACGATCTTACAAAATGCAAGCACTCCCGGCAACATCGATCTCCAACGGGGAACCGACGTACCTACCGGTACCCTAAATCCCGGCAGCCCCTGGGCGCTGGTGATGGCCGATTTCGACGGCGACGGGCTACCGGATATCGCCAGCCTCAACCAGCTGGACAATACGGTTTCCATCCACAAGAATACCAGTACACCCGGCTCTCCTTCGATAGCCCCCAATGTCGACTACCCCTGTGGAGACGTTCCCTGGGCGCTGGCGACCGCCGATTTCGATGGCGATGGCCTGCCCGATCTGGCCATCGTCGACAATACGTCGGCCAATATCACCCTGCTGCGAAACAAAAATTCAAACGAACCGACCATCACTTCGTTTACTCCTTCATCGGGCCCAGCCGGTACCGTCGTCACCATCACCGGTAACAACCTGGGCGGAGCGACAGCCGTCAGCTTTGGCGGGGTAGCCGCCACGGCCTTTACGGTCAACTCGCCCACAAGTATAACCGCCACGGTAGGCAACGGCGGAACAGGCCTGGTCACTGCCGTAACTCCATCGGGTCCCGCCAGCCTGGGTACATTCACCTATGGCGTGCCGTCCCCGACGATCACCGGCTTCTCCCCCATCTCGGGTTCACCCGGAACGGTGATCACGATCAACGGCGCCAATTTCACCGGCGCTACCACCGTCACCTTCGGACCCACCTTCGCGGCTTCCTTCACGTTCGTCTCGGATAACCAGATCACGGCGGTCGTCGGTAACGGCACAACAGGAGCCGTCACCGTAAAAACGGGTCCCGGAAGCGGATCACTAAGCGGCTTTACCTATGTTCCGCCTCCCGTCACCATATCGTCCTTCAGCCCGCAATCCGGCTCGCAAGGGACCCAGGTGGTGATCAAAGGCCATGGGTTCCTCACGGCACAAAGCGTCAGCTTCGGCGGGACGGCCGCCGCCAGTTTCACCGCGTATGGCGATACATCCATCATCGCCATCGTCGGCTCCGGCGCCTCGGGGGATATCAGCATTACAGGCTCCGGCAACACCGACTCCCAAGCCGGCTTTACCTATGTAAACAATACTACCCCTCCGTCCAACCTGATCGACCTCACTTCCTTCTCGCCGATGAGCGGCACCACGGGCGATACCGTCTATATCTATGGATCGCATCTGACCACCGCCAACAGCGTCAGCTTCGGCGGCACACCCGCCGCATTGTTCCAGGCGCTTTCCGATAATGAAATGTTCGCCGTCGTCGGCGCGGGATCCACCGGGTTCGTAAGAGTGGCCAATAGCACATCGGCCGACTCGGTCCAGCTGTTTACATATACCTACGATTCGACGAAATTGTCGAATTCCAGCGCCTTCCAGTTGATCAAATTCACCGGCCTGCTATCGGGAAGTAATAACACGCAACTGCAATGGCAGGTAAAGAACGATGCAAGCATTTCTTATTATGCCATCGAGAAAAGCAATGACAGTATCGTGTTCAACATCGTCAGCACCGTCAAGTCTGTCCGGTCCAACGGCGCAAGCCATACCTATGCGTATACGGACCCCGATGCCACCACCGGGGCCAGCTGGTATCGCCTGAAAATGCAGGATACCACCGCATCTTATACCTATAGCACGAAGATCAGGTTGCAACCCGTCATCCAGCATGTACATCCCAACCCGGTGAAATACGGTTTCTTTTACTTTGACCCGCCCGATGCCAACAGCCCTTCGCAGCTGAAGCTGGTCAGCATGTCGGGGGTGATCATGCAGACCATGAACATCGCAGCGGGGATCCCGCAGACCACCGTCAACGTTCCGGGCATGCCGCCGGGCGCCTACCGGCTGACCTGGACCAACGGAAAACAATCCGCCTCCTGGACAATATTGATCCTATAAAAAGAATGCCGCCTCGGGCGGCTTTCTTTATTGAGTCCATTTCCAGTTGAGAACTTCGGGTAGATCGATCCCCTCCTCCCGGATATAATTCCGGTGCCGGATAAGGATGTCCTGCATGTCCTGCTTGAGATAGGCCGCCCGTTGTCCCAATTGCGGCAGCCGGTCGACCACATCCATCACCAGGTGAAACCGGTCCATATCGTTGAGCACGGTCATATCAAACGGAGTAGTGATGGTTCCTTCCTCCTTATATCCCCGCACATGAATATTGTGATGATTCGTTCGCCGGTAGGTGAGCCGGTGGATCAGCCAGGGATAGCCATGATAGGCAAAGATCACCGGTTTGTTCTGCGTGAACAGCAGATCGAAATCGGCATCGCTGAGCCCGTGCGGATGCTCGGTCTTCGGCTGCAGCTTCATCAGATCGACGATATTGACCATCCGTACCCGCAGATCCGGCAGGCGCTGCCGGAGAATGGAGATGGCGCCCAGGATCTCCAGCGTCGGCACATCACCCGCCGCCGCCATCACGACATCGGGCTCCGAGTCCTGGTCGTTGCTGGCCCAGCCCCAGATACCCGCGCCCTTCGTACAATGCAACACAGCCTCGTCCATCGTGAGCCATTGCGGCGCGGGATGTTTCCCCGCGACGATGACATTGACATAATGCCGGCTGCGCAGACAATGATCCATCGTTGACAGCAGACAGTTGGCGTCAGGCGGCAGATACACCCGCACCACCTCCGCTTTCTTATTGACTACATGATCGATAAAACCGGGGTCCTGGTGCGTAAATCCATTGTGATCCTGCCGCCAGACATGGGAGGCCAGCAGGTAGTTGAGCGAAGCGATCCTCCGCCGCCAGGCGATATCGCGCGTCACCTTCAGCCATTTGGCATGCTGGTTGAACATGCTGTCGATGATATGGATAAAGGCTTCATAGCTGTTGAACAGTCCATGACGCCCAGTCAGCAGATATCCTTCCAGCCAGCCCTCACACTGATGCTCACTGAGGACCTCCATCACCCGCCCATCGGCGGCGAGGTATTGATCCTGAGGAATGATCGTTTCTTCCCATTGCCGGTTGGTGGCGCTGAATACAGCATCCAGCTTGTTCGAGAGGGTCTCGTCGGGTCCAAAGATGCGGAAGTTGCGTTCTCCGGCATTGCATCGGATGATGTCCGCCAGGAATGCCCCCAGCACGGTGGTGTCGGACGCCTTGACGACGCCATGGCCTTCTATGTTGACGGCATACCGGCGAAAATCAGGCATTTGCAGGTCCCTGAGCAACAGCCCGCCGTTGGCATGCGGGTTCGACCCCATCCGCCGGAGCCCCACCGGCGCCAGCTCAGCCAGTTCCGCCCGCAAGGTCCCCCCCTGATCAAACAGCTCCTCGGGACGGTAGCTCTTCATCCATTCCTCCAGCTGTCGCAGATGATCGGGGTTGGTGGCAGGATCGGGTATCGGCACCTGGTGACTGCGGAAGGAACCTTCTACGGGAAGCCCGTCAAGCATCTTCGGTCCCGTCCATCCCTTTGGACTTCGCAGGACCAGCATCGGCCAACGGGGCCGTTCACCCATGCCGTTGCCGGACACCGCGGCATCCCGGATGATGCGGATATTTTCGATGATGGTATCCAGGGTCGCCGCCATGGCCCGGTGCATCGTTTCAGGTTCATCCCCCTCAACGAAATAAGGTTGCCAGCCGTAGCCCGTCATCAGCTGCTCCAGTTCGCCCCGGGTCATCCGCGCCAGCACCGTAGGATTGGCGATCTTATAGCCATTGAGATGAAGGATGGGCAGCACCGTGCCGTCGGTCACCGGGTTCAAAAATTTATTGGAATGCCAGGCCGTTGCCAATGCCCCCGTCTCCGCTTCCCCATCGCCGATCACACAGGCCACCAGCAGCCCCGGGTTGTCAAAGACGGCGCCAAAGGAATGACTGAGAGAATAACCCAACTCACCCCCTTCATGAATGGAGCCCGGACACTCCGGCGATACATGACTGGGAATACCGCCGGGAAAAGAGAATTGCTTGAACAGCCGCTGTAACCCGGTCTCATCCCGGCTGATATGCGGATAAACCTCGCTGTACGTGCCGTCCAGATACGTACTGGCCACCAGCGCAGGGCCGCCATGTCCGGGACCCGAGACATAGATCATGTCCAGATCGTATTGCCGGATCAGCCGGTTCAGATGAACATAGATAAAATTCTGTCCGGGAGTGGTACCCCAATGGCCAAGCAACAGGTGCTTGATATGCCCCGGCTCCAGCGGCTTCCGAAGCAGCGGATTATCGCGCAGATAGATCTGGCCCACGGACAAATAATTTGCGGCGCGCCACCAGGCGTCCATCCGTTGCAGCGCCTCATAAGAAAGCGCATCTTTCGGTTGTGTCAAGGTTTGCGTTGTCATAAAAAGTGTTTAACCGTTTTTGCGATCATCCATTCCTCATCGGTGGGAATCGCATAGACCCCCACACGGGTATCATCCGCGGAAAGAAAAAGATCGTTATGGCTGTTGGCGCGTTGGTTCAGCCCGATCCCCAGATAACCCAACCCGGAGCAGATCCGGCTGCGGATGGCCGGCGACCGCTCCCCGATGCCGCCGGTGAATACCACGGTATCCAGCCCGCCGAGCACCGCCGAATACGCCCCGATGGTCTTCTTCACCTGGTAACAAAAAAGCGCTATCGCCTCCGCGGCCCGCGGATCGCTGCTTTCCTTTTCCAGCAGGTCCTGCATATCCGGACTGGTCTCCGATACTCCCAGCAGCCCGCACTCCCGGTTGATCAGCTGACTGAACCCGTCCGCACCCAGCTTCTCTTTATCCAGCAACCACCAAAGGACACCCGGGTCGAGATCACCCGGGCGGGTACCCATCACGATCCCGCCCACGGGAGTAAACCCCATGGTGGTGTCGACACTGACGCCGTCTTTTATAGCGGCAAGGCTGGCGCCATTACCCAGGTGGGCAAGCACGACCGCGCCATTGGCAACGCGAGCCCCGGCGATCCGCATAAGCTCCTCCAAAATATAGGAATACGACAATCCATGAAAGCCATAGCGTTGCAGACCGGCCGCGGCATACCGCCGGGGAATGGGCAGCACCCGGGCCACCGGGGGCAGGCTGCTGTGAAAGGCCGTGTCAAAACAGGCGATCTGTGGAAGATGAGGATACCGGTCGCCAAAGCACCGGATCAGCTCGATCTCTCCGGGCAGGTGATCGGGATCGTAAGCACTGATCCGCCGCAGATCGTCGAGCAGCGCGTCATCCACCAGGGCAGCCTGCCGGTGCTGAAGACCGTGTACCACCCGATGCCCGATCGCCGCCAGCGGCATCACCCCCTCCACCTCCTGCAGCCAGTCGGCCAGCGTTCCCGCCGCTTCGGCTATGCCGGAGGCTTTTACCGGCAGCCTGCCATTCTTTTCTGTTCGCTTATTGGTAAACGTTAGCTCTGTATTCACCAGGCCGATGCGGGTGATCTTCCCGGAGAGCCATTTAACCGGCGGATCATCGCCGCTGTACAGCGAGAATTTGATACTGGACGACCCGCCGTTGACAGCCAGAATATTTTTATTTCGGGTATTCATTATTTAGGTAAGTTTAGCTACCTTGTAACGTTGTTTAAACGGATTGCGACCATATTATTAGCAACTTTTCTGCTGTTCAATTGGGTAGGATACTGGCTTTTCATTTCCTGGTACGAAGGCCGGGAGGAGGCCCGTTGGGAAACACGGCTGGATCACCAGCAGTTCGACCGCGGTGAGTTGATCCTGTTCAAAATATCCGCGGCAGCAATCCCCTATCCGGCTTCTTCGGTCTCGTTCGAACGGGCCGACGGCGAACTGGAGGTCGGCAACATCCACTACAGATATGTGCTGAAAAGGTTGTACAACGATTCCATCGAATTTCTTTGTGTCCGGGATAACGAGACCGGTCAGATCCGGCGCGCAAAAAGCGAGATCATCCATCTTGCCATCGATCCCCCGGATGGAAACGGCCACGGCAAATCTTCCCCCGCCGGGAAAATATCCCCGCCGCTGCTCACCATTTTCCATCAGCAAAGTCCCGCATTCGCTATCTGCAATTTTCCTGCCCGGAAAGAAAAAAGAGGGTTGGACAAGACCCCTTCGCTAAGCCCCGGGTATACCCGCATGGGCTGGCAGCCCCCCAGGACGGCATAGGATAAACCTTATCCCTGTCCATCTATCTATTGTCTATTCTATTTAACCCGTTGATAAATGAAGAAACGTCTTTGTCTTTTTGCCTTCGTGGCAATCCTCTTTTCCGCATGTCAATCCAAAAGCGACTACGATAAGATCTTCAAAGATCCCAACCTCTACTGCGCCACCGTTCACCAACTGAATACGGTCGTCATGGGGAACAATTTTGGCCCCATCGTCGCTTCGCGGAATTATCTCTACGCCGCCGTAGCCGGTTATGAGTGTATCGCCGGCGGTTATCCTGCTCGCTTCCAATCTCTCGCCGGTCAGCTGCATGGCCTGCAGTCCGTCCCCAGGCCGGACACCACCACGCAAAAGATCGATTTCGAGCTGGCCGCCCTGCTGGCCTACTGCAAACTCGGCGAGGCGGTGACCTTCCCGGAAGGAAGCATGCGCACCTATGTGGACAGCCTCAAAACAATGGCCACCGACCATGGCATGTCTTCGGATATGCTCGCCGCTACCATCGCGTATTCCGATACCGTTGCCGCAGCAATCAAGGCCTGGTCGAAAAAGGACCACTACGCCGAGACCCGCGGCGCTCCCGAATACATGGTGAACGACTCCCCCGGCAGATGGGTGCCCACGCCACCCGCCTATACCCCCGCCATGGAACCGCACTGGAGCGAGATCCGCTACGTGGCCATGGACAGCGTCCAGCAATTTATGCCGCACCCGCCTTACACTTTCACCGTAACCGATAAAAAAGCCCCCTATTACAAAGAAGTGAAACTGATCCAGAACAAGGGCGATAGCCTCACCCCCGAAGAAGCATGGATCGCCGATTTCTGGGACGACAACCCTTTCAAATTAAATGTCTCCGGCCACCTGATGTTCGGCACCAAGAAATTCTCGCCTGCCGGCCACTGGATGGGGATCACCGGCATCGCCGCGCAAAAAGCCGGCGCGGACTTCCAATTGACCACAGCCGCCTATGCCAGGACCGCCGCAGCGCTTTTCGACGCCTTTATCCAATGCTGGAATGTGAAATATATTTACAACACGCTGCGGCCGGAGACCGCCATCAACAAATATTTCGATGCCAACTGGCGGCCCCATCTTCAAACACCGCCCTTTCCCGAATATACCTGCGGCCATTGTACTATCTCTGCCGCCGCAGCCGAAGCCCTGACCACCGAATTCGGGGATAATTTCGCCTATACAGACACGACCGAACTGGAGTTCGGCATCAAAAGCCGGAGCTTTACCTCCTTCCGCCAGGCGGCAACGGAAACCGCCAATTCCCGTTTCTACGGCGGTATCCATTATAAATATTCCACCGATATCAGTCGCGTGATGGGAACCGATATCGGTCTCCTGATCGCCGACCGGATCAAGCTAAAAAAATAGCCCGGCCCACCAATAGACCGCTCCGCCAAACGAATATCCCGATCCCCACCAAACGGTGGGGATCCTTATTTCAACGCAAAAGCAATATACTTCCCGCCGAACGGCCCTCCACGGCCGCCGCCATCGGCGATCGCGACATACTGTTTCCCGCCCACCGAGTAAGTGATCGGCGTCGCATAGGCGCAGACCGGCAACTGATATTCCCACACCACCTTACCCGTCTTCCGGTCAAAGGCCCGGAACTTACTGTCACGGGTACCCGCAATAAAAAGAAGCCCGCCCGCAGTTACCAGCGGACCGCCATACGACTCCGTACCCGTCGCCGGAATTCCTTTCTTCGCCAGCTCCGGATACTCACCCAGCGGCACCCGCCAGAGATAATCGCCCGTGTTCAGGTCGATGGCATTCAGCGTTCCCCACGGTGGCTTCGTAGCGGGATAGCCCTCTCCATCGGTAAAGTTCTTCCAGACCTTGATGACATATTCCGGCTGATAGGGAAACCCGGAAGCTGCGGCAGTAGTCCTGACCTCCTCGCTATGCTCATTTTTGGCCGGCATCGCCCAGGGTCTTAAAAGATAATCGGCTATCGCTTTCCGGTCTTCGGCCGTAAGCGTCGGAAAGGCCGGCATTTTGCCGCTGCCGCTGGCGATCAGTTTCTGGATATCCTCCGATCCGCGCCGGCTGCGCGTCAGGTCGGGATATTGATTCGGACTACCCTTCCGGTCACGACCATGACAGGCGGAACAATTGGTCAGGTAAAGCGCATTGCCCCGCGATACCCTGGCCAGCGCTTTCTCCCAATCGGCGAGCGAAAACAGTTGCAGATCCCAGAAATCTTCGTTGGCATTCTGATAAAGGATACCGTCGGGATCGGCAGCATTGCCGCCCCACTCCGCGCCCCCGCTATAGCCCAGCAGCAGCGTGCCCGTGGTATCGGGCGGCAGGAATTTGTTGTAGGGCCGTTTTATCTCCCGGAAACGCTTCTCCACAAAAGCATGCGCCTCCGGCGAAAGGTTCGTCAGATCGGAATCTGCAAGCGTCTGCCTCGATAAGGGCGCGGGCTTTACCGGATATCGCTGCCTGGGCCAGGGATGCTCGCCGGGAAGCCCGGCCACCGGGACCTCCCGCTCCTCCACCGGGAACAGACTCTTCCCGCTATCCCGGTCAAGAACATAGATCATCCCGTCCTTGGTGGTCTGTACCACGGCATCGACCACACGCCCCGCATGTCTTACCGTTACCAGGTTCGGCGGACAGGGGATATCCCGGTCCCAGAGGTCGTGATGCACCGTTTGATAATACCACGCCAGCTTACCCGTCTCCGCGTGAAGCGCGACGATGCAATTCGCAAATAGATTCTCCCCCGCCCTGGCCCCGCCATAAAAGTCAACAGACGGACTGCCCGTCCCAAAAAAGACAAGGGCGCGCTTTTCGTCAACGACAAGCCCGCCCCAGCAATTGGCACCGCCAATCTTTTGATAGGCGCCGGGCGGCCAGGTGTCATAGCCTTCTTCTCCCGGCTGCGGGACCGTGTGGAAGGTCCATTTCAGTTTTCCCGTGACGACATCGAAGCCCCGTACATGACCGGGCGCGGCGTCGCCGCCTTCGGAAACACTGCTTCCGATGATCAGCGTATTCTTATATAATATCCCCGGCGTGGTGGCCGTCACCATCAGCCGATCGACGGAATGACCAAGCTGGTGATCAAGACCTTCATGCAGATCCACCATCCCATTCGTACCGAAGCGGCGTACGGGCTTGCCCGTGACCGCATCCAGGGCATAAAGACCGGAGCCCGTGCTGAAGAGGATGCGCTTATCCGCCCCATCCTCCCAATACAGCACCCCACGATTGGTGTTGAACCGCATCCGTTCATAGGGCGCCGAAAATTTCCACAACGCCTTCCCCGTCGCCGCATCGGCTGCGAACAACCGCAACTCCGGCGTCGTCCCATAAAGAACGCCATTCACCACGATCGGCTGACACTGGATCTCATGCCGCTGTGCGCTGCTGTCCGTATTCTCGCCGGTATCGTAGGTCCAGGCGACCGCCAACCCGGCAACATTGCCGGTATTGATCTGCGCGAGCGGCGAATACCGGTTACCAGCCTTGTTTCCACCATAGGCGGGCCAGTCGGTGTCTGCCGCACCATCATCCCGATGATGCGGTTCACTCCGGCAACCGGCAAGTAACGTGACTCCCGCGATCGCCATAACGAGCAGCGCGGCGCCGGCGACAGGAAGGCCGCTCGTTTTCGTGGCGCCGGCCTTGCCACCGCCCCGTCCCTCCGGCGGCTTCCGATGCCAGTAGGACGCAAGCAACGAACCGGTGGTATTCATCAGCGGTCCGAAGATAGCAGGCGCAAGACCCACCGTAGCGATCTTGCCGAGTCCCTTGGCGAGTCCCGAAGCAAGACCCGCATTCTGCATCCCGACCTCGATAGCCATCGTCCGGCAGTCCCGCTCGTTCATCCGGAACAGCCGCCCCGACCAATACCCCAGACAATAACCCAGCAGGTTATGGGTCAGCACCAATACGATCAGCAACGGCCCGATGGTCAGCAGGCTGTTCCTTCCCGCCGCCGTAATGATCGTAATGATAACGGCG
The DNA here is from genome assembly GCF_036500295.1 of Puia sp. Classification (NCBI taxonomy): domain Bacteria; kingdom Pseudomonadati; phylum Bacteroidota; class Chitinophagia; order Chitinophagales; family Chitinophagaceae; genus Puia; species Puia sp. The sequence goes on along the minus strand of NZ_DASYCH010000003.1, from coordinate 156,179 downwards.
ATGGCGCCCATCGACACCAATGGCATAGCCTTATCCAGCCACTTGACCTTTCCATGAAAGAAATGATTGAAGAGGAGCCCCGCCCCGATGGGGATGATCACCATCTTCATAATGTCCAGCGTCATCGCGGTGACATCGATGGCGATCATCTGCCCCGCCAGCCACTTCATCAACAGCGGCGTCAGCAAGGGCGACAGCAAGGTGGAGATCGCCGTAAGGGTCACCGAAAGCGCGAGGTTCGCCTGCGCAAGATAAGAGATGACATTCGAGGCAAGCCCATTCGGCGAACAGCCCACAAGGATGATCCCGGCCGCGATCTCCGGCGGAAGCCCGCTGATGCTGGCCAGGCTAAAACCCAACAGAGGCATGATCAGGTAGTGGCTGAATACCCCGATGACGACACCCTTCGGCTGTTTGATGACCCCCGCGAAATCATGAACGCTCATGGAGGTCCCCATGCCGAACATAATGACCTGCAACAACGGGGTGATCAGCCCGGCCAGCTTGTATCCGCCAATGGCCGTAAAATATTTTGGAAAGCAAAGCGAAATGATCACGGCGGCGATGATCACCAGGGTGTAGGTAAAATCTTTTCTTTTCATATGCAGTTTTGTCTGGCCTCCGGCCGACGGACCTCCGGCCCGTCTAGCTAAAGATCCTGTCATGACTGCGCAGATCGTTCCATTCCGGCGTCGGCGCAAAATAACTTTTATCCTTTGTGGTGAGATGTTTCTTCACTTCCTCGTCGTTCAGCTCAATGCCGAGACCCGGCGCGGTCAGCGGGACATTGGCAAAACCTTTGGTGATCAGCGCGCGGCCATCGGTCGTCTTCACCAGGCTCTCCCACCACGGAACATCGATGGAATGATGCTCCAGCGCAAGGAAATTCTGAGTGGCGGCAGCACAATGCACATTGGCCATAAAACTGACGGGCGTACCCGCCTGATGCATGGCCATCGCGATGCCATGCTCCTCGGCATAGTCGCCGATATGCTTCGTCTCGAGTAAGCCGCCGCTGCTCACCAGATCAGGGTGAATAATATCGACGGCATGGACATCGATCAGCGGTTTGAAGTTCTTTAACAGATAGATATCCTCCCCGGTAAGCGTCGGCGTTTCGAGCGCATCGGTGATCGTCTTCCATTGATCGGTCCGCTCCCAGGATACGATATCCTCGAGCCAGGCAAGCCGGTACTTCTCCAGCGCCCTTCCCAGCCGGATGCCGTTGTTCAGGTCGAAATGCCCATAATGGTCTGTCGACAACGGAATGGAATAACCGACCATCCCACGCACATTCTCGACGATCTTCGCCATCTCTTCAAAGCCCTTGTCGGTGATCTGGATCTGCGTAAAAGGATGTTCAGTGTTTGCATACGACATAGGGTCGCCCTGCCATTGGTTGAGGGCCGGCCCCCAGTAATCCGCGTTCACCAGCGTGCCCGGGATATCCTTGATCTCGCCGATGCCCAGATCCATCTTCAGCCAGGTATAGCCCTGCTCCTCCAGCCGGTAACGGATCAGCTTCCGCTGCTCCTCCGGAGATTTGGCCTCGGGCGTGTCCGCATACAGGCGGATCTTATCCCGATAGCGGCCGCCCAGCAACTGCCAGGTCGGAACGTTGTAGGCCTTGCCGCAAAGATCCCAAAGCGCGATCTCGACGCCGCAGACGCCGCCGGCTTGCCGGCTCGGGCCGCCGAACTGCCGGATCATCTTAAAGATCATCTCCACATTGCAGGGATTCTGGCCGAGGATGCGGCTCTTCAGCATCAGCGCATAGCGCTCATCCGCACCGTCCCGCACTTCTCCAAGCCCATAAATTCCCTGGTTGGTATCGATCCGGATAATTGCCGTCCGCCCGACGTTCTGCACAACGGCATACCGCATATCGGTGATCTTGAGATCGGAAGGCGCCGAATCCCGCCGGACGTTTCTTGTGGTTTGCGCCACCCGATCCCCAAAGGACAACCGGTCCAGCCCGCTGAACGCAAGCCCGCCCAGGGCGGCGTTCTTCAGGAAGCTTCTTTTATCCATAATTTTAATAATTACGCTCCTTGAGATAATCATCCAGTTCCTTCTTCGACATCGGCAGCTTTCCGGGATAATGACTCAGCCAGTTCAGAAAATCCTTCTTGATCTCCTCGGTCCACTCGCTGTCGATCTGCCCGGTGAGGTATTTCTTTTCCCGCAGCCGCTGATGACCGAATTCATCCCTTAGCTGGGTCACCTCAGACGTGATCACCACCTCCTGACAGAGAAAGGCGGGAATGAAAATAACCCCCCATTTGTTGGCCAGCACGACATCCCCCGGCAATACCGTCGCTCTGCCGATCCGGACCGGCTGATTGATAGAGGTGAGCATCATCTGCTGGATATACGATGGGTCCGAGCCCTTGACCCAGCCGTTAAACCCCTTTATCTCGCTCAGCCCCGCCATGTCCCGCACACTCCCGTAGAAGATGACGCCGCGATGCGAATGCGCATAAATGGAGTTGCCCAGATTGTCGCCGATCAACGTCCCATCCGCCATCTTCTCATAGCTGTCCGCTACATATACATCCCCGTCCACGAGAATATCGATGGGCCAGGAATTGGTGCCGCCATGCTGACCGCGGCCCTCCGCCTTCCCCTCCGCCTTGATCAGATCGGCAAAGTCCGGCCGCAACGGCATATACTGCGCCGTCACCACCCGGCCTGTCATCACGCTGTCTGAGTTGATCACCTGCCAGTTGCCTTCATACTGGTTCTGATACCCCCTGTTGCGCAATACCCCCCAGATATCTTCCAATCCAAGCCCCTTTAACCGCTCAAGCAGCTCATCAGACACTTTTGGCCGGCCATCGGCAAACCGCTCGCCCTTCCATTGCGAAGTAAGTGCCTTGATGTACTCGGGCCCCGCGGCCACCGTCTGAGCCTTACTGCTAAAACAGCTAAAAATAATAAGCGCGGAAAAAAGCTTTTTGTTCATATGCTGTGCGATTGTTTACTGACTGCTTCCATCAGCCCGCGGATATATCCGTTGGCATAAAGGGTACCGATGGTGCTGTACCCGGGGAAAGAATTGCTGTCCTCCGCCATCGTGGGTACATGGTCCGGCCGGATCGGCCCCCGGAAACCGATCTCATAATAAGCCTTCATCGCCTCATACATGTCAATCTGCCCCTCATCATGAAAGGTCTCTTCAAATTTATATTTTCCTCCCCGAACATTACGAAAATGTACAAAATGAATCGCCTTCCGCTTCCCAAAATCCCGGACGATGGCAGGTATATCGGCCCCCATTAGCGAGAAATTCCCCTGGCACATCGTGATCCCATTGCTCGGACTCGGATACAGGTCCAGCATCCGTTTGAAGTTATCCACCGTGGTCATGATCCTCGAAATGCCCCTGATCTGGTCCACCTGAGGATCATCGGGATGCATCGCCAGTTTGATTCCCGCCTTCTCCGCTTCCGGCACCACGGCCCTCAGAAAATATTCGAGGGTCTTCCATAACTGATCTTTGGACACGGTTCCATATTCCGTCGGCGACAGGTCTTTCGCCGCCACGTTGTCAAACGCCGTGACAAGAGCACCGCCCCGGCCTTTTTTTGCATTATCCGTCCGGTACCAGCCGATCACGGGCATCCAGTTATAACAGATCGTATCGATCCCGACTTTGGATAGGTTGTGCATAAACGTTATAAAGTTGGCGATCTCCTCATCCCTGCCCGCCAATCCCAATTTCGTCTTCTCACCAAGCGCCGGCGGCCCCTCGACGACGGTCATTTTCAAGCCCTGGTTGTCCCAGGCGTTCTTCACGGCCTTTACCGCCTCCAGCTCCCAGGGCTTCACCTCGTTCAATCCCACCATCCTGGTGTTGATTCCGCCCACAGCCCCCAGCACATCCATCTGCCGGCACAAGGCGATCTTATGCTGGTTGAACCCGTCGAAATAGGCTTCCGACATCTGCATCCCCGCGTCGCGGATGATGGGTCCCTGCTTTCCGGGAACGTTCCCGGACCCGGGCAACGTAACACGCATGGCATGGACTGCAGTTCCACCGCCTGCAAGCGCCGACGCCACCACCGCAGTCTTACGGATAAACTCCCTCCGGTTCGCTTTCATGTGATGAGTATTTTTCTAAAGATAATTGCAAAAAATTTGCAAAACAGTAATTACCCAGAAAAGGATAAAATAGTATTACATAAATAAAGAATATATGACGAAATTTAACTTGTCATTCTAACATTTAAATTAGCTTGCTTATGCCAAAACACTCCTGCCACCCAGGTGCGGGGAACATTTTGCTTCGACTGCTGCGTCCTATTATCTTCACTTCCCTGCTGACCCTTCTTTTCGACATTCCGGGATTCTCCCAGGCCACGCCGGTCACCGGCAAGGTCATCGCAACCGAGAACGGGAATGAACTACAGGGAGCGACCATAAAGGTCAAAGGGTCGAACACCGTCGTAGTCACCGCAACGGATGGTACGTTCACGGTCAATGCCGGTCCCCACGATATTCTCACGGTTTCGATGGTTGGTTACACCTCACTGGATATTCCTGTCGACAACAGGACTTCCATCAATATCAATATGATCGCCGACCCGCGCTCCCTGCAAGGGGTCGTGGTCATTGGGTATGGCGTCGCGAAACGCCGGGATCTGACGGGCTCCGTCAGCAGCGTCAGCTCCGAACAGATCGCGAAAGTGCCGATCACCTCCGCGGAACAGGCCCTGCAGGGCCGCGCGGCCGGCGTACAGGTCCTCAATAACGACGCCTCCCCCGGCGGCAACACCAGCGTCCTGATCCGGGGCATCGGCAGCCTCGCAAGCGGTGGCAATAACCCGCTCTACGTAGTGGACGGCTACCCCACCACCATCGGGATCAATAACATCAATCCCAATGATATCGCTTCGATAGACGTGCTGAAGGATGCCTCCGCGACAGCCGTCTACGGCATCCGCGCCGCCAACGGCGTGGTGATCATCACCACCAAAAAAGGATTGAAAGGGAAGACTCAGGTATACTATGACATGTATGAAACCGTTCAATCCCGGCCAAGAGAATACAAACTGCTCAACGCGCAACAATGGGCTACCCTGTCCAACGAAGTGGAAGCAGCCGATTCGACCCACTCCTATCACGGATTACCTATCTGGCACACACCCGATGCCCTGCACAGCGTCGACTGGCAAAACGCCCTTTATCAAACGGGTCTGACGCAGAATTACAGCATCGCCATGCGGGGCGGCAACGATAAAACCCAGTCCGCCTTTTCGGTCGGCTATTACGATCAGAAAGGCATCGCGCTGCGTTCTTACTTCAAAAGACTGACCGCCGGTCTAAACCTGGATTACCAGCCTGTCAAATGGCTCCGGTCCTCCACCAGCGTCAAATACACCTATCAGGATGCCGTCAATCCCTATACAGTCCCATCCGGCGGCCAGGGATCGCTTTTCCAACTGGCGGTAAACCCACCCACGCTGGACAGCGGCAACCGCCTGACCAATCAGATCAAGGATGGCAAAGGCAATTATGGCTTTTACAATCCTGTCAATCCCAATGTATTCAAGTTCAACAACCCGGTCTATACCGTCGAGTCGAACCAGTACAAGAACATCACCAACTTCGTACTGGCCAGCACCTCGCTGGAAGTGACGCCTTTTGACGGACTCCGGCTCAAGACCAACGCCGGGCTGAATATCAGCGATAATTCCAGTTCATTCTTCTCCCCCGAAGACGCCCGGGCCAGTATTCAATTCCCGGGATCGATCGTAGCCAGCGCCAACTACCACCAGAGTGTGAATAATACCTTCGAATGGCTATGGGAGAACACGGTGGCGTACGATAAAACCTTCGGAAGACATACCCTCAATTTTGTCGGCGGCCTTTCCGCGCAAAAGACCACAAACACGCTGATGGGCGCAGGGGGCATCCCGCCGAACAGCGGCATCCGCGATCTCGGCCAGTTGACCAATCTCACCTTCGACAAATATGGCAACGGCCAGTCGATCGCCACCCTGGCCTCCGAATTTGCCCGGTTGACCTATCAGTTTGACGACCGGTTTATCCTCACCGGCACCATCCGGCGGGACGGTTCCTCCAAGTTCGACACCGGCCACCAATACGGCGTATTCCCCTCCGGCGCCATCGCCTGGAAAATAATGAACGAATCGTTTATGAAGCCCGTCACCTGGCTTTCCGACCTGAAGCTGCGGGGCAGCTATGGTCACGTGGGTAACCAGAGCGCTATCGGCCTGTTCCAATATGCAGCGCTGTACTCCGGGTATTTCCCGGCCAATCTGAACGGCAACGGCAACGACAATCTTGGTTATCCTTTTGACAAGGTGTACCAGAATGGTATCGCCCAGACACAACCCTCGAATCCCAATCTGAAATGGGAAACGGATATTCAGACGGATATCGGTCTGGATGCGGCCTTTCTTGACAACGCCCTCACTTTCACCGCCGACTGGTTCAACCGGAACTCAAAGGATTTCCTGCTCACCCTCGCAGCGCCGGCACAGACGGGGTACAATTTCATCACCCGGAATGTGGGCAGCATGAATAACAAAGGGGTGGAGTTTGCAGTCAGTTACCGGGGCAACAAAGGAAAGGATTTTCAATATGGCATCACCGCTACGGTGTCGGCGATCAGAAATAAGCTGACCAGCATCGTATCTGGAACGAATTTCGTCTCGAACTTCGGCGGTCTCGGACTGACGGGACAGGGCTGGGATGAATTTTCAAGGTCCTACGTAGGCGGACCGATAGGCGAGTTCTATGGGTATAAGTCTCAGGGCATCTTCCAATCCCAGGCGGAGGTCAAAGCCCTCAACACAAAAGCGCCGGGTGGTATCTACTACCGGGCTGCAACAAGCGCAGGCGACCGCCGGTTCGCAGACATCAACGGCGACGGCGTGGTGAATGCCGACAGCGACAGGGTAAAGCTCGGCAACCCGCAACCCAAGTTCTTCGGCGGCCTGAACCTCGACGCCTCCTGGAAGGCATGGGACATCAACCTGTATTTCTATGGAGTGTTTGGGAACAAGATCCTCAACTATATCGAAAGCGACCTCCAGACCTTTCAGAAAAGGGGTTCCGAAGGAGTGGAGAACGTCAGCCAGAAGTATTACAACAACCACTGGACACCGGCTCATCCTTCCAATCAATACACCAGGGCACTGGCCAATGATGACAATACCCTGAACAGCGTGCCGAACAGCGCCTTCGTCGAGAATGGGAGTTTTTTGAAGTTGAAGAACCTGACCATCGGGTATACCCTTCCGGAAGCCCTGGCAAAAAGGGTCTCGCTGTCGAGGCTGAGGCTTTATTTTTCAACCCAAAACCTGTTCGTCATCACCAAATACAGCGGACTCGACCCGGAAGTCGGGATACAGTTCGGCAATGCGACACAGAACGGGGTCGATAACGGAACCTATCCTCCATCCAGGTCGTACACCTTTGGCCTGAGTGTTTCATTTTAACAAAAGATCGAAAAATCAGCGATATGAAAAAATGGAAAATAGTTGTCATCGTAATGGCCTTTAGCGCGATGCTGGTTGCGTTGGCCTGTAAGCGAAATTTCCTTGTTCAGAACAGTACTTTTCAAGGGACCGCCGGCGGCACCTTCAACAAGGCCGCGGATGTGGTTTCCCTCGTCAACGGCATCTACGATACCTACCAAAACAGCGATCTGCTGAAAAAGTGTATCTGGTACCGGGCTAATTTCGGAACCCACGATTTCTTCAACTGGGGAGGCGATGTATTCTGGAATAACTACCAGATCCCGGCCACATTCGGCGGGATCACCACTTTCTGGAACCAGTCCTTTATCGGTATAGCAAGAGCCAACTCCGCCTTCGCCATCATCACCTCCGCCGAACAACGGGCCGTCATCGATGGCGCCCTGGCTAACAGGTTGAGAGGCGAAGCCTTCTTCCTGCGCGGCCTGACGTATTACTATCTGGCCGCTTCCTTCGGCGGCGTCCCGCTCGAACTCGATACAAGCACCAAAGTGAACCTGGGTCTCCGGCCAAGGTCCACCCGGGATTCCGTGTTCCATCAGGTGGTCACCGATATGGCGCTCGCCGAAGGCCTGCTGGTGTCGAAAACAGCGCTCGCCGGCACCGATCTGGGCCGCGCGACAAAAGGCGCCGCATACGCTTACGAAGGCGCCGCCCGCATGTGGCTGAAAGACTATGCCGGCGCATTGACCGCGTTCAACAATCCCGAACTGACCAACAATTACCACCTCCTGCCCAGTTTTGCCGACGTAAATGAATACGATCATCAAAACAATGACGAGTCGCTGTTCGAGATCCAGTTCGAGAAAAAGGACGGCGATCCCCAGGACTGGAACGGCAGCTGGAACCCACCCGGCGGAGAGATCGCCTGGATAGATGATTTCAGCTGGCCGCAGGAACTCACGGGCCAGGGTTACGATTACGGCAACCCAGCCTTATGGAACTCCTATCAGCCCGGCGACAAACGCAAACTGCTGACCATTTGTGGCCCCGGCGATACCCTCGCCAGCCCCGGGATCGTCAAAGCACTTGGCGGATTAAAAGGCTATTACCAGGTGCAACAGGGCTTTACCGCCAACAACCCGATCTATAAAGGGGACGACGGTAAGATCCTGAACACGGTAGGCACGCTCACCCGACCCTGGTATGGCGATGATAAAGCCCGCACCGGATACTATTGCGCCAAGAAATGGCGGGACCCGAATCTCACCGGCGGCAATACCAATTCCAAGGGCGCGAGCAATCTGTTTGGCGATCAGAACCAAATCCTCATGCGGTATGCCGAAGTGCTCCTGAGCCGGGCAGAATGTAAGATCCGCACAGGCGATAACCCCGGCGCAATGGCCGACCTGGCCCTCGTCCGCAACCGCGCATGGGGTGGACCAGCCCCCGCCATAATGAAAGACAGCGCAAATTTCGACGGCACCCCCGGCCAGCCGATAACCGATCCCCTGCAGATGGTGTTGAGCGAATACCGGCATGAACTGTCCGGCGAATACTCGGTGTTCTACGATCTTTGCAGGGCCGGCTCCGATGTGGCCATCGCCTTCATCAAGGCAGCCAACGGCACGGTGGATGGCAGTTATAACCCCGTCCCCAACCCCGCACCGGGCCCGACCCATGATAACCAGCAGCATGGCTTATACAACACCAGCCTGACCCAAAACGGTGCACTGTTGCCGATACCCCAATCGGCCAGAGCCCTCAATCCGAACCTGACCCAGAATCCGGGGTATTAATATCATTCATCTTATAAAAAAGGCTACCTTCAAAAAAGGAGCCTTTTTATTTTTCCGCATGAAGCCAGCGCCACTAACCTATCTCGGTCTTTGTCTCATTTGGCTTTCCTCCTGTCACCACAGCGGAGGGATGTTCGAACAAATGCCGGCCTCCCGCACAGGGATCACCTTCAACAACAAGATCACGGAGAATGACTCGATCAACCCGATGGATGTCGTCAACATCTACAATGGCGGTGGCGTCGGGATCGGCGATTTCAACAACGACGGATTACCCGATATTTTCCTCACGGGGAATATGGTGCCCTGCAAACTCTATCTGAACAAAGGACACTTCCGGTTCCGGGATATCACGGAAGCAGCGGGCGTCGAAGGCCTGGGCAGATGGGCCCGGGGCGTATCCATCATCGACATCAACAACGACGGCCTGATGGATATCTATATCTGCAATACCATCTATAAAGACTCCCTCCGCAGACGAAATATCCTTTATGTCAACCAGGGAACGGATAAAGACGGCATTCCGCACTTCAAAGACCTGGCCCGGGAATATGGCCTCGATATCCATGTACAATCCACGATGGCCAGCTTCTTCGACTATGACAACGATGGCGACCTGGATATGTACCTCACCGTCAACGAGGCTTCCAATGGCTACAACTCCTCGGTCTTTACCCGCCGGCACGAAAATAGCGTCACCGCACCCAACAGAGGCAGACTCTTCCGCAACGACATGGACCCCATCACGAAACACCCCGTTTTCCACGATGTTTCCGATGCGGCAGGCATCAACTTCGAAGGCTATGGACACGCGGCCACCATCTGCGACATCAACAACGACGGCTGGAAGGACATCTATGTTTCGGATGACTTCTTATCCAACAATCTACTCTACATCAACAACCACGACGGCACCTTTACCAACCGGGCAAAGGAATATTTCAAACATACATCCTTCAACTCGATGGGCCAGGATGTGATAGATATCAACAACGACGGCCTGCCGGACGTCGTGGAGCTCGATATGAACCCCGAAGACAACTATCGCAAGAAAATGATGTCCGCGGCAAACAACACCAATACCTATCAGAACTTCGATCTGTATGGCTATCAGTATCAATATGTGCGGAACACCCTACAACTCAACCAGGGACCCCGCCTCGGGCAAAACGATTCCATCGGCATCCCGGCCTTCAGTGAGATCGGCTTCCAGAGCGGGATATCCCAAACCGACTGGAGCTGGACACCGCTGATCACCGATTTCGACAATGACGGCTATCGCGATCTGATCATCACAAACGGGTTCCCCCGCGACGTGTCGGACCATGACTTCATGGCCTATCGGGAAAAATCGGTCGGCATCGTAAGCAAACCCGAAATGATCAAACAGATCCCGCAGATAAAGCTGCACAACTATGCCTTCCGGAACGCCGGCAATTGCAGTTTCAGCGATGAGACGGCCGGCTGGGGACTCGAAACTCCCAGCTTTTCGAATGGCGCGGCTTATGCCGATCTCGACAACGACGGTGCGATGGATATGGTCGTCAACAATATCGACGACCCCGTCTTCGTCTACCGGAACACCACCCGCGACAAAGACACGGCAAACACCCATTTTCTGGAGATCAGGTTCGCGGGCGCAGGGGCGAACGCCAATGGACTGGGGGCCGTGGCCGCCATTCGTTACGATCACGGAAAACAACAGGTGTTTGACAACAATCCCTACAGGGGCTATTTGTCGACAATGCAGCTGGGGGCGCATTTTGGCCTGGGTGCGACCCAATGGCTCGACTCCGTCGTCATCACCTGGCCAAACGGAAAAAAACAAACGCTGAAAAACGTCCGGTCCAACCAGGTGCTGACAGTGAAGATAGCAGACGCGGCCGACTCCTACTCGCCGGAGCGTCCGGTGCTTGCGGCAAACGCGTTGTTCCGGGAAATAACGGATTCCGCCGGGCTTCACTATACACATAAAGATGTCGAGTTCATAGACTTCAATATTCAGAACCTGCTGCCGCATAAACTCTCCGAATATTGCCCGGCCCTCGCCGCAGGAGATATCGACGGCAACGGCCTGGACGATCTGGTCATCGGCGGCAACGCCTATACCCATGCCCATTTGTTCCTCCAGCAACCCAATGGCCGGTTCGTGCAGAAAGACCTGCAGCCGCGGGCGCCGATGCCCCTGGCCTACACAAAGGACGAAGGAATGCTTTTGTTCGATGCCAATGGCGATGGCAAACCAGATCTGTATATCGCCGGCGGTGGCTATAAAAGCCCCACGGGCAGTAAAGACTATCAGCACCGGTTGTACATCAACGATGGAAAGGGCAATTTCACCGAGGACTCCACCGCATTACCCGAAAATCATAGCAGCAAATTATGTGTCAGGGCCGCCGACATCAACAACGACGGGAAACTGGATCTGTTCGTATCCGGCCGCGTCGACCCGGGTCATTATCCAAAACCGGTCAGCAGTTTTATCTTCCGGAATGACGCGGTCAATGGCCATGCGAAATTTACCGATGTAACCGCCGAAGTCGCTCCCACTCTGCAGAACATCGGGATGGTCTGCGATGCCTTGTTCACCGATTTCGACGGCGATGGCAAGACCGATCTGATCGTAGTCGGCGAGTGGATGGCCGTTACCTTTTTAAGGAATGTAAACGGGAAATTCGTAAATGTCACCTCCACCTCGGGTGTCGGCGGTAAACAGGGCTGGTGGAACTCCATCGTGGCCGGCGACTTCCGCCATCTGGGCCGGATGGACTATATCGTCGGCAATGTCGGCCGCAATACCCTGTACCAGGCCAGCGACAGCTTTCCGGTGTACATAACGGCCAAGGACTTTGACAAAAGCGGGAATTACGTTGCGATCCCCTCGCTGTACCTGAAGGATATCAATGGAGAAAAGAAGGAATTCCCCGCCTTTGGCCGGGACGATATCGCAAAGCACTGGAGCACCATCAAGAAACGGTATCCCAATTTTAAACCCTTTGCCCTTGCCACGATGGACGAGATGCTGACGCCGGAGCAGCGGGAAGGCGCCCTCCGGTTAAAAGCCAATATGCTCCAGTCCTGCTATCTGCGCAACGAGGGCGGCGGAAAGTTCACCATGATCCCCCTGCCGGCAATGGCGCAAGTGTCCGTACTGAATGGGATGCTGGTGGATGACTTTGATGGGGACGGCAACCTCGACGTGCTGATCAGCGGGAACGATTATGGCACCGAGGTGGGTATCGGCCGCTACGATGCGCTGAATGGTTTGCTGTTAAAAGGGGATGGCGCCGGCGGGTTTACTCCGTTGAGCATCCTGGAGAGCGGAATCTATATTCCGGGTGACGGGAAGGCCCTGGTGAAGCTGCGCGCCGCCGACGGACGCTACCTGGTCGCGGCCAGCCAGTACAGGGATGACCTGAAATTATTCGCCTTGAAAAAAAAGCAGCCGACCCTTTCCCTTGGCCCCAACGACCGCAGCGCGATCATCCACTATAAGAACGGCAAGGTCCAGAAAGAAGAATTCTACTACGGCTCTTCTTTCCTATCGCAGTCCGCCCGCTTTATGGCCGTGGATACTGCCCAGGCTAAAGTGACGTTCCAGCATCATTGATCCTGCAAACGCAGCAGCCCCTGCAAACGCAACTGCCCCTCTAAATGCCGCAGCCCACTATAAATGCGGCGGCCCAGGTTTGTTGGGCGCCTCGAAGGGATTGCATCCGCGCACCCGCAGCTTCCGGCGGTAAACCTTGTCTCCGCTGCTGACATAAAGGATATCGAACCCCGGTCCGCCAAAACAACAGTTGGAGGCCTGACCCGAAGGGACGGGAAGTATCGCGTTGACACGTCCCAGCGGGTCGAGCACCTGGATCCCCAGGCGGGTCGCCACATAGAGTCTGCCCGCACTGTCGCATTTCATCCCGTCCGGCCATGCGGTTTCGGAATTATCGGGACAATGCAGCCAGCCAAACCGTTGTTTGTTTACCAGGCTCCCGTCGGGCCGGATGGTATAGATCCAGACCCAGTGCGAAGCAGATTCCGCGACATAAAGCTGGGTCTCATCGGGGGTCAGCGTAAGCCCGTTGATAAATTTCAACCCGCTGTCGACGACCAGCTTTTCGCCACCCGGCCGGATCAGGATCAGCTTGCTGGGCCGCTCCGAACCATCGGGTACCGTGACGTAGACATTGCCGTTACGCATCACGAGCAGATCGTTGCCGTTGATATTGTCGGCGATAACGGTCGGTTTCCCCGCCGCATCGTAGCGCAATATCTGTTTTGTGGCGCCGGCCACCTCATAGCGGCTGCCGTCGGCGGCAAAGCAGGTGCCGCTGGCGCGTTTGGCATCTTTGTAGAACACCTTGGCCCGGCCATCGGCGTCCACCCGGTAAGTGGTGGAGGCCGGAATATCCTGGTAGAAAACATTCCCCCGGGCGTCTGCCGCCGTGCCTTCGGTGAATCCGTATTTCTCACCCACCAGCTCCCATTCCTCACCGGGAAGGAGGATGTCGCGAAGCGTCTGATTGGCGGAGCCGCCCTTTGCCACCGGTTGCGGCCAGCCCTTCCAAAGCCAACGCATCGCCTCGGGGAAAAGCGAAGTGCCCTGCGCGCCACTATGCGTCCCTTCCCCCCAGACATGGTTGACGGCATAGCCGCCGAACACGAGTGCCCGCTCCATCATCTGGTTGGCCATCCACCAGTCGCCGCCGTAGATATTGTTATCGTGACTCCCATCCTGCAGAAAAATGCGGAGGGCCCTGGGTTCGTACTTACGGATCAGGCTTGGATAGCGGTCGCCGCCCCGCAGGGCAACATAGGTGCCGATGGCGCTGAATACCCGCGAAAATTCATTGGGCCGTTCCCAGGCGGCGGTAAAAGCGCAGATCGCGCCGCTACTGCTGCCGCCGATGGCCCGGTCGTTGCCGTTTCGTGAAAGCCGGATGACCCTTCCGTCTGCCGTCTGATGCTTCTCTACGTCCGGCAGGATCTCTTCAAGCAGAAACCGCGCATAGGCATCGCCGAGACCATCATACTCGAAGCTCCGGTCAAACCGGTCCAGCGCCGCCGCGGGATCCCCCGCGATCACCCGCCCGGGCTGAATAAAAACTCCGATCGTAACCGGCATCTCACCCGCGGCGATCAGGTTGTCGAATACGGTCGGCGCCTTCCACTGGACCCCATCCTGGTTGACATAAACACAAGCCGGCCGGTCGCCGCGATACTGCGCCGGCACATAGATCCAATAGTCACGCTCCGTGCCCGGGAAAATAGCCGACCGGTCAAACCGGCAATGGATCAGTTCCCCCTTCGGCACCCCCGCATGCTCCACCGACGCGGAATCCACCGGATATTTTTCTGCCGGAACCTGGGCCTGCGCGGGCGCGGGCTGCTGCGCCGTTACCGCCGCGGCCAACAGAACCGCAGCCAGGGACAAGGCGATCGTTAGGTTTTTTCTCATATGGGGAAGATACAACTTTGATTGCCACCGCGGCGTCCACGCCCGCTCCGTCAGGAACGACTATAACAGCATCGCGGCTATCGTCCGCGCCTTTTCCGCATACTCCGAACTGCGGTACATAGCCCCCACGGAAATCCCGCCCTCCAGCAAGAGGAAGAGCGTATCGGCAAGGGTCTCGTCATCCATCATCCGCCGGTGATCCGTTTGCCCCACCAGGTCGCGGATGGTCTGACGGAACCGCTCCTTATGCATTTTCACCCGGCGGAAGACCTCTTCATCTTCGCAGGTCTCTGCCGTGATCTTATTAAAATGACAACCCTTATACTTCAACTTTCTCTGACGCTGAATGCGGTGATCAAAAAGGGCGAACAATTTTTCCTTCGGAGTGGGTAGCGCTGCGAGATACCGGTCCAGCTCCAGAAACCAATCCTCATGCGTCCGGTCAAGATAGGCCAGCAGGAGTTCGGTCTTGGAAGTAAAATGATTGTAGAGGGACGCGCGGGCAATATCCGCCTCTTCGATGATCTGGTTGATCCCCGTCGCGTGATAACCCTGGTCGTAGAAAAGCCGCGAAGCGGTGTCCAGGATCCTGTCTTTTACGGCCGAGTCCCGCATAACATAAAGGTACCGGTTTTGTGCAAAATAGACACGTCTGTCTAGTTTAGCAGAAAAATAAGTGATTCCACCTAATAAAGGAAGTAAATCTTGCGTTATTGGGTTGGAGGGGTATACCCTATATGTACCATCCATTCCTATGATGATATCCAACAGGTTGAGAAAAAAGCTAGCCATTTCCTGGCTGCTGGTGCTGGCCATTGGCGTCGGCGTCATCTTCTGGCGGTATGAGTGGAAATACAGTTTGCCCACTCCCGTACCGGATAACTATCACGCCGTCGGGCTGGGGAGTCCCGTCCGGTTGCCATCCACGGCCGCGTCCCTGTTTCCCACGGACAACAAGCCGCTATTCCTCCATTTTTTCAACCCCGACTGTCCCTGCAGCCGGTTCAATATGCCCCAGTTCAGAGCCCTCGTCCAGCAATATGGCAAGCAGGCCCGGTTTGCCATCGTCGTGATGAGCCCCGACGCATTCACGGCCGAAGAATTACAGACAAAGTTCAATCTCCCCTACCCGATCCCGGTGCTCAACGACAGTGCCATAGCCGCGTCTTGCGGAGTTTACTCCACGCCTCAGGCCGTGATCATCGACAAGGATCAGAAGCTTTTCTATCGGGGCAACTATAACCGCAGCCGCTATTGCAGCGATGAAAAGACCGGGTTCGCCCGGCTGGCGCTGGTGGGTTTGTTGAAAAACAACTATTCCCAAAACTTCGATCCGCTGGCCTTGAAAGCCTACGGATGTCAATTACCCACCTGCAACAGATGAACCCGTCAACGCTAATTACCGAAAAGACCAGGGAAGACCTGGAAGCCCAGACGGAATATTTCCGCGGCGAGGTCAAGAAGCGGAGCGATACCCTCATGAATTATTTCCTGCTCTCGTTCTTCGTGATCGGGCTTGTCCTCGCCCGTTACTTCGATACCTGGGGCATCGCCCTCGGCGTGGGCGGGTTGTCGGTAGCCGCGTATTATTCCATAAAATGGATCCTGCCCCAATCCGATCTTTATCAATACGTCCTGAGCATGGTTCTGGCGCTCTTCATGGCGCAATATATCTACCAGATGCACGGTCTCTTCGAAATGCATTTTTTTGCTTTCATCGGTTGCGCCATCCTGATCACCTATCAAAACTGGAAATTGCAGATCCCGCTGCTGCTCTTCGTCGTGGCGCATCACAGCCTCTTCAACTACCTGCAATACTCCGGCAATACAACGATCTATTTCACCCGCCTGGATCACCTCGATCTTCAGACCTATGTCATTCATATTATCCTTACCACCATCATCGTCTTCATCTGCGGCCTCTGGGCATACCAGTTGCGAAGGTCCGGTAAGATTCAGATCGCGCAGACCGTGCAGATGATCGCCCTGCAACGGGAGGCCTTTGTGCTGACGGAACGAAAACGAAATGCCGATGCCCTCGAGGTAGCCTGGCACAACGCGGAGAAAGCCAGGGAAGAGGCCGAACGGGCTAATAAAGCGAAAAGCATTTTCCTGGCCACGATGAGTCATGAGATCCGTACGCCGATGAACGGGGTCATCGGTATGGCCTCCCTCCTCGCCGAGACACCCCTCACCGAACAGCAGCGAACGTATACCGAGACCATCGCGGTCTGCGGCGACACCCTGCTCAACGTGATCAACGACATCCTCGACTTTTCAAAGATTGAATCGGGTAGCATGGAACTGGAGGAAGAGGATTTCAACCTGCAAAGCAGTATCGAACATATCCTCGATCTCTTCGGCGCGCGTGCCGCCAAAGCGGATGTCGAACTCCTCAACCAGATAGAGCATGACGTGCCCACCTTCATCCGGGGCGACGATCTGCGGCTCCGCCAGGTACTGACCAACCTGGTGGGCAATGCCATGAAGTTCACCGAGCGCGGCGAGATCTATATCGGGGTCCGCGTGCTGGAGAAAGGCGACGGTGATGCCCTGACGCTGGGCTTCGAGGTAAGGGATACCGGGATCGGCATCCCCCCGGACAAGCTCGGCCGTCTTTTCAAAGCCTTCTCCCAGGTGGACTCCTCCACCACCCGCAAATACGGCGGCACCGGTCTGGGCCTCGCCATCTCCGAACAACTGGTCCGATTGATGGGCGGCAGCATCAGCGTGGAAAGCGAGACACATAAAGGGTCGACCTTTTTCTTTACGATCCACACCCGCGCAGGCATCGACCAGCACCCCGCCGATCCCGGCCTTCCCGAACACGCCGGAAAGAAGATACTTATCGTTGACGATAACAGCACCAACCGGACGATCCTCAAGACACAACTGGAATACTGGAACCTCCAGCCCGTGCCGGCCGCATCGGGTGTGGAAGCCTTGAACATCCTTACCTCCGACGATCGATACGACCTGGTGCTTACCGATATGCAGATGCCCTATATGGATGGCATCCGGCTCTCCGAAACGATCCGCGCGCGTTACCCGCATATTCCCATCATCCTTCTCAGCTCGGTGGGGGATGAATACAAAAAGAATCATTACCAGCTGTTCAATGCCGTGATGACCAAGCCCATCAAACAGCAGGTCATGCACCGGCATATCCTGGCTGCGCTCCAGAACCACGGACAGTTGCCCGTCGAAGGCCGGTCGATGCAGCCAAGACTACCCGATAAACTCTCTTCCACATTCCCGCTGAATATTCTGATCGCCGAAGACAATCTGATCAATCAGCAGGTGATCCTTTATATCCTCCAGAAACTCGGATATATGCCCCTCATCGTGGAAAACGGCAAACAAGCCGTCGACGCCGCACTCACCACCGGCTATGACATTATTTTCATGGATCTCCAAATGCCCGAAATGGACGGACTGGAAGCAACCCGGCTTATCCGGCAATCAGGACTCGTCGATCAGCCCATCATCATTGCACTAACGGCCAACACCATGGAAGGCGATGAAGAAGAATGCCTACGGATGGGGATGAATGATTATATCGGCAAACCTGTAAAGCTCGATGAACTGGTGGGGAAACTTAGAAAGTGGGCCCTTCACCGGCAACTGTCATAACCCTATATGGTTATTGTGAAGAAAATTTACCGGCTTACCCGTCGATCGGAATCCTTTTTGTCGTAACTTCATACCTATCGTTCACCAAAAAAAAGGAGGTATTCATGCAATCTACAGATCAATCATGGAAACCTTCGGTTAATTTCGCTTAACCGGGTTGCTCCAAAAATAATCTGCCGGCAAATGTGCCGGGAGAGGCTGTCCCGCGAGGACGGCCTCTTTTATTTACAAATATTTATATACATTCTTCCGATACTCCTCGAAGTCCTCGAGGTTGGTAAACTGTTCAAAACGATAAGATGATCCATCCCGCTGTTCCCGTACCAACGCAACCATTCCGCCGCCGACCAACACCCGTTTGGCCCGCTGGAATACCTCATCGAGCGTAGCGATATCTTTGATCATCTGCCATTCTTCAACTTTTCCGACATTTATAACATATTCATCCATACGATCTAAAATTATGACAATGCAATATAGAACACTCGGCAATACCAACATCCGGCTCTCCGCCATCGGTCTCGGCTGTATGAGCATGAACCATGCTTACGGCCAGCCGGACGACGCCGAATCGATCGCAACCCTGGAAAAGGCCGTCGAGATCGGCATCAATTTCTGGGATACCGCCGACATCTATGCCAACGGCGCCAATGAAGAACTCGTCTCAAAAGTGCTTCAGCCCAACCGGCAAAAGATCTTCATCGCCACAAAATTCGGTTTTCTTGCCTATGCGGATGCCAAAATGGGTGGGTTCGACGCCTCGCCGGCCCACGCGAAAAAAGCAGTGGAAGCAAGCCTCCGCAGGTTGAAGACCGATGTCATCGATCTTTATTATGCGCACCGCATCGACCCCAAAATTCCCGTGGAAGAGACCGTAGGCGCCATGGCCGACCTGGTGAAAGAAGGAAAGGTCCGTTATCTCGGGCTCTCAGAGGCTTCCCCGCAATCCATCCGCCGGGCTCACGCGGTTCATCCGATAAGCGCACTCCAAAGCGAATATTCCATTCTCACCCGCGATGTGGAAAAGGAGATCCTCCCGGTCTGCGCGGAACTGCACATCACCCTCGTTCCTTTTAGCCCGCTGGCCCGCGGCCTGATGACCAATGCGCTGGATCTCAGCCAGCTCGGCGATTCCGATTTCCGCAAGGCCCTGCCACGCTATCATGGCGAGCACGCAGATAATAACCGCCTGCTCGCTGCCGGTTTTGCTGCGCTGGCTGAAGCAAAAGGCTGTACACCGGCTCAGCTGGCCATCGCCTGGGTACTCGCTAAAGGGGACAATATCATTCCGATACCGGGGACCAAACGCCGGAAATATCTCCTCGATAACGCCGGCGCCGTAAACGTCACCCTCGGCAAAGATGATTTTGCAGCGATCGATAAGCTGATCCGGCAATACCCCAACATCGGCGACCGGTATAATGACGCCAATAAAAAGTTCGTCGATAAAAATTAACCCGATCGGTTAAAATGCGACTGAGATCGGCTAAAATGCATCCGCCCGGTCTTCACCGGATCGCGGAACTTTTCGGAAACATCAAGCATACCGTGAATCCACGTCGCCTTCTTCCGCTCGCCGGTCTGTCGCTGTTGCTCCAAACGGCTACCGCACTTGCTCAACCTATCCTTTCGGCAGGCGCCCCTGCGCGGCTGTCTATCCGGGAAGCCGGTGCACACAGCGTCCGCATAACGCTGGAGCCCCTGAGCGATACCGCCGCCCTTCCCTTCAGCCCCGCACTGGTGGACTACCCCTACCCGAGCCCTGTGCTGGCGCTGACCGATATTTCTGCACCCGTCACCCGGCCGGTGGGGGATCTCGTGGTAAAGGTGACCCCGGCCCCGCTGACCGTCACCGTTATGACAAAGGACGGGTCGCCCGTTCAACGCCTTGTCTTTGGCGACAGCACACTCACCTTCGCACTGGATGATGCACCCGTACTCGGGCTTGGAGAAGGGGGACACAAGCCTCAGCCGGGCGTCAGTTGGCGAACCGCCCCCATCGAATTCGACCGGCGGGGGAGATGGCAGGACATGCAGCCCCGCTGGCAAAGCGACGCCTACGGTTCCCGCAACCCCGTACCCCTGCTCATCGGTACAAAAGGGTGGGCGCTCTTTATCGCGACGCCCTGGGGACAGATCGATATGCAGGCAGCCGACCATGGCGTCTTCCATCCCTGGAAGCCCACAGCCAGAGATACAACCCAACAAAACGAACACAACCAGGGCCTCGCCCTCGCGAAAGGCCTTCCCCCCGCCGCCAGCGTGATCCCCGGAGTATATGATTGTATCGTCTTCGACGCCCGGCAGCCCGCGGCCTTTATGAAAGACGTGTCCACATTGACGGGTCCGGCGGTCATTCCGCCCCGATGGTCGCTGGGCTATATGCAGTCGCATCGAACGATAAAGGACGAGAACTATATCCTCGGCATCGTCGACAGCTTCCGTTCAAAACGCATTCCCCTTGACGCAGTCATCTATCTTGGCACCGGCTTTACGCCGCAGGGCTGGAATACCAAACAGCCTTCGTTCCAGTTCAACCCCGCGGTCTTCCACCGCGACCCCGCCGCCGTGCTGGCCGATTTTCACGCAATGCATGTAAAGGTGATCCTGCATATGGTCCCCTGGGACCGCGACAAGCTCCCCACCCTGCACGGTACGATCCCCGCCGCCCCCGGCGAGAAACTGGATGCAGGTCATATCCAAAACTACTGGGCGCAGCATGTCCCGCTGATGAAGACCGGCGCCGATGCCTTCTGGCCCGATGAAGGCGACTGGTTCAACCTCTACGAACGTATAAAAAGGCACCAGATGTATTACCAGGGTCCGCTGTCCACCTTCCCGAATATTCGCCCCTGGAGCCTGCACCGCAATGGATATCTCGGCATCGCCCGCTGGGGCGGCTGGGTCTGGTCGGGAGATACCGAATCGTCATGGAAGACCCTCGAAGGCCAGATAGCGGTCGGCATCAATCACTCGCTAAGCATCGGCCCCTACTGGGGCTCCGATATCGGTGGCTTCTACTCCAATAATGAAAAAACGGGCGAACTATTTACCCGTTGGTTCCAGTTTGGCGCTTTCTGTCCCGCCTTCCGCACCCATGGCCGGACGACCATGACCATCCTGCCCTGGGGCTGGGGTCAGGGTGACCGCGGCGACCTGGAAACTTCTACCAAACCCGGCCCAGACAGCGAAGTCGTCAAACGGAATGTCCTGCTTTCCGAAATGAACAATCCCAAAGTCGAACCCGTTGTCAAAAAATATGATGAACTGCGCTATCAACTTCTTCCCTATACCTATACGTTAGCATGGGAAGCCCGCGCCACGGGCATGCCCCTCATGCGCGCCCTCTGGCTGCACTATCCCGCCGATCCGGTCGCCCGCGGCCTGGGAAGCGAATATCTCTGGGGACCCGATCTGCTCATCGCCCCCGTATTCGAAAAAGGCGCGACACACCGCAGCGTATACCTGCCCGCCGGAAAATGGTATGATTGGTGGACAAACGATCCCGCCACAGGCGGCGCCACCATCGACCGTCCCGTCGATCTGTCGATCATGCCGATCTATGTCCGCGCAGGCGCCATCATCCCCTTCGATCCCATCCGGCAATACACCGAACAGCCCGTGACAGCCCCGACAACCCTTCGCATCTATCCCGGCGCCGACGGCGACTTCACACTCTACGACGACGACGGCATCAGCGAGGACTATCTCCGCGGCACAGCCACCTGGATCCGCATGAGTTGGAACGACGCGACAAAAACCCTCACGCTGCAACCCGGCGCACCCGCCGGCATGACCAGCCGCCCCGTTCATCGCACCTTCGCGCTTCAAGTGATGACGGCCACCGGCAAACCGGTGAAAAATATCGTTTATAATGGGAAAATTTTGCGAACGAAACTCGACTAGACAGCAACGGCGTCTTTATCGATTCCTTCCCGGCTCCCCAGGATACAACCGCTGGACGATATCGCTCTGAGCGACCTTCTTCGTAGCGATATCCATCATGGACACCCTGCCGGTAAATGCCGCCCCCGTATCGATATTCCAGACGTTGCAACAATGCATGGGCGTGTCCAATCCGTAATTAGTGGTTGGGGTATGACCGATGTAGATCTCCTGGTAGAGCAGAAGCCGCCGCGGATAGTGAATACTATCCTTAGGAATACGGGCATCGGTGGCAAGCGCCGTTTCCCATAGCGTCCGGTCCCAAAAAAAATTGCTTTCATAATGCTCCATCGCCGGCCCATGCATCGAAGAGAACCCCGCATGGATAAACAGCCGTCCATCCTCTTCGAAATAAGGTTGCATCCGGCCGAAAAATGCAAGATGCCGGATCCGCTCCATCGGACCGATGCCCGAATAGCTCTCGACGGTCGCCCTGCCGCCATGCATCAGCCAACTGGGATCGGCGTCCATTCCGGCCAGCCACTCTTCACACCAGGCGTCATGATTGCCCCTGATAAAAATACAGTTATGCCTGGCATTGAGTTCCATCAGATATTCCATCACCTGCCGGGACTGCGACCACCCATCCACATAGTCGCCAAGGAAGATCAGCCGGTCTCCGGACCCGGGCCCAACCTGCTGGATCACCTGTTGCAAGGCCCGGTGTGCCCCATGAATATCGCCGATGACATAAGTTTTCATCCGTGACGCAAACTAGCGACAAAAGACCATATTCACAATTTTCGATTCACCGCCGCAAAAAACCCCACGCAAACGCCGTCCCCGCCCCAAGCACCGCCCCACCAGCCACATCGGTCGGATAGTGAACACCGAGATACATCCGGGAATACCCAACCCCAGCGGCCCAAAGAAAAGAAGGGGCGATGACATACCATTTGGGATAGGACCGGCTCAGCGAAGTGACGACGCTGAAAGCCGAAGAGGTATGTCCCGATGGAAAAGAATATTCCCCCGGCCGATAGACCGGGACCAGCCGCGTATCGGTCAGAAAAGGCCTTGGCCGTTTGACAAGCTGCTTGATCGCCAGGTTCAGCAGATAGGTGCTGACCGTGCTGACAGCCATATAAAGGCCATTGCGTTTTGTTGGCACATCATTCCTGATGATCCCGTCCACCAGCACACCTACGGGTATCCCTGCATTGACATAATTATTTGCATTGGAAACGAACCGCCAAAGCCGGGTTTGCCCATCGGTCCTCCCGGCCGCAAGACTCTCGAGGATATGCTCATCCACCCGCTGGAACCCGGACTGGGCCCACCCTTTCGCAGGCAGTAAAAGGATCAGGATCAAAGCCCACCCGGGCGTTATCCGTTGAAGAACGACCATGCGACGATATTTCGATTAATTTCTGCGAAATAGCGATATTTCGTAAACCCGCTATCAACCCGAAGTTACAACGTTTTGTGATTCATTAATTTATAGCTTGGCATGCAATTGGAAAAGACATAATCCGACGCAATAATTCCTATCATATGTCTATCAAACCAACTGCATCCGAAACGGAAAGCAACCAAAAAGAGATCACGCTCGACATCCAATCCTTGCAATGGCTTCGCGAGAACAAAAACGAAGACCATCTGATGCCCCATCGTCACGAGCACATCGAGATCATCTGGATCAAAAACGGCAACGGTTGCCTGGATATCGATCTGAAAAAATACCGGATGGGCAGCAATATGCTGTATTGCATCGTCCCCGGCCAGTTGCACCAGGTCGAACTCGACGAAACCGCCGAAGGCTATCTCATCTCCCTGCCCGAACACCTGATGAACGGCGGGAACGACGATTTCGAATTACTATACCGGTCCGGTCTTTTCCACCTGCTGATGCGCAGCCCCGGAATGAATATGGAACCGGAAGTGGCCTGCGAGGTCGACGGTATCATCCGTCGGCTCCACAAGGAGCTCTACGGCGGCTACCTGCTCCGAAAGGAAATAATAAGAAGGTATACCAGCATCTTCCTCATCTATCTCGCACGGCAGTTCGACGGCGCCCTTCAGGTGTCCGTACAGACAAAGAACGTCCGGCTGGTAAAGAATTTCATCTCCCTGGTTGAGAAGAAGTACATGTGCTGCAAACTGGTGAAGGAATATGCCAGTGAACTGGCGGTAACCCCCAACTATCTGAACGAGATCGTAAAACGCATCTCGGGGTATTCCGCCGGTTACCATATCCGTCAGCGCGTGGTCCTTGAAGCCCGGCGCAAAGCCGCTTATTCCGACGTGAGCATGAAGGAGATAGCCTATCATCTGGGATTCGATGACATCGCACATTTCAGCAAATTCTTCAAGACCGTATACGGAAAGAATTTCACCGATTTCAAAAAAGAGAGCATTTCGAATTTCAGTTAAATTAAACCGGTAATAAAATGAACTACAAAAAAGACGTTCCCGTCATCCTCCCGAAAGATATATTCATCGGGCATCCCAAAGCTCCCGTCACGCTGATGGAATACGGTGACTATGAATGCGAGACCGCGCTGCACGATGATCTTATCGTTCGCGAAGTGTTGCAGCGTTTCCCGGGCATGGTCAATTTCAACTACCGCCATTTTCCTCAACTGAGGATCCACCAGCGTGCGCACAAAGCGGCCGAGGCAGCCATCGCCGCGGCACAGGCGGGAAAATTTCCCCAGATGCACGATCTCCTTTTGCACAACCGCCGGAACCTGGGCACCGCAAGTCTGGCGTTTTACGCGCGTGACCTCGGCATCGGCGGCATCAACTTCCTGGACAGTCTGGTCACCGGCAGATACGGCCAATACGTTCAGGACGATCTGGTGGCAGGCATAAAACTGGGTGTAAAAGAAGCGCCTTCCTTTTTTATAAACGGCGTAAAACTGGAAGGACGCATAACGGTCAGGAACCTCTGCGAACACGTGGAAGCAGCTTGCCGAAAGAAGTCACGATATGTACACAAGATGCTATGATCGGTACATTGACTTGGGTGATTATCGGTTGTAAATTTGTTTGATCAATAAACACTGACAACAGCATAAAGGACTTACACTTCCGGCAGGCACTCGGAAACAAGAATGGCAGGCGATTACAACAGGCAGGGGTTTTTTTATGAGCGGCCCGGCATTATGCCGGGTCGTTTCTTTGTTGGATAAAATTCCTATTTTGCGTTATGTCCCACACCTCCCGGTTTGACCGTGACCTCAGCTGGCTGACCTTTAACTATCGCGTGCTGGAAGAAGCCGCGAGAGAAAAGACCCCGCTATTGGAAAGGGTCTTCTTTTTCTCCGTTTACTGTTCCAATCTCGACGAGTTTTACCGGGTGCGCATCCCCGCCGTTGCCGCCCTGCAAAAGATAAAAGAGACAAAGGATTCCTATACTTCTGCGTCGGGTGTCCAACTCTTAACAATAATTTCATCCCGCCTCCATACCCAATTGGAACACTTCGGCCGGCTGCTCACCGGCGGGCTATTACCGGCACTGAAAGCCCATGGGATCCATTTCAACTATCATGAGCCGATCCCATCCGAAGCAAGGCAGGCTGCCACCAACTATTTTCTCACCCAGGTGCTCGCCTTCCTGCAACCGCTGCATCTCCTGCAAACCGGCAGTGATTTCTTTCCGGAGAATGATCATCTTTATTTCCTTGTTATCCTCGATCAGGATGGTCCCGGCGAAGATCTGGTCATCCTCAATATCCCATCGGACAGTCTGCCCCGCTTTTTCCCGACCGGCGAGGGAGCGTCCCGGCACATCCTGTTCATCGACGATATCATCCGGGAGAACCTTTCTTTTGTCTTTCCCTATGCCATCGTCAGCGGCGTCTTCAGCCTGAAGATCTCCCGTGATGCCGAGCTCGATCTCGATGACGAATACCAGGGCGACATCGCGGAAAAGATCGAAAAGAAACTGGCCAAACGGGACGCAGGTCTGGCGACCCGGCTGTTATATGAACCCGGCATCCCCCTCCCCATCCTCGAGACCCTGATCCGGCAGCTCAACCTGCAGGGGGCCACCCGCGTGGAAGGCGGATGCTACCATAACCTGCGCGATCTCGCAGGCTTTCCCGTCAAAGACCCCGCACTGTCCTACAAGCCCCTGCCGGCCATCGCAAGAAACGTTGACCACCGGCCCAGCCTCCTCCAGGCCATCATGGAAAAAGACGTTTTGCTTCACGTCCCCTATGAGGCCTACGATCCCGTCCTCCGCTTCTTCAACGAAGCCGCCATCCATCCGCAGGTGGAAGAGATCTATGTCACCCTCTACCGCGTCGCAAAAGACTCCCGCATCGTACATGCCCTCATCAGCGCCTGCCGCAATGGCAAAAAAGTTACGGTCTTCGTGGAATTGAAGGCCCGCTTCGACGAGGCCAACAACCTCCGCTGGGCAAAAAAGATGAAAGAGGCCGGCGTAAAGATCATCTACAGCATCCCCGGGCTCAAGGTCCACGCAAAGATCGGCCTGGCAAAGAAAAGGGTCGATGGCCGCATCCACTATTGCGGACTGCTGGCCACGGGAAACCTCAACGAGAATACCGCCCGTTTCTACACCGATCATATCCTGCTCACCGGCAACCACGAGCTGATGCGCGAGCTCGAACTGCTGTTCATCTTCCTCTGCAAACGCAAAGACCCGCGAAAAGCCGAAAAGATCGCCTTCCATCATCTGCTGGTCGCCCAGTTCAACCTGCAGGAACGATTCCTCGCACTCATCGACCGCGAGATCACCCATGCCCGGAAAGGCCGGCAGGCATCCATCATCATCAAGATGAACAATCTCGAAGAAAAAATACTCATCGAAAAGCTCTATGAGGCCTCGAATGCGGGGGTAAGGATACAACTGCTCATCCGCGGAATCTGCTGCTGCGTGCCCGGCGTCAGCGGGCAAAGCAGTAACATCACCATCCGCCGGATCATCGACCGCTATCTCGAACACGGCCGCGTCTTTATCTTCCACAACGGTGGAGAGGAAGAGTTCTTCCTTGGATCCTCCGATTGGATGAACCGGAATATCTACCGGCGGATCGAGGTCTGCTTTCCCTTATACGACCCGCAGGGGAAGGCCGAGATCAGCAACCTGATCCAATTGCAGCTCGCGGACACCGCAGCCGCCATCGCCATCACCGCGGAAGGGGAAAATGTCACCGCCGACCCTCTTCCGGCCGGCCAACCGCCAACCGACGAGGCTAGCCGCAGCCAGCCGGCCATCTATCGATACCTCGCGGAGCTCAGAAACAGCCCTACTTCCGGGAATTGATCCTATTTTGTATATTGTAGCAGATGAAAAAACAGTTTTACCGATGGCTATCCCTGGCTATCGTGCTTAATGCGCTTTCCGGATGCGGTGGTCCGCGGGATCATCTATGGTTCTATAGTTATGGCAGCGGCCCCGGAAGGGACACGACCGGGGAACTGACCCCCGCCAGCTTTATCGAATTGCGCCCGGACGGCAGCTACACCCTTGATTTCGGCAGATACGAATATGGCAGCTGGAACCGGAAGGAGGATCAGCTTTTCCTTACCAGTCAGCAACATAAAACCTATGTGTATGCCATGAAGCTGCCTACCCCCAAAGAAATGGAGCTTGTCGTCGCCAAAGGCAGGACAGGACACTTCGAAAGCAGGCCTTTCCCCTCAGACAATCGCACGGAAGACCCGTTCTCCGCGGAGAACAACCGTTGGCGCCTGCCTGCCACCCATAAAGAAACCGATGCGGAAATAAAACAAAGACTCTACAACCACTGCAAATTCTGGGAATATTATTTCAAATGGGCGTTGGACAAAAAATTGAACATGGTCGATGTCAGAAGCACCCCCACCGCGATCAAGATATATGGCAATGGGTTCGGACTAAAGCCCTATGAAGAGTTGCCCGACCGCTGGAAGGCTTTCTTCTTTGACGAAGAGGACTGCCGCAAGGCCAACGATATGATCCAGGACATTTTCCGTCATAAAACTATTGCATGGGCCAATACCGATAGTAAGTACAAGATGTTCCTCGGCGCCTTCCAGCAGATGGAAGAATTTCTTCGTTGATATCCCGTGATAAAAAAGATCATTGCATGAAACCCCTGCTCTATATAGCCGTCGCGCTCCTCTTTATGAGTTTCTTCGCCTGCAGCCCCGACAAACCCGGCACCGGCCTCTATTTCTACACGCCCGTGGCCGATGGCACGGAACACGCCGACACGACCCTCAGTTTCGTCAGCTTTTTAGAGCTGCGGCAGGACGGCTCCTACTCGCAGGATTTCGGTCACTTTGACTATGGCAGCTGGGCTTTGAAAGCCGATCGCCTGTACCTGACCAATCAGCGGCGCCGGACCTATATCTATCATGTATTGTCGCTGACAAAGGCCGAGCTCGACCTGCGGATGGACAGCGGCATCACCGGTCATTTTCGCCCCCACCTCATGCCCTCCGGCAGTCCGGAGAAAGATCCTTTCTCCGCTTATAACAATCAATGGCGGATACCCGCCACCCATAAGGAAAGCGATGCGGACATCAGAAAAAGACTCTTCAATCACTGCCAGTTTTGGGAATCCTTTTTCAAATGGGTTAACGACAGGAACGAAAGCGTTGTGGATGTCGCCTATTTCCCTTCCCCGCTAAAAGTGTATAGCAACGGCTTTGGTCTCAAGCACTATGACAACCTTCCCCCGGTGTGGAAATCCTATTTTTTCGATGAAGAGGACTGTCACAAAGCGGACACGCTCATCAAACACACCTTCCGCAGGAACAAGATCAACTGGCCGCATACAAAAGATGATTTTGAGAAGCTGATCAGCGGTTTTCAGCAGCTGCAGCAATTTTTACGGTAGGAAGAGGGCGTCGGTCACTTCCTTGTGGTAGATGTTATTCTCAAGACGCACATTCCGCAGTAGCCCGTCGAAGGCTGCCTCCGCTTCAAGCTCCGTCGGTTTAGGTCCCTTTCCCGTGAAATAGTCCACCACCTTCTGATATTCCGGCGTCATCCGGACCTCCAGGGGATTGTTGGTGCCGATCTTCTTCAGCGGCCACCAGCTCCAGCCGATGTCATGGCTCTCCATGAGGTGGATGCAGTCCCGGTACCAGGTGTTGTCATTCTCACCCGACTCCCCAAGCCAAAGAGGAATATTGTATTTCTCACGCAGTTCCAGCGAGCCGCGGATCGCGTCTTCGGTGTTGGGGTTCCAGTATTTGTGAAAGCTCAACACCATATTATTATCCCAGGGAGGAAGCACGCCCCGGTAGTTATTTCCCCAGCCATTACCCTCGATGATGATGAGATGTTTTTTGTCCACCGCCCGGATAGCGGCTGTGATGTCCATCATCAGCTTGCGAAGCGGCGCATTCTTCGTTTCTTTCAACCCGTTCCTGTCTGCCGGATCTTCAAAGCCCCAATTGGGTTCGTTGATGATATCATACCCCCCGATATTGGGTTCGTTGGCATATCTTTCGGCCAGCCGGCGCCAGAGGGCGACCATCTTCTCCTGGTTGGCCCGGCTCTCCCAAAGTGAGGGCTTGGTGGAATCCCGGTCCGAGATATTATAGTCGTGTCCCTGTCCGCCCGGCGCGGCGTGCAGGTCGAGGATGAGATAAAGGTGGTTGGCCTTGCACCAGGCCAGCAGGCTATCGGTCAGCGCAAAACCTTTTTCCAGCCAGGTGTTCCTGCCGGCCACGGGTTCCTCTTCGACAGAAAGGGTATAAAGGCGATAGTGCATGGGTAGCCGAACCGAATTGAAACCCCAGGAAGCCATCGAATCGATATCGATCTTCCGTGTTTGACTGGCAAGCCAGCCGTTATAGAAGACTGCCGTCTTCTCCTTGCCGATCAGCTCTTCGATCCTGCGCCTGATCAGGTACTGAGGTCCTACGGGCCCCAGTTTAAGCATATAGCCTTCCTGTAGCATCCACCCGCCCAGCCCCATCCCCCGGAGGATCACCTTCTCGCCTTTTTCGTTGACGATCAGCTTCCCTTTCGCCCTCAAGAAGCCTTGTGCCTTACCGTTCGTCAAAAAAAGCAGGCAAATCAGGCCGATAGCAAATCGTTGAATTATATTCATGTATGGAAAATAGCCCTTTTTTTCTATTTTCCCATACACTGCCGAAACTACCTTATTGCCAATGAAACGCATCTCCTCCATCGATGTCGTCCGCGGTCTGGTCATGGTCATCATGGTCCTTGACCACACTCGCGATCTGCTGCACACCGACTCGCTGACCCAGAGTCCGACCAATCTGGCCACGACGACGCCTATCCTCTTTTTCACCCGTTGGATCACGCATCTCTGTGCACCGGCGTTCGTATTCCTGGCGGGGACCTCGGCCTGGCTTTCCCTGCAGGCCGGACCGGACAAAAGCGCCGGCCGCCGGTTCCTGCTTACTCGCGGTCTCGCGCTGATCGCCATCGAGTTTACCCTGGTCAACTTCGGAATGAACTTCGATATTCGATTCCGTTACCTGATCTTCGAAGTGATCGCCACCATCGGCGCCGGGTTCATCTTCCTCTCTTTCCTCTCAAGGTTGTCCTGGGGTGTCGTCGCCGGCATCGCGGCGCTGCTGTTCTTTGGACACGATCTCCTCGGCCTTATTCCGCTACCCACCACCCCCGTGCCCCGGTTCATCTCCACGCTCTTTTT
This sequence comes from Puia sp., assembly GCF_036500295.1. Lineage (NCBI taxonomy): Bacteria > Pseudomonadati > Bacteroidota > Chitinophagia > Chitinophagales > Chitinophagaceae > Puia > Puia sp. The sequence goes on along the minus strand of NZ_DASYCH010000003.1, from coordinate 125,302 downwards.
TACGCTGGGCATCTTTCCCGGGGATCGCTTCACCTTCCTGATCGCCTATCCCATCCTGCCCTGGCTGGGGATCATGCTGGCGGGATTTTCCGCGGGCCGCCTCTTTACACTTGCACCCGAAAGACGAAGCCGCATCTTCCTGCGGCTCGGACTGGGCGCACTGGGACTCTTCGCGGTGCTGCGTTTTTTCAACCTTTATGGTGATCCCGTTGCCTGGACCTCGCAGAAGACCCCCTTGTTTACCGTTCTCTCATTTTTCAACCTCAATAAATATCCGCCTTCGCTGCTGTTCAGCCTGCTGATGTTGGGCATTATCCTGATCGTCCTCTCCGCGGCAGAGGGAAAAGACAATCCCCTCACCCGGTTTCTGCTGGTATATGGCCGGGTTCCGTTGTTCTATTTCCTGGTCCATTTTTATCTGGCCCACCTCCTGATGCTCGTAATGGTCTTTCTCCAAGGTTACCACGTCGCCGATCTGCGCTTCGGTCCCTTTCTGAACGGCCGGCCCGACAAAGCCTCCGGCATCCCCTTATGGGGCGTTTACCTCGTGTGGATCAGCCTCGTGCTCCTCCTCTATCCGGTCTGCCGGTGGTATGGAAGATACAAGGCAGAACACCGCGAGAAGAAATGGTTGCGGTATTTGTAAGCTCAGCGGCCGAAGAACTACCCCGCCAAATGCTCCGTAAACCCCCACCCCACCAGTTTCTCATAGGCCGCCCACACGGCATCGGGGATTTCCATCGGGATCTGAAACCCCTTCGCCGGGTAGATCCTGATCCGCTGCAGATCGCCGACCATGATATTGATCACCCGCTTCACCGGGATCTCGTCAGTGGGATAGTCCTCGAACGCGATCTGGGGTGAAGTGACCAGTAAGTCTTTGTCAGGCCAGTGCTTCTTAAACGTCGCATAGCTGCGACGCTCCATATACGGCTTCTGAACGACAATAAATGATTGTGGATGTAACCCCTTATCCGCCAGCAGCCGTTGCGTAAAGAGGATATTCTCACCGGTATTGGTGGACTGATTCTCGATGAAGATGGCCTCGGCCGGCACGCCCATATCCAGCGCGATGCGGGCAAACCGGTCCGCCTCCGGATCCTTCCAGATACCCTTCGTGACATTGCCGAGGCCGCCGGAAAAGATGAGGATGGGTGCCAACCCCTGCAGATAGAGTTCCGCACCGCGGTCGGCCACGCGGAGATCATGACTGCCTAACACCAGGATACAGTCCGATTCAGCCGGAATATGATTCAGATGATGATAGTCCCACAGTGTTCTGGCCTCTGCAAGTACTTCTTGGTTTATCATATTGGTCGGGCGAAGATATCATTTTTGGCTCGATTCAGAAAAAGCCGGCTGCACCAAAACAAAATGCACCAAAACAAAAAGGGCCGGCAAACGCCGGCCCCCTTATCAAAAATCTAAATCTTAAACGATCTCCTGCTCCTTCAGCCCCTCCGGCGTCGCTACCAGCAGCGTACCCTGCGTGTACTTCTCGTCGTGCTGGCTGGCATCCAACCCCTCTTCTTCTTCCTCTTCGCTGACCCGCAGCGGAACGATAAAGTTGACAAGCTTGAAGATCCCATAGGAGACCGCAAAGCTATAGCCGACCGCGATACCCATGGCCTTCAACTGGATGAAGAAGAACCCGGGATTGCCGCTGAGTAAACCATCGGCGCCGGCGCCATTGACCATCTTCGTGGCAAATACCCCGGTCAGCAACATCCCGACCATCCCGCCAAGTCCATGACAGGGGAACACATCCAGCGTATCGTCAAGCACCGTCTTGGTAGCTTTGAAGTGAACGGCCATATTGGAAACTACGGCTGCAAATACGCCGATAAAAATACTCTGAGGAACAGCCACATAACCCGCGGCCGGGGTGATCGCCACCAGCCCGACCACCGCACCCACACAGAACCCGACAACAGAAGGCTTCTTACCGCGGATCACGTCGAAGAACATCCAGGACAAGCCGCCTGCCGCAGCCGCCGTATTCGTAGTGGAGAAGGCGGATACCGCAAGCGAGTTGGCGGCAAGGGCCGAACCGGCGTTGAATCCAAACCAGCCAAACCACAACAACCCGGTACCGATCAGCACATAAGGGATATTGGCAGGATGCGTCTCAAGCCGTTCGATATGAACTTTCCGGCGCTTCAACACAAGCGCACCGGCAAGCGCCGCACAACCCGCGGAGATATGAACCACCGTACCGCCGGCGAAGTCAAGCGCACCCATCTTGGCCAGAAAGCCATCGGGATGCCAGCTCCAGTGCGCCAACGGCGCGTATACCAGCAGACTGAAAAGAACGGTAAAAAGAACGTATGCCGAAAATCGCATCCGCTCCGCGATAGCGCCAACCACCAAACCCGGGGTGATGATCGCGAACATCAACTGGAACATCGAGAACAACGATTTCGGGATCGTCGGCGCCGGTCCCCATACCGGGCCCGTCGTCACGCCTTTATAGAACAAATGCGTTAAAGGATTACCGATGATCCCATGGATCGAATCCCCAAAGCAAAGACTGTAACCGACCACGATCCACAAAACCCCGACCACACCCGCCGCTACGACACTCTTCATCATCGTCGACAACACGTTCTTCCGGTTCACCATCCCCCCATAAAAAAAGGCCAGGGCCGGGGTCATCAGGAATACCAGCGCCGTCGCAACCAGTATCCAGGCCACGTCCGCGGAGTTATACTTGCTATCATCGACAATGGGCTTGAAAGTGGGAATAAAGATCGCCGCAACCGCCACCGCGGCCAGGAAGATGAAGGGTAAGTACCTTTTCGCAGTGATTTTGCTCATAATCTTTAATTTCATATTAATAAAATACTAATACTACAAATAACAGACTAAAGGTACACAAAAAATGCAAAACGGATATACAGTCACGTATATCAATTTAATTTAATGTTTATAAGAAATCACTCATCGGACTATAAATCAATAAGATACTTCATCATAGCAGAAATAGGTGTTCATAAATTTTAGCCAATTGCATCAAAAATAGCCGCATTTTTTGATTTTTTCTATTCCCACCCCTACCGGGTAAAACCCATCCGCACATCCGGCGTCAGCGCCGGCATCAGGATCTTATACCGGATCATCCCATTGAAATGATCCACCTCTTTGAGAAACTCATGCTCCTTCTTACTGATCCAATAGGACTCCGTATAGGCCGTCCCACCGGGGTCCTTTCCCTCCGTGGTCAGCACCCAACAGTCGACATCCCCACCCCCCATAGCCAGTTTCTCGCTACCCTTGACCGTATATCGGACATACTGCGGGGGCGAAAGACCCGCATCATAAAAATTGATCAGAAACGACCGCCCCACGGCCAGCGGCAGCATCTCAAAGGTCTCGATATCCAGGTTCCAGTTGAAATTGGGCTCGGAAAAGGCCAGCGAGAAGCCCTTCCGCGCATTATCCGCCACCGTGTCGGCGCCGCTGATCCCATCCCATCGCCAATTATAGGCATTCAGCTTTCCCCGCACCTGCTCCTGGTGATACACCGGCGCAAAACTGGCCGCCTCATTTATCGAGTATACCGTCCGGTAAGCCGGCGTATCGCTGCCGTACCAACGCTGATCGATGAAAAAAACAGGACTCCCATTCCGGTTACCGGTGCCGATCTCCCGCACCCAATACCAGAATCCCAACTGCCTGTTCTTGGCCGGGTCCAGATAGGTCACCAGGTATTGCCGGGTGCCCGGCTTCAGATTCCGGGTAAGCAGACCGCCCTTGCCCGGCCGCACAGTGTCCCCCTGGGCCCGGACACCCGCGCTAAGCAGCATTACGACAACGATCAGGATCATGTAGAGCCAATACATCATAAGCGAAGTTTTATCCCCCGAAATTGGTTCTCCAAACGCTGGGCGACAAACCGATTCAACCGCCCCCGGCGGGTTTTCAGCAGGCTCCGCCGCTATTTCAATAGCCCATCGATTGAAGGAAATCCCCCCATCGTTGAAAAGAATCCGCCACCAGTCAAAAAGCATAGTAATTTTGGCCATGCGCGTTTCCTTCAAAAAGGCAAGCCCCCGGCAACTGGAGATCATGGTCTGGGGCTTCGTGTTCCTGGTCACCGTCCTCAGCTATCTGCCCATGGACGGCCCGGCGCAGGCACTGATCTGGAGTTTCATGAGCATTACTTTTTCCGCGGCGATCATCTACGGGAACATTCGACTGCTCTTCCCCCGACTCTACGAAAAGGGTCATATCGTTCTTTACATCCTCGCCTCGATAGGCCTGCTGCTGGCGGTCGGGGTCACCCGCACTTTTCTCTCAGCCACTATTTATAATCGCTACTTTGCCGAAAAACCGGAAGTACTCGACATCTGGCGCTATCTGTACACATCCATCGCGGGCATCGCCATCTTCGTACTCAGTTTTGTCTTTCGTATCGCACTGGCGTATTTCCGGCTCAAACGACAGGCCGAACAGATGCTGGAACAAAAAAGCCAGGCCGAGCTCAACCTCCTCAAATCACAGGTCCAGCCGCATTTTCTGTTCAACACGCTGAACAATATCTACTACGAAGCCTACCGGGAATCGCCGCGCACAGCCCTGCTGATCGGCCGGCTCTCCGATATCATGCGCTATTTTGTCGATGAGAGCCCCAGAGAAAAAGTATCCCTGGCAACCGAGATAAAATTCCTCGAGAACTATATCGCCCTCGAAGAGATCCGCATCCGTCACGGCGTAACCGTCAATTTCAGCAAACAATACGACGGGGACCCGCTCCTGCCGCCGATGCTGCTGATGACCTTCGTCGAAAACCTCTTCAAACACGGCATCGATCGCAGCGCCGCGGGCAATACCATTTGTCTTTCGCTGATCCAGGAAGACGGTCACCTGCTCTTCACAACCGAGAACGCCCTGCCCGGGAACGCCCCGGCCCCGACCAAGCCGGGTTTTGGCCTCCAAAACCTTGAAAAACGCCTTACCATGCTCTATGGAGACCGGTTTGTCCTCTCCAGGACACGGACGGCAACCCATTTTAAAGCCTTCTTAAAAATTCCACTCGCATGAGCCTACACTGCCTCATCGTCGACGACGAACCCAATGCGGTAAGCCTGCTGGAAATGTTCATCCGGCAAAATACATCCTGGGACCTGGCGGGGAAATGCTACGACGCACCCGAAGCGCTAAATTTCCTGAAGACGCATTCCGTCGATCTCATCTTCCTCGATATCAATATGCCCCACCTGACGGGGATGGAAATGGCCGCGCTGCTGCCGCCTTCGACAAGCATCGTATTCACCACCGCCTACTCCGAATACGCCGCCGACAGCTATAGTTTCCCCACGATCGACTATCTGCTGAAACCCATTACCCTCAAACGGTTCTACGCCGCGATGCAAAAGATCGAAGCGCATTTCGCAAAGCCGGAAATCCCAACCATCGAACCGAATCCCCCGACCGAAGAAGAATACTTTTTCATCAAGTCCGGCCGCATGCTTCATAAGGTTCTGTTAAAGGATATCCTGTATTTTGAAGGCGAAAAAGAATACGCGCGGCTGGTAACGCCCACCCAACGGCTCCTGATCTACCGGCGCCTCAAGGACATCGGAGAACAGCTCTCCTCATCCTTTGCCCGGGTCCACAACTCCTACATCGTCAACATCGCCAGACTCGACTCCATCCGGGACAACCACGTGTTCATCGGCGCCAAACAGATACCCATCAGCGAAAAGTTTCGCGAAGCCTTTATGAACAGGATCAGGGAAAGAGTGTTTTAACAAGCGCATTTCAGGCATATTTTAGCTAAAATTTAGCCCTTTTTTTACGCTAATTGCGGAATTTGCGCGTTATTTGAACGGCACCTTTAATTTTCACCTATGTCGAAAGCCGTTCGTATTTTCTGGATCGTATTCTTTGCCGGCCTGCTCGCCTTTGTCGGCTTCATTGCACTCATCGCCTCGGGAAGCTTTGGCCAACTGCCCTCCCTCCATGAGCTGGAAAATCCCACACTGATCCTGGCTTCGGAAGTCTATGCCGATGACGGAAGTTCCATGGGGAAATACTACACCTCGAAGGGCAACCGGCTCGACGTTCAATACAGAGACATTTCGCCAAACGTTATACATGCATTGGTCTCCACCGAGGACGAACGCTTTTACGACCACTCCGGAGTCGACGGCAAGGCCATCCTCCGGGCTGTCCTGCGCTTCGGCCGGGATGGCGGCGGCAGCACCATCACCCAGCAGCTAGCGCTCAATATGTTCAACGGCGAAAGATCCCATAACAAAATGGGTCGCATCATCCAAAAACTTAAGGAATGGATCATCGCCATCGAGCTCGAACGGAATTTCACAAAGGAAGAGATCATCACGCTTTATCTCAATGACGTCTCCTTCAGCGATAATGTATACGGTATCCGCGGTGCCGCCCGCACCTTCTTCCGGAAAGACCCCGATAGTCTCAGCGTCGACGAAGCGGCCGTGCTCGTCGGGATGGTCAACAACCCGAGCCTGTTCAACCCCCGCACCAATCCAAAAGCCGCAACCGACCGGCGAAACATCGTGCTCAACCGCATGGTGTCGAATCACTGGCTTTCGGAGCCCGATGCCGCGGCCCTGAAGGCCAAACCCATCGATATCGCCCACTACCGGAAGCTGGATGAGAACAACGGCGTTGCCCCCTATTTCCGCGATCAGTTGCGCAGCGATCTGCGTAAATGGTGTAAGGAACATACCAACCCCGCCACCGGCAAGGCCTATAATCTCTACACCGACGGACTAAAGATCTATACAACGATCGACCCGAAGATGCAGCAGTACGCGGACAGCGCCGTAGCCCGCCAGATGCCCATCCTGCAAAAAGAACTGGATGGCCAGAAGAACATCCGTGACGGCGGCGTCTGGTCCGATCATAAGAACATCCTGGAAGCCGCCATGCGCAGCACCGAAAGATGGCAGAGCGAAGAGGACGATGGCCTGTCGGAAGCGGCCATCCGTAACAGCTTCAACGTTCCCGTAAAAATGAAGGTCTTCGCCTGGAACGCCGTACGGGAAAAAGATACCGTGATGTCGCCCCTGGACTCGATAAAATATCATCGCCAGATGCTGCAGGCCGGCTTCATGGTAATGGATCCCTTCACCGGCGCCGTAAAGGCCTGGGTCGGCGGCATCGATTTTCGCACGTATAAATTCGATCACGTCAATATAAACACCAAAAGACAGGTAGGCAGTAGCATCAAACCCTTCCTGTACGGCCTCGCCATCGAGGATTTCAATTTTACCCCGATGACCGAGTGCCCTGCCGTACAGCAATACTTTCCCGAATACAACGCCTACGTTCCCGCAAGAGGCGGCTCACATTGGAGTCCAGGCCCCTACCCGATGGCGTTTGGGCTGGGCTGGTCGATCAATGAGGTGGCTGCCTATATCATGAAAGAGTTTGGTCCAAAAGGCCCCCAGCGCTTTGCCGAATTCCTGAAACAGATCGGCATCCCCACCGCCGTACAACCCTACCCGTCCCTGGCACTGGGTGCCTGCGAACTGTCCCTGTATGAGATGCTCGACGGATACACAATGTTCCCCACCGGTGGCTTCAACACCCAGCCTTTCTACATAGCCCGCATCGAGGACAAACATGGCAACGAACTGGCCAATTTCACCTCGACGCCAAAAGAGGTCCTCAACCAGGCTACCGCCTATACCATGGCCCGGATGATGCAGGGTACCGTCGATTTCGGCACCGCCAAGGGACTTCGCGAAAGACTGGGCCTCGCCGAGATGGGCGGTAAGACCGGCACCACCAACGACAATTCAGATTGCTGGTTCATCGGCTATACCCCACAGTTGCTCGCAGGGGGTTGGGTCGGCTGCGACGATCGCTTCATCCGGCTGGAAAGCCGGTCCGCTGACGGCGGCCATGTGACCCGGCCCATCTGGGAGACCTTCTTCGCAAAAGCACTTGCCGACAAATCCCTGGGCCTGCGAAGGGACCTGCATTTCACCAAACCCGACAGCCTGAGCGTCAACGCAGGCCTCGACTACGAGAAGCTCGACAAAATGGCTGCGCCGGGCGCACAGGGTGAAGACCAGGGCAACGGCAGCGCCGGCGCATATGGCGGAACCGATACGACAAGATCAAAAAAGCCCTCCAATCCTTATTAGATCAGTAGTCGTTGGAATTATAAGCCTCCGTCGGCGCAAATTCATCAAAGTCATCAAAGGTGCCGTTGTTGCCGTTGTTGCCGCTCCCTACATAGCTGTGCCCGCTGACCGTAAAGGATACCGCTCCGCTTCTCGGCGCACGCGGCCAGGGTGACCGCCGGCTCCAGCGATCGGAAGCAAAATCATACGCCCAGGTAGAAGTAATCATGCTCCCGTTGGAACCGGTCGTCAGAAATGCCTGGTCGCCGTTGACAAAGGCCGTCCCGTATTCCCTTTGAATATCGGTGTAACCGTCATCAAACGTTTCAGCGTCGGTGTTGGTGATATTGGCCAACTGCGTCCAGGCCGGATTTTGCGCCGGATCAAACCGCCAGAAGTCTCTGACCATGCCACCACTGTTGGTTCCCGTGACAATATAGGCCTGATCTTTATAAACAAAGGCGACCGCGCCTTGCCGCTTGGAGAAATTACCACTGGTGCCCGGCGTCAGCGACCATTTGTCCTGCACCGGATCATACTCGTAAAGATCATTCATCCAGTTTACATTAAAGCCGGTACCGATATACCCCTTTCCATGCACGCTGAACCCGACCGCATCATAGCGCGGCACGCCCGGAAAATCGGCCTTTCTTGACCAGACATTCCCCACCGGATCGAATTGGTAAAAGTCACTGTAGACCGTGACCAGATCGTAACCCGTGCCCACATATCCAAAGCTTCCGACGCTGAAAGCCGAAGCCTCGCTTCTCGCTGCACCGGGGAAATCGGCCATCTGCTGCCAGCCGCTGTCGTGGCTGAACCGCCAGAAATCCTTTAACCTGCCCGTGCTGCCTACCGACTGATTATAACCCAGGCCAACATAGGCATCGGTGCCGATGACAAAACAGGAAGCATTGCCGCGGGGCGGATCCCCCACCGGTGCACTCGCTATCCAGTTGCCAAGCTGCGTATCGGGGATGTTGGTGGGATGACAGGAGAACAGGAAGCAATAGACCGGCATAGAAAGGGTAAACACAAAAACGGAGGTTTTCAGGTTAAATGAGCGCATATGTATTGACGTTATAGTTTATGGTCAAAGAAAAAGGGCTCTTCCGGAAGCTCCGGTGATAAGAGCGTCCGACCGTCCATCCTGTTGCTTCGCCGTTGTTAATGTTTCCTATATAAAAAGTAAATACCCGTTAACAAACGAGCGCTGTCGGCCGGACCTTTCCGCCCACACTGCTGATCCGTACAAAGTATCGAAGAGAAATGGCGCGGAAATTGCTCTCTGTCATCGGCTGCCCCTGTAAAGGGTGCGGAACTCACAGATTAATATGGACAATATGAAACGAACAGTGCTGCTGGCGAATGTGATTTGGCTATCCTTTCTGACCTTGTCTCTTTCCGCACAAACTCCCTCTCAGGCAACGGCAACGGCCCGGACGACCGCTATTCCCTCCCGGCCCTTTCCACAGCATACCCACTACCTGGGTGGGTCAATTCTCCCCAATCATGTCAGCCGCGACGTGCTGGACGACAGCGTCCGCTCCTTTTATCGTCAATGGAAAAAACACTATGTCCTGCCGGGCTGTACCGAAGGCGAAGCCTACGTCTGGTTCGAAGGGACAAAAGGCGATAACATCTGCGTCTCGGAAGGTCAGGGGTACGGGATGATGATCACGGCATTGATGGCCGGATTCGATTCCACCGCCCAGCAGACCTATGACCAGCTCTTCCGCTATTACAAGTCCCATCCCAGCACAAGCAGCCCGCACCTGATGGCCTGGATACAATCGAGAGAATGCCGCAGCATCGACGGCGGTACCGCCACCGACGGCGATATGGACATCGCCTACTCTCTGCTCATCGCCGACGCACAATGGGGCAGACAAACCAATATCCCTTACCGGCAGGAAGCACTGGCGATGATCGCCGCCATCAAGCGGGAAGAGATCAACCCGATCACCTATATTGTAATGGAAGCAAATGGGGAATCACCCCACAGCAGAGACTATTATGATATGCGCTCGAGTGATTTCATGCCGGAACATATCCGGTCCTTCCGGGCGATAACGGGAGATTCAACCTGGGACAGTGTACTCAATAACAACTATCGGCTGTTTCATTACCTACAGGATACCTATAGTCCCGAAGTGGGGCTGGTACCCGACTTCATAAAACAAATTTCGCTGCGGCCCGGTCAGGGATATACCGGCAATTCCATCATGACATCGGCACACGGCGCCGGCGATGATGAACCGAATACAAGATATACCGGGACCATCACGGCCGTTCCCGCGCAGCCCAATTACCTGGAATCGAAATATGACGGTCTGTATAACTTCAACGCCTGCCGCGTTCCCTGGCGTATCGCCGCCGACTATTTGGTCTCGGGTGACAAACGGGCGGCGGAATTCCTGGCGCCGATAAACGCATGGATCCGCACCACCACAAAAGGCAACCCCGACAATATCTCGGCCGGCTACGATCTCTCCGGTACCGATCTGCCTCACCGGTATTTCGAAGCCCTGTGTTTTATCTGTCCCTTCGCCGTCTCGGCAATGGCCAGCCATGAGAACCAGGAATGGCTGAACAAACTCTGGGACTATATCATCCGCTTTAAATTAAAGGATTTCGACTACTACGACAACAGCATCAAGATGATCGATCTGATCATCCTTTCCGGCAACTACTGGGCGCCGTTGGTCCCGGATAGTTCGGCCGCAACCCCGGCCGCTCCGGCCGCCACACCCACCCATTAGGCCTCTATCGAAGGGGTGACCCGTCCCGGATCTCTTCATTGGCATGCGTGACGATCGTATCCCCTTCTTTCAGCTTAGACCCATAAACCTCCGTCTTACCACTCTGGGTCCTGCCCATCTGTACATCCACCCATTCGGCTTTATGGTCGCTGCTTACGCGAATGACGGCGATCCGCTCCGTTGAATTGACAATGGCAGTAGCCGGCACAACGAACACACTGTCCCGGGCAGGCATCGGCAGATCCACTTCAGCGACCATGCCGGGAAGCAATTCCTTATTCTTGGGAAATACATCCATTTCAGTACGCTCCGCACGAAGCCGGCTATCCAATGCGCCCGCCAGCCGTTTTACGGTGGCCGTGAAATGACGGCCCGGCGCCGATTTGACCGAGAAACTCACTTCCTGTTTATCCCGCAGATAACCGGTCAGCGCTTCGGGTACGGACACCACGAGACGGAGATGGTTTTGTTGTTGCAAGGTGAAGATAGGCAGCTCCGATCCCTTACCCGATGGCCCCACAATGGCGCCGAGGTTTACATTACGGGCGCTGATCACCCCACTGAAGGGCGCCTGGATCTCCAGATACTTGAGGGTCTCGGCGACCTCTTTATACGCAGCCTTCGCCGCATCCAGCTGGGCCAGATCGGATTTTTGCCGGGCGTCCGCCTGATCCACATCGTTCTGGGAAATGGTGCCTGGCGTCTTGCTGGTCTCCACGATCCGGTCGTAGTTAGCCTTGCTGGCAATAAAAATGGCTTCCTGCGATTTCACCCGCGATTCCGCACTTGCCAGCTGGCTCTGCAGTTCCGGCGCTTCCATCGTCGCCAGCAACTGCCCCTCCCGTACTTCGGAGCCGATATCGACATATAATTTTTTGACAAAGCTGTTGACCTTTGCATACAGATCCACCTGCTGGAATGCAATCAGCTCCCCGGGAACGTAGAGATCGGTGGACAACTGCCCCTTCACCAGTTGGAAGGTCGCCGTAGGCACAGCCACACTGTCCTTTTTCGGGGTCTCGTTCGCGCGCTTCGCCTTTTCTTCGCCATCCGAAGAAGAACAGCTGTTGAACATGCCGGCAAGCACCACCAGACAGAGTGCCGGCAAAAGCGCGGACGTTGTTTTATTTTTCATTTTGTTCATACAATGACGGTATATAATGTTTACTTGCATTATCTGAAGGATCGAGGGACACAGATTGGGTCGTCGTCTTTCGCTGTACCCAGGCAAAGATCAATGGCAGGAAGAGCAGCGCCGCAAACGTCGAAGCGATCAGCCCGCCAATAACGGCCCTTCCCAACGGCGCGGCCTGATCCCCACCTTCCCCAAAACCCGAAGCCATCGGGAGCATCCCCACGACCATCGCAACGCTGGTCATCAGGATCGGGCGAAGCCGCGTGGCAGCCGCTTCCCGCGCGGACTTCAACGCATCTCCGGTGTTGAGCCGCAACTCCTCGGCATTGGTGACAAGCAATACCGAGTTGGAGATCGAGACCCCGACCGACATGATCATCCCCATATACGATTGCAGGTTGAGAGTCGATCCGGTCAGCATCAACAGCGCCAGTGACCCCAGCAGCACCGCGGGTACGGTACACAGCGTGACAAGCGAGACCTTGAACGACTGGAAGTTGGCCGCCAGCATAAGGAAGATAACGATCACCGCGGTGATCAATCCGATCTGCAGGCTGTCCAGGGTCTCGGTCAGCACCTGCGTAAGCCCCCGGGTCTCGACAGTCAGCCCGCGAGGCGGCTTTCCGGCCTGGGCAAGCGCTTTGTCGACATCGACGGCCGCATGGCCGAGGTCCTTCTTGTAAAGGTTGGCCGTCACCGAAAGCACCGGCGTCGCACCGATATCGTCAGCCTCTCCATACACGGTGTCCCGGGTGATGGTCGCCACATCGCTGATCAGCGGCCGGCCGGAATTCGGCGAAAGCGGGATCTCGCCGACATCATGGATACTCGTCATCAGGTTCTCGGGGATCTGCACCTGCACATTGTAGGAAAGGTTGTTCTTATGATCGATCCAGAGGTTCTTCTCCGTAAAACGGGAAGAGGACGTCGCAGCCACAAGGCTCCGGCTGATCTGATCGGCCGTAGTGCCCATCTGTGCGGCCCTGACCCTGTCTATATCGATATTCAACGCGGGATAGTGAATGGCCTGGTCCAGCTGCACGTCCCGCAGATAGGGGATTTGCTTTAGCTGGTCGATCACCTTCTGTGCATAGACTTCATTCTGCTTCTTGTTCTTCCCCACCAGCTTTATCTCTATCGGCGTCGGCGACCCCTGGCTCAGGATCTTATCGGTCAGCTCGATCGGCTCGAAAGATACTTTCAGCCACGGCATATCCTGTGCTAACGATCTCCGGAGCCGGTCCTTGAGATCGTCCATGTCCACCTTATAGTCCTCCTTGAGGCTGACCTGCAGGACCCCTTCCTGCGGCCCCGCCATGAACAGGTAAATGGGGTCCGTGGAATATTGGGAACTGTGCATCCCGACCACCGCGGAAGTAACGGAGATATTTTCATGCCCCACCAAAGTGTCGAGGACCTTCAGCGTAGCGAGCATATATTGCTCCGATCGCTCCATCCGGGTCCCGTCGGGCGCCCGCAACCGCACCTGAAACTGGCCGGCATTGGATTTCGGCAACACGTCCCGGCCGATATGGGTCAGCAGCAGAAAGGCGCCGCCCATCCCCAGCACGATATAGAGCAGCGCGATCGGCGCCCGCGCGGGCATCATCCGGTCCATAAACCGGAGATAGCGCATCCGGAACTTGTCGAATCGCGTCAGTTTCCCATCCTTACCCGTCCCATGCTCCATAAGCTTTTGCTTTTCCTCCGCAACATGCTTCTCATCCGCGGCGCTCAAACCGGAAGCCCGGAACTCTTCCTCATCGGAAGCAAATTTCTTTCCACCCTTCCCTTGATGGTCCTTCATCATCCAGTTGGCCAGCACCGGTACAAAGGTCTGTGCCATCAGATAGGAGGTTATCATCGAAAAGGCAATGGCCAGCGAAAGCGGCAGGAACAACGAACCGGGGATGCCGCCCATCGTGAAGGCTGGTGCAAATACGGCCAGGATACAAAACAGGATCAACAGCTTCGAAAAAGCGATCTCCTTACAGGCATCCCAGATGGCCAGCGATTTGGGCTTATGCATCGCCAGATGCTGGTGGATATTCTCGATCGTTACCGTCGATTCATCCACCAAAATACCGATGGCCAGCGAAAGCCCGCTCAGAGTCATGATATTGATGGTCTGATGGAACAGGTTCAGGAAAAGTACCCCGGAGATAACGCAGATGGGGATCGTCAGGATCACGATCGCGGCGCCACGGGTATCCCCCAAAAAGAGCAACACCATCAACCCCGTCAGGATCGCGCCGATGGCTCCCTCGCTCAGCAGGTTCTTCACCGAATTGATCACATAGGTCGACTGGTCAAACTCATAAGACAGCTTGACATCCTCCGGCAACTGGGCCTGGAATCGGGGGATGGCTTTTTTGAGGCTTTGCACGACATCCCAGGTGGACGCGGCTGCCGCCTTGGTGATCGGCAGGTATACACTGCGCCTTCCATTTACAAGCGCATAACCCGCGGTGATATCCGATCCGTCTTCCACCTTGGCGACATCCCGCAGATAAAGGTTTTGTACGCTGTTGGTGAAGATGGGGATATTCTCGAAATCCTTTACCTCGCGGATCGTGGTATTCGAAGGAGTAAAATAGTTGAGGTCGCCGATGCGCACATTCCCCGCGGGCGTAGGCTGGTTGTTCTGCCGCAACGCCGCCACGATCTGGTCCGGCGTGAGATTATGGCTGCGCATCAGGTCCGGATCGACCCGGATGACGATGGTTCTGGGCGTGCCGCCGAAGGGCGCCGGCGACACCAGCCCCGGCACACTGCTGAACTGCGCCCGAACATATACGTTGGCAAGGTCCTGCAGCTCGCTATTGCTCCGGATAGCACTGCTCAATACCAGCTGGCCCACCGGTAGGGTGCTGGCGTCGAAGCGAAGGATGAAGGGCGGCTGCGAACCGGGTGGAAATGCCGCCTGCGCCCGGGTGATATACCCGGTCACCTCCGAAGCCGCCTGCGCCATATTCGTACCTTCATAAAAAGTGAGCTTGAGCAGCGTCAGGCCCTGGATGTTCCGGGACTCGATACTCTTTACACCGCCTACATACAACAGCAGGTTCACATACTGCTTGCCGAAATAGGTCTCCATCTGATCGGGCGTAAAGCCGCCATACGGGTGCGAAATATAGATCACCGGCAGATCCAGGTTGGGAAAAATATCGATCTTGATGCTCCGAACGGCGCCGATACCAAAGAAAAGAAGTCCCGCCACCAGCACGAGAATGGTTATAGGTTTTCTAAGCGCGAGTCTGATCAATCCCATATGATGCGATTAAAATTCGTTGATGAATAATGCAAAATCCCCGGTGCTCGCCGCCTTGAACAACAGCGCCTGCCAGACATTGGTGTCGATGACGTCCTGCTGGGTCTCGGCCTGATTCAAAACAAAGGCGGCCGTCGTCACGTCGACGATGGTAGCCAATCCATTCTTGTATAAGGTCTCTTTCTGCACATAGGCATCCGACGCCGCCTTTACCTGGATAGGCGCTTCGTTATAGTTCGCAAGCGCATTCTTTATCCGGCTTTCGGCCAGTACGGTCTGCGCCTGTAATTCCTGGCTGATCAACCCATACTCTTCCTGCAAACCCGCGGAAGTATATTTCTGCGCTACGATCTGCTGATGGACCCGGATCGGCGTGGTCAGATTCCAGAAGACCCCGATCCCAACCAGGTAGTTGGCGGTGCCAAAGGATACCCCCTTGAGATAGTTTTGCGTATACCCATTTGGGTTGGCAGGCCCGTAGTTGTAGCCGAAACCCGAACCCCGGTCCTGGCCGATGGCAAAAAGCGAGAAGGTCGGATACTGCAGCGTCCTCAGGAATTTGGCCTGTTCGTCGCTGACGCTGACCCGGTCCTGGAAGAACTTCAACAAGGGATGCTCCTTGAGCGGCTGCGCCGGCGAATGGGTAAGGGATCCCGGGACCCTGTCGACAAACGCGGAGTCCAGTGAGAAATTATTCGAGTCGGGGGCAGTCACCTGCATCAGCTGGGCCAGCGCATTGGCCTGCTCCTGCTCGGCTTCAATGGCATTGGTCAGCGCGATCCGGGCGCTGGACACCTCCGCATTGGCGAGTGAGGAGTCGACCCCCGGATTGAGCCCGCTCTTGGCCCTGGCAGTAGCCACCGTCTGAAAGGCAATGGCCCTGTCAAGGTTATTCTGCTGGGAAATGATCAGCTTTTGCGCGGCGATCAGTTGCAGATAAACCGCCGAGACCCGGATACCCTGCTGAAAACGCTCCTGGCCGAGATCGCTCAGATCCCGGTCGAGTGCGCGCTGGGCGACCATCGTCCGTTCCTTGTATTTACCAAACTGGAAGAAGTCCCAGTTGACATTAGTAAGATAAAGCGCGCCAAAAGCCGCGTTCCAGTTCTGGGTGGCGAACATAGGTCCCGACGAGGAGACCCCGGGCGCCTTGCCAGGCGCTGCCGGACCGTAGGCTGACGCCACCGTTCCATAGTCTTGCTGAATGCCGAAATTGATATCGGGAAGGTACTCCCGCTTTGCTTCCTTTACATTGGCCTGCGAGGCTTTGACATAATTGGCTTTTGCACGAATGGTTCCATAATTATTGAGAGCATTCTGCACCGCCTGTCTCATCGTCAACACCTGCGCGCTCGTCCGTCCGGTCGCAAGGGTGCACGCAAGCACCCAGATAAAGCCGAAAACTGGCTGTTTTGACATTTACTATTCTTCTTAAGAATGTAAAGGGACCAAAACATTTTGAAGCAATTTTGAAGCAGGGACCCGGGAGAGGAAACTGATGGCCACCCCATGCCGCCCCTCGGAGTATTCATAAACAATATCAAAACCGCTCAGTTCGCATATCTGGCGGACAATGGCAAGGCCGATCCCGATGGAATCACTGCCCGCATTACCTTTTTTAAACCGTTCGAATAATTCTGCCGTTGGGACCCGCGGCTCCCGGCCGCTATTGACCAGGACAAGCCCTTCCCGGCTAAGATCCACCCGGATAAAGCCCGTCCCGCCAACGGGCGGCACATTGTGCCTGATCGCATTGCTGATCAGGTTGGTGATCAGCAGATCGGCCAACGCCAGATGCAGGGGAACATATACACCTTTTTCAATATGCACGTCGAGCCGCAGCGACTTCATCTGGATAAGTTCGTCAAGGCTGTTGAGCGTTTCCCGGACCAGGTTGCTCATGGATACCGGCTCCTTCGCCTCGTATTCCTTATTCTCCAATTTTGTCAGTAGCGTCAGCGAACTATGGATCCGCGACAGTCGCTCCAGCGCGTTCTGCATTTCTGCGATCAGCACGGCCTGCTCATCCCGGATATCTGATTCCATCAACAGGTCGAGCTTTCCCCGGATGATCGCCGTAGGCGTCTGTAACTCATGCGAGGCGTTCTCCGTAAATTCCTTTAGCGACTGATAGTCTTCCTGCGCTTTTTCCGTCATCTTCCGCAGGAATTGGTTCAATTCCGTGAACTCCGAGGTCCGCGTCTGCGCCAACCGGATGGGTTCTTTCTGTTTTAGGTCAAAAGCCTGGATCACCCGCATCGTCCGCTTAAAGGGCGCCAGAATGTATTTGGATATCAGCCCACCCATGATGACAACCAGCACCAGCAGCACCAGCAATATCCACTTAAAGGAATCGACGACGCCGGGCAGCAGCTGATAAAAAGAAGGAATAAAGGAATAAGTCGTCACCCGGTATTGTACACCTTCGATCAGATAGAACGAGGTGACCATAAGCCTGAACTCGTCCCGCTGAAACTCGGGATTCCAGTCGACCCCCCGGGTATAATACGAACTGACGCCGGCAGGCACGGAGTCGGCCGGGATGACCGTCACCGTTGCTCTTTTCCGCGTAGGATGATCCCGGTAATCGCCGCCCTGACGGATCTGACCGGCGATAATATCGTTCAGCCGCTGATGCCGCACCACTTCCACCGTGCTGATCTTCCACTGGATCTCGTAGTAGACGATAGCGCCACCGATAAGCAGCACCAACAGCATGATGCCGAAATACCAAAGCGTGAATTTTGTCGTTAGCCTCACTCCTGTTTGTGTGAATTGAATTTGTACCCCAGCCCATATACCGTACTGATATAATCCGTCCCACCCGCATTGCTGATCTTGCGCCGCAGGTTCTTGACGTGCTGGTATACAAAATCAAAATTAGCCAAATTATCCGTGTAGTCGCCCCAAAGGTGCGCGGCAATGGCCTGACGGGAAAGGACCCGGTTTTTATTGACGATAAAATAGAGCAGCAGATCGAACTCTTTTGGGGTCGTATCCAGCAGTTGCTGGTTGATCCGCGCCTCAAAGGTGTCGGTATTAAGGCTGATCTCGTTGAATTCCACGATACTGGCGCCGCCCAGGTTCTTCCGGCGATACACGGCGCGGATCCGGGCATGCAGTTCGGCCAGATGAAAAGGCTTCGTAATATAGTCGTCCGCACCCTTCTCCAGACCGATGATCTTGTCATCCAGCGCATTCTTGGCCGAGATGATCAACACATTGCTTTCTTTGTGCTCGCTGCGGATAAGATTCAACAGCCCGATACCGCTGCCGTCGGGCAGCCCGATATCCAGCAGGATACAATCATATTGGAAAAGGGTCAGCTTCTCCCGGGCGTCCTCCACCGTCTCACAGGACTCGCAGATATATCCCTCCCTGCCGAGGTAATCCCGGATATTACGAGCCAATTCCTGGTTGTCCTCGATAATGAGCACTTTCATCGTCGCAAAACTCGGATTTAATTTTGAAGCAACCTTGAAGCCTCCCGCCGGCCGCAGGCCCGCGGATTCGCTGGTCCATCGCCGCGATCTTGCAGCCCTACCGGTACCCCTGCGCCTGCAAATGAAACAACTCCGCATACCGTCCACCCATTTCGAGCAATTCCGCATGACTGCCCACCTCCAGCAGTTCGCCTTTGTCGAGCACCAGGATGCGATCGGCCATTCGTACCGTGCTGAACCGGTGTGAGATCAACACGGCCGTTCGCCCCTTTGTCAATTCAGAAAATCGCTGGAACACCTCAAATTCGGCCCTGGCATCAAGCGCAGCCGTAGGCTCGTCGAGGATCAGCAGCTGCGCATCCCGCATATACGCTCTTGCCAGCGCAACTTTCTGCCACTCTCCCCCCGACAGCTCGACGCCCTGGCGAAATCGCCGCCCCAGTTCCTGGTCATAGCGGTTCGGCAACCGGTCCGCCAGCAGGTTCGCGAGGCTTTGTTCCGCCGCTGCCTCGATCAGCGTCCGGTCGTCCTTGTTAAGGATATTGCCCACGGCGATGTTCTGCGCCATCGTCATCTGGTAACGCAGATAGTCCTGGAAGATGACCCCGACATTACGTCTCACTTCCTCGGGATCATACTCCCGCAGATCGATGCCATCGAGCAGTATCCGGCCTTCGGTGGGATCGTACAGCCGGGTCAGCAGCTTGATCAGCGTGGTCTTGCCCGCGCCATTCTCACCCACCAGCGCAAGCCGCTCACCGGGCCGGAGCGTAAAATTCAGATGACGGTTGGCCCAGCGTTCGGAGTACAGGTACCGGAAACCGACATCCTCAAAACGAAATCCCTCGCGTATCGGTTGGGGAAAAGGCCGCGGCTGGGCAATCCTGACGATCCGGGGTTTGATCTCAAAGAATTCAAAGAGGTCCTGCAGATAGATCGCACCCTGCGAAACACTGGTGAAGCGGGACAGGATGCCTTCCAATAAAGATCGCAGCTGCCGGAAAGAACCGGCTAGAAAAGTCAGATCGCCGATCGACAGTCTTCCATTTACGGCCTTTAAGATGATATAGACATAGGCGCCATAATAACCCACGCTCCCCAGCAGGGCAAACAGCACACCCCAGGCGCTTCGCCGTACCGCCAGGTCTCGCGCATCCTCGTAAAACTTATCCGAAAGGCCTTTGAACCGGTCTATAAGAAAACGCGAAAGGCTGAAGAGCTTTACCTCCTTTGCCGTTTCGTCGCTGGCGCCCAGATAGCGGAGATAGTCCAGCTCCCGGCGCTCCGCCGTCTGCGCCCGCATCAGCGCATAACTCCGGTCGTTGAAATGCGATTCGCCCAAAAACGCCGGCACCACGGCGATCAGCAGCAGCAAGATAAGCCAGGGATTGAAAGCCATCAGGCCCACAGCCAAAAATGCCATGCTGATCAGGTCCTGCACCTGACCAAGCACCTGGGAAAGCAGAACCGTCCGGCCATTGGTCTGTTGCCTCGCCCGTTCCAGCTTGTCATAGAAGCTGGTGTCCTCGAACTGCTCGAGATCGAGCATAGCGGCATGCTCCATGATACGGACCGAAGTAAAATTGGCAAAGCGTTCGCCCAGTAAACTATCCATCAGCATGACCACCCTCATCAAACCATCCGAAAGAAGGGCAAGCCCGAATTCCAGCGCAACCAGCTGCCACAGATGGGAAAGCCCCGCCGGCCCATGCGCCGCAGTTCCAACGTCGCCAATGCGCAGTAACCTGACCACTTCGTCGATGATCAGCTTGCCGATATACAGCGTGGAAACCGGGATCGCCGACCGCGCAATCCGCACAACCACATTGAATAGCATGATCCGCGGACTCGTCTCCCAAACGAGCGCAAAAAAACGCGGCAGGTTGCGAAGCGCGTTGATCCGTTGCTTCCAGGTCAGTGGAGCCTCGGAAAGCGGGGTTCTTGCTTTATTCATATTTTGGGTCTATCCATAAATTTGTAAATTAACATAATGAAACCAATATTGTTGTCCCTTATCCTCGTTGTCCCGGCATTGTTTCCCGCCTCTCAGGCAACCGCACAGATCAGTATCGGCGATACCGTCACGACCCAGACCGGTGCCCCGGACACCCTTACTGCCGGAGTAGCCGAATGGGACAAAGCAAAGCCCCATCCGACAAAATACGGAGAAACCCGCGATCTGCTGACAGGGGTAACCAGGGATCTCTCCTGGCTGGATATCCACGCCTATCTCCTGGCTGCCGGCAAATCGTTCTCCCCCGCGGCAAACGAGGCAGCGGATCATCTGCTTATCGTCCGCGAAGGGAGTCTCACCGTGACCATCGGATCTGCACATAAAGTACTGGGCCCCGGGGGCATCGCGCTGTTTTCCGCCGGCGAGGATCCGTCGATCCTCAACACCGGCACCGCCAACGCCACCTGTTACCTGCTGTCCTTCCGGGCAAAAGGCGGCATCGACAAGGACCGGGCAAAACAGGCGGGTCCGCCGGTATTGCTGGACTGGCCCGAGCTGACCATGAAAAAGACCGACAAAGGAGAAAGCCGCCCCATCTTCAGCCGCCCCGTAGCCTGGCTCCACAAGATCGATATGCATGCGACAACTCTCGAGGCCGGCCAGATCAGCCACCCCCAGCATGTCCACCGCAACGAAGAGATCATCCTGATGCGCAGCGGCCATGTGCGGATGCATATCGCCGACGGCTACCAAAAAGCGGCGGCCGGCGATCTCGTCTTCCTGCCCTCCGGCGTCCCCCATAACCTGGAAAATGGCGATACTGGCCGGTGCGAGTATTTTGCCCTGCAATGGGAGCAATAATAATATTAGGGTACCGGACGTTCTAATAGGCATGAAAAACCTCTGTATCCTGCTTCTTCTCCTATCCGCAACCCCTGCCTTTTCTCAGAAAAGCGCCGCATCGCCAAAACAAAAATGGCAGATTTATAAAATCGCATATACCAGCGACTCCACCGGCGTTGCCCTTCTCGACTATAACGAGAAACGCTCAGGGATCGTCTTTCTAAGTCAGGATGGTTCCATCCAAAAAGAACTGCCGTTGCCTGGAGAGGTTTGGGAACTAGCCCAGTGGAGAGGCAAAGTCCTGGCCTTCTATTGCGACACTTGGGGGAAAGGTTGGACCGTGAAAAAAAATATCCATGCGTTGCTTATAGATCCGGGGACGAAAGCGATCGTCGGGGACCAACTTATTTATAATAACGAAAGCGGAAATATGCTGGATTGTACGGTCAATTGCGACCACCAGGGCAATTTTCACTTTTTCCTCGTTCGCACAACGGGTCAAAAAGGCGACGTTGGCAATGAAAAAAGCTGGAAGGAGTACAATAGATTGCGGAATACCGTTGCCCTGTCGGCCGTGTATTTCTCGGACTCTTTCAAGCCGGTCGTCGTGCCATTGACCGGAGCAGCCATCGGAGCCGATATCTATCTCGGCAATTATTCCAACAAAGCAGGCGAGATCGGTATCGTCAGCTTTACCAAAGGGGTAATTACGGCGGAAAAATTCGGCCGCGACGGCAAACTGCAAAAGACAGTGACCTGTCCTTTCGAGTACAGTTCCGACTATTGGGATTATGATAACAGCATCCGGGGAATGTTCAGTCCAAACGACAAGGACGCCCTGGTCTTCTCCGTGGCCAATCCTGACGATCGATCCCGCCACAGGAATATCGGCTCGTTTGTTTTTGACTTTGCCTCGGGACAGACCAAAACCCTTGAATCCGTTCAGTTGAACAAAGACTACTTCCGATCGTTCAAAAACAATCCGGACCTGGAAAAAACAAAGCATTTTAAGGAGGTAGAGGCATTCAGACCCGCCGGCATCTTTTTTATAGGCGACACCCTTGTCGTGACCAAAGAGATCCGATACGAAGAAATAGTCCCACCACCGAGCCCGGTAACGATCTGGCATGGCAACGGCGCGATCATGTCTTTCTATGATAAGCAGTACCAGTTGCTCCACCAGGTTTTCCTCGATAAACGTTACGAAGCTTTCATGAACCTGGGACGTGGTCTTACATATCATATCCGCGATGGTAAGATCTATGCCTATGCCAATATCCTGGCAGGTATCGGGCGACTCGGCAACGTTTGCTTTGTGGTAAATCCCAAATCCTATACAGTAGAAACAAAAACCCCTGATTGGGGCGATGTAACAACAAGCGCGCCGACACTTATCGAGGATATGTTCTGGTTTCGCGACAAACTTTTGGAAGACCGCACTACCGAACATTATATGTTCGGTGCTCACATCGGCAGCTATCTCGTAACGGCAGCTTATCCCTAAAGAGTGGTATCTTTAGGATAGCCATGAAGCCGAAATTATTAAAAGTACCCCGGACGCCCGAGCACTCCTTTAGCGTGCGGGAAGACAGGGACCCGTTCATCAACAACCGCTGGCATTACCATGCCGAAGTGGAGCTGATCATTTTTCACAAGGGCAGCGGCACCCAGTTCGTCGGCGACCATATCAAACGCTTTCAACCCGGCGATATCATTTTGGTTGGTTCCAATCTTCCACATTACTGGCGCTATGACGATATCCACTTCAACGCGGAAGGGACCGTCCATTCCACCGTCATTCATTTCTCCGAGAACTTCTGGGGCGACGCCTTCCTCTCCCTACCCGAAACAAAGCCGATCCGCAGCCTCCTCGAAAAAGCGCGTCGCGGCATCCTCGTAAGCGCCCGCGATGAAGAAAAAGTGCCTGCCCTCGTCCACAAGATCCATTCGGCGGAAGGCATTGGCCGGATCATCGCACTCATCGAGTGTCTTTCCCTCTTCGCCACATCCGATCACCTGCAGCTGCTTTCCTCCATCGGCTTCCGCCCCGACTACTCCGAGTCCGAGAACGACCGGATAAACGCCATCTATGACTACACCTTCCGACATTTCACCGGCAAGATCTACCTCGGCGAGGTGGCATCCGTCGCCGGTCTCGTACCCAATTCCTTTTGCCGCTATTTCAAATCCCGCACGGGCAAGACCTATACCCAGTTCCTGACCGAGATCCGCATCGGCCACGCCTGCAAACTGCTTCTCGACAATCACATCAGCATAAAACAGCTCTGCTACGAGAGCGGATTCAATAACTTCACCTGCTTCCACAGGAATTTTCGCCTGATCACCGGCAAAAGCCCGCAATCCTATCAGAAAGAGCATGGTATCCACTAGACTCCCGGCCCCATCGCCGTTACCGCTTCGCCTGATCGTAATACTTCACCGCCTCCGGCATCAACCCTTCCAGCTTCCTGATCCGGTCCGCATCCGCCGGGTGATCGCTTAACAATATCGGTGGCTTCTCACCCCCAAGAGCCGCCATGCGCTTCCAGAAAGGAATAGCCTCGCGCGGATCGTAACCCGCCATCGCCGCGAAGATCAACCCATAGTGATCGGCCTCATATTCGAATTTGCGGGAATAAGGCAACAGCACGCCTATCTGCGCGGTAGGGGCATACACCCGATTGAAGACATTTACCGTGGCGGGATCGCCGCTCAGCGCGACATTCCCGACGACCTGAATGCCCTGCGCCAGCAGTTGATTGCTCATCCTCTCCCGGCCATGCCCCGCCACCGCATGGGTGATCTCATGCCCCAACACGATCGCCAGGGCCGTTTCATTCTGGGTAACAGCCAGCAAACCGGTGTAAACGACCACCTTTCCGCCGGGCATGCACCAGGCGTTGATCTCCTTGCTCTCTACAAGGTTGAATTCCCAGGTATACCCTTTCAGCGCATCGGGTGCGTTGTGTTCGTTGTAATACTTTGTAATGGCATCCGCGATCCGCTTCCCTACTCTTTTCACCATAAGGGCATTGGCATCCGTAGCGGAAGCGACTTTGCTGGTGGTGAGAAATTTCTTGTATTCCGTAAGGGCCATGCCCTGAACCTGGCTTTCCGAAACGAGAGATAACTGTTTTCGCCCCGTGACCGGGTTGCGGGCGCAGGAAGAGGCGGTCAATAGCAATACGCCGGCCAGCGCTGCCGTAAGTAGGTGTTTGTTCATGACGATTAGCTTTTGATCCAATGCAAAGCTACAAATTGGCCATAAACCGCAGCATCCCCTCAAATTGTATATTTGCAAGGGCGGACCACAGGTTCGCCGGCCGAAGGCCCATCATTAGCCGATAAAATTCATCCATGCCGACCGAAATAAAATGCCCCAACTGTAACCATGTATTCCCGATGGAGGAAGCCATGGCAGAAGAATATAAAAAAGACCTCCGCGACAAGATGCAAACCTTTGTCAAGGACAAGGAGAAGGAATTCCAGAAAAAACAGGATGAATTCGTCCGCCGCGAACAGGAACTCCGCACCTCGCTGGAAACAAATCTGCGCAAATCCATCAGCACCGACTTCGAAAACAAACTCCGGATGCTGGAGACCGCCAACAGGGACAACGAAGAAAAGCTAAAAGCCTCACGCCAGAAAGAATTACAGTTCCTCAAAAAAGAACAGGAACTGGCCAACAGAGAGGCCGAACTGGAACTATCCGTGCAACGCCGGCTCCAGGACGAACGGATCAAACTCTCAAAAGAGATCCGGGAACTCGAAGAGCAACGGGTCGCCACCAAAGAGACGGAATTCCAGCTGCGGTTGAAAGAACTCGAGAAACAACTCGAAGATCAGAAAAAGCTCGCCGAAGAGATGAGACGAAAAGCCGAACAGGGATCGATGCAGCTACAGGGTGAAGTGCAGGAACTGGCCCTCGAAGAACTCTTGCGGTCGCGTTTTCCCTTCGACGAGATCGGTCCCGTCGCCAAGGGCGCAAAAGGCGCGGACTGCATCCAGACGGTCCGCAACAACTTCGGCCAGGAATGCGGTAAGATCATCTATGAAAGCAAGCGGACCCAGTCTTTTTCCCAGGACTGGGTGGAAAAACTGAAAGCCGACATGCGGAGCCAGGGCGCGATGATCGCCGTCATCGTCACCCAGACGATGCCAAAAGATCTCGAACGGTTCGGCGAGGTCAACGGCGTATGGGTATGCACCTTTGCCGAAGTAAAAGCCCTGTCCCATGTGCTGCGAGACGGGCTGATCCGCGTCTACAATGCCTCCAAATCCCAGGAGAACAAAGGCGATAAGATGCACCTGCTGTATGATTATCTCACCAGCACCGAGTTCAGCGAACAGTGGAAGGCCATCCGCGAAGGTTTTCTGTCCATGAAACAGTCCATCCAGAAAGAACGGGATATGATGGAACGCCTCTGGAAAGCCCGGGAAAAACAGCTGGAAAAAGTGCTCCTGAATGCGGCGCATGTCCGCGGTTCGATAGAAGGTATCGCCGGAAAGGACGCCATCGATGTCCAGCTACTGGAAGACACCGATGACGAACTTCTGCCGGACTAAGAACTTCTTACCCCTTATAAAGGAATTTCTTGGAGGCCTTACCCATCAGGGCAATTGGTCAGGTCAATACCCATGCAAGGGTAAGCGACTGCTCTTCGAAGATCCTTCCCTCCACCACTAAATGTATCTTCCTGGACTTCTCGAAGACAAAAGGCAGCTTGATCCAATCGCCTTCGAGGTTGAGGCTGCCCTCCAGCTTCATATGCCTGCGAAAGTCCAGTTCTCCCCGGCCATGCCATTTGAAGATCGCTTCTTTGGCGTTCCAGATCAACGTCAGGAATTCCTGGAAGACCCGTCCCCGCAGCCCCCATTGTTCGAGAAACTGCGCATAGTCCTCGTTGAAGAAATGAATTTCATCGTCATCCAGGAATTTTGGCGCCAGGCGTTCGATCCGGGGTGTGATCAACTCGATATCCACCCCTACCTTGCTGTTGGAGCTGACGATCGCCGCGGCATAATTCCCGCAATGCGAGATGGAAAAATGATACCGGTCGCCGGCAAGAAAGGGCTGCCGGGTATCGGCAATGCGGATCTCTTCCACCGGAAAATCGGGCAGCAGATAGGACAGCAGATACCGGCCCGCCAGGTGCTGCAGACGTTTAAAGGGGTGCGAAACATCCTTCTTTAAAGGGACTTTCTCGAGAAAAAAGGATTCCGGCTCTTCAATATGCCAAATCCCTAACTTTGTGGCTTGGTTGATATTATGTTGATAAAACAGGGGCATCTATAAAATTATATTCACATATTCGCAACAAACATAACCAATTTCAACATGATCCTATCCGATACTCGTATTCTTGAAGAGATAGAAAAAGGGACGATAAAGATCAACCCTTATGACCGCGACTGCCTGGGAAGCAATTCCTATGATGTACACCTGGGCAAATGGCTCGCCACCTACCGGGATCATATCCTCGACGCCAAAAAACACAACGAGATCGAGTATTTCGAGATCCCGGAAGAGGGATTTGTGTTGTATCCACATGTCTTTTACCTGGGTGTTACCCTCGAATATACCGAGACCCATGCACATGTCCCCTTCCTCGAAGGAAAGTCTTCCACCGGACGCCTGGGTATCGACATCCACGCCACGGCCGGAAAAGGGGATGTCGGCTTCTGCGGAAACTGGACCCTCGAGATCTCGGTCAAACAACCCGTCAAGGTCTATAAGGGTATGCCCGTAGGGCAGTTGATCTATTTTCCCGTGGACGGCGAGATCCTGGTAAAATACAACCAGAAGAAGAATGCCAAATACAATGGTCAGCCCGACAAACCCATCGAGAGCATGATGTGGAAGAATGCCTTTTAGATTGTTTTAGAGTTTGTCCCAGCCCACCTTCCCGGCATAGGCGATAAGCCAGGCCGTTACCTCGCTGTAAGTGACGATTCCCCTCGGTTGGCGGTTGGCTCGCAGATACCCGCCATACAACTGCCAGACCCGGGTTTCGAAGGGATTGGCATATTTCCGGGAAAAGGCCTTCAGGTCACGGTAGTCCTGGCGGATCGCCGGATGCAGGCGCCTGACCTGCGCTCTTACAAAGGAAGAGTCCCGGGAATACATCTCCGCCGTCGCATACATCCAGAGATCGAAATACGCGGAATACCGGAAGGCCGCATCGGGCGAGGACCTCGCCGACAGATAACCCGCAAAATTCGCCTCGTTCTCCCGGGCATAACCCAACTGGTGCCCCATCTCGTGACAGGTGGTATAAGGCTGCGTAAACCCCGGCTGACAGGTATTCACCTGCGCTTCACCGGTAAAGGGGTTGTAATAGCCGCTATAGCCGATATACAAACCGATATAGCTAAAAAGAGAGGCTTTGACGGAAGAAAACGGATAACGGAACCGGTCGTCGGTTAAAGCCAGGCTGTCATAGGCCGCGGTCGCGCGGGTGAACAGATAGCCGTGACGGTCCAATTGGTGTCTGTCGGTGCGGGCGAGGCTGTCCAGTTCGTTCAGCCTGTCGATCAGCGTCAGGGTCAGTGATTTCAGTTCGGCAGTCGTGTAGGGATGCACTTTCAGCTGCAACTGATACGCAATGCCTTTCCGGTCATAGTTGAGCCCCCAAAGCCCGTTGAACAGCACATAGACCCAAAGGCAAACAAAGATCGTGCGGCGGACAAAAGAAAGGATCCAGGGCCACCCGGCCTCTCGCCGGACGAAACTGCGGATGGCGCGGACCAACGCGATCAGCAGCCAGATGCCCGCCGCAAGGTAGAGCAGATCGCCAACGCTGAACGGCACCCAGCCAAAAAGTATGCGTTGCCCCCGGGACAAGACCGGATAAACACCCGTAGAATACCATCGCTCCACGGCGGCCGGGAAAAAGGAAAATAGCTTGATGCCGGCCGCAAGCGCTACCAGGCATATCCATGTTATTTTACGTCGGCCGGACATACCGCTAAAATATTCTAAATTTGGCTATGAACGCGGAAACTCTGGATTTTAACAAGAACGAAGACGCGATGCGCCAGGCCCTTAGCCAGCTGAAACACCGATTGGAGAAAATAGCGCTGGGCGGAGGTAAGAAAGCCATAGAAAAACAAAAAGAAAAAAACAAACTCACCCCACGGGAACGTATCCGCTACCTGCTGGACGAAGGCTCCTCCTTCATCGAGTTGGGCGCTTTCGCCGGTTACGAGATGTACGAAGAGCAGGGTGGCTGTCCCGCCGGTGGCACCGTCGCCGGCATCGGCTATGTAAGCAACCGCCAATGCATCGTTCTCGCCAACGACCAGACGGTAAAGGCGGGCGCGTGGTTCCCCATCACCGGAAAAAAGAACCTCCGCCTGCAGGAGATCGCGATGGAAAACCATCTGCCGGTGATCTACCTCGTGGACAGCGCCGGTGTCTTCCTGCCCATGCAGGATGAGATATTCCCCGATAAAGAACATTTTGGCCGCATCTTCCGCAACAATGCCCGGATGAGCGCGATGGGCATCACCCAGATCGCCGCCGTGTTCGGTCCCTGCGTGGCCGGTGGCGCCTACCTGCCGATCATGAGCGACGAAACACTGATGGTCGAGGACGCCGGCAGCATCTTCCTCGCCGGCCCCTATCTTGTAAAGGCAGCCATCGGCGAGGACATCGACGCGGAAACCCTGGGCGGTGCCGTTACCCACACCTCCATCTCGGGCATCGCCGACTATAAATTCAAGACCGAACAGGAATGTCTCGACCAGGTAAAGCAGATATTCTCCCGGCTCGGCCATCCTGCCGGCAATCCGATATTCAATCGCATAAAACCCATAGCGCCAAAACATCCCGCCGGAGAGCTCTACGGCATTCTCCCCTCGGATGCGACAAAGCCCTATGATATGGTCGATATCATCACCCGCATCGTGGACGAAAACAGCTTCGAACCGTTTAAGGAAGACTATGGCAAGACCATCCTCTGCGGCTATGCCCGCATCGAAGGCTGGGCCGTCGGTATCGTCGCCAACCAGCGGAAGATCGTCAAAAATAAAAAAGGGGAATTGCAGATGGGCGGCGTCATCTATAACGACAGCGCCGACAAAGCGGCCCGCTTCATCATGAACTGCAATCAGAAGAAGATCCCACTGGTCTTCCTTCAGGATGTCACGGGGTTTATGGTGGGCTCGCGGAGCGAACATGCCGGGATCATCAAGGATGGCGCGAAGATGGTCAACGCCGTCGCGAATTCCGTCGTCCCCAAGATCACGATCATCATCGGCAACTCCTATGGCGCGGGCAACTACGCCATGTGCGGCAAGGCCTACGACCCGCGATTCATCTACGCCTGGCCTACCGCCCGCATCGCCGTGATGGGTGGCGACCAGGCCGCAAAAACCCTGCTGCAGATCCAGGTCGGCGCCCTGAAAGCAAAAGGCCAGGAGATCGATCCGGCGGCAGAGAAGAAGTTGCTGGACGAGATCAAGGGCCGGTATGACCGCCAGGCCTCGCCCTATTATGCAGCCGCACGCCTATGGGTGGACGCGATCATCGACCCCGCCGACACCCGCCGCGTCATCGCCGAAGGACTCTACGCAGCCTCCCACAACCGCGAGATCGCCGATTTCAGGACCGGCGTCTTCCAGGTCTGACATATATTTGCGCCATGAGCAACGAGCTGATCATGTATACCGACGGCGCCGCGCGGGGTAACCCCGGACCCGGCGGCTATGGCACCATTCTTTTCTGGGGCGAACACCGCAAAGAACTCTCGGGCGGCTACCGCTATACCACCAACAATCGGATGGAACTGATGGCCGTCATCGCAGGCCTCGAAGCACTGACAAAAGAAGGATTGAAGGTCACCATCTATTCCGACAGCCAGTATGTCGTCAAAGCCGTCGAACAGGGCTGGCTGAAAAATTGGATCGCCACCGATTTCAAAGGCGGCAAAAAGAACAAAGATCTCTGGCTGCATTTCCATGAGCTCTCAAAAAAATACAAACTCCGCTTCATATGGGTTCGCGGCCACGCCGACAACCCCTATAACAACCGTTGCGATCAATTAGCAACCGCCGCCGCAGACAACGGCCCGCTCGATGTGGATATTTTTTTCGAAAAAGAGTCAGGCAAAAACTAATAATATTAGTTTTTTACTTTACCTTTCCCCCCTCTTGCTTGCTTGTATCATCAAATAGCCAAAAGGAGGAAACAGTATATGACGGGATTTGTCACCAAAGAGGAATTGGCCCAAATAAGAGGCGCGCTAAACACCGGTCTTGCCCAAATACGAGGAGAAATGGCCGCATTCAAAGGAGAAATAGACCTCAGACTAACCACATTCAAAGGGGAGTTGGAAGTCAAAATAGCCGACGTCAAATCCGACGTTATCTGTTGGATGTTCGCTTTCTTCGTCACCATGCTCCTCGCCATCCTCGGCCTGTATTTCAAAAAATAACAAACGCCGCCGCGACGCAAGTCCCGGCGGCGTTTCTCTTATAAAGCCGCAGGCACCGCCGCCCGATAGATCATCGTATCTTCCTGCGCATTCAGCTCGAACTTCGCCTGGTGAAAAGCCAGAAACGCCTCGCCCGCCTTCCGGCTGAATGGCGCCGCCCCCTGCTCTATAACCCCGGTCTTCCCTTCCGTCACGATAAGGATCTCCGCAGAATGAGCCCGGATGGTTAATATCTCTCCCTTCAGCAGGCTTATCTTACTCAGCTCGAAATCCGGCGCGGGTGTCCGAAACACCGCGATCCGCCCCGGACCATAATCCTCCGCCACGATACGCGGATGCGTCGCCTCGAAACGGATATGCTTAAGCAGCTCGGTAACGTCTACATGTTTCGGGGTCAGCCCGCCGCGCAGCACATTATCCGAGTTGGCCATGATCTCTACATTCTGCCCTTCCAAATAGGCATGCGGCAACCCCGCATCCTGGAAGATGGCTTCCCCCGGTTGCAGATTCAGCAGGTTGAAGAAATAGATCGAAAAGATGCCCCTGTCTATCTTGCCCGGCTGATCATACGTCAAAGCCGCACGCGCAGCCCAGAAGTCTTCCTCACTCTTCTTCAACTGCCCCTCCCGGTAAGCCGGAACGATCCGCTCCAGCAACGGCTCCAGCACGTCGTTCACCTCCAGCTGCGGCATCTCCATGACGGCCTGATAAAGTCCCTGATACCCCTTTTTCTCGAACAGCGGGACCAGAAAGGCCAGTTCCGGTGTCGCATCCAGCGCCTGCATCAGCTGCTCCTCCGGTTTGAACCCATGCAGCAGCCAGAACTCACTCAGAGCCACCATCAGCTCCGGCTTGTGATTGTCGTCCTTGTAATTCCGCTCGGGCGCATTTTGAGCGACCCCGCGTTTGTTTTCCGCGGCAAACTCCAACTCCGCATTTTCCTTGCTGGGATGCACCTGTATCGACAACATATCCTTTACATCCAATATCTTGAGCAGGTAGGGAAGCCGGCCAAACCGGTCAGCAGTATACGAACCCAACGTCTCCCGGGGATCCCGGCCGATATATTCATTCAACGCAACCCCTTCCAGGTCCGCGGGCGCGGAATCATGCGCCCCCATCCAGTACTCCGCAAAAGGATGCCCCTCGGGGTTGGGCAAGCGCAGCAGCTGCGGCAAAAAAGCCGATCCGCCCCACGCATAATTCTGAACTTTACCGGCTAACTTGAAAACTTTCCGATCTTGTTTCATGTTGTAAACATAATCAAAATTCGTGCAAAATGCTGTCCAACACGGAAGTGGGATCGGGAGGAGAACAGCTCGCCGCTCAATGGCTCACAAAAAAAGGTTTCACCATTCTCAAACGGAATTTCCGTCATGGCCGCTACGAAGTGGATATCATCGCAGGCCACCGGTCGGTCCTTCACTTTATCGAGGTCAAATGCCGCCGATCCACCCGCTATGGTCACCCGGAAGAAAGCGTAAGCCGTAAAAAGTTGGAACACATCCTGCAAGGCAGCGCAGGCTGGCTGGCCCAATGGCCAGGCTTTCACCGGGTGCAATACGATGTACTCGCCATCACGCTGAGCCACCCCACCCCCCCGGAATATATGCTTTTTGAAGATGTTTACTTGTGACCGTTGAGCTTCTCCATCACCGACTCGACCATCCGGTACGTCGCGGGACAATACTCGATATTCTGCTTGTACATGTGCATATAATCCCCGTTCATGCGCTTTTTGACATGATGCGGAAATCCCGCACAGTCACGCGGCCGCACCGCATAGATATCGCACATATTGGTCTTCAGGTCAAGGAACTGGCAGGGTTGTTTTACATTCATCCAATCCCCGGTCTTATCCTTGTACAGCCACTTTTCCCGAAACGCCTTCGGCGTCATTCCCAGATGCGCGGATATCCGGCGGATATCCTCGGGCGTATACGTCGGAGACATCGTTTTACAGCAATTGGCGCAGTCCAGACAATCAGTACGCTCCCAGGCTTCCTTATTCGCCTCGATCTCCAGCGCATGAAATCCCGTGGGTCTCTTCTTTTCCAACTTGGTCAGAAAACGCTTCATCCGCCCTTTGTTACGAAGAACGACCTGTCTGAACGAACGTAAATTAACTGTTGCCATAGTCTGCAAATATAGGGATTGATCGGTATCTTCGATCCATGTGGGAGCCCTATAAAAAAGGCTACAAGGCCTGGCTGCAGCTGGAACGATCGCTTTCCGACAACTCGGTCCAAGCCTATCTCCGGGACATCGATAAGTTCACCCAATACCTGCAGACCGCCGGCACACTCAAAAACCCCGACGCGGTAGAGTTAAAGGACCTTCAGCAGTTCCTCCAATGGATCGCCGGCATCGGATTGAACGCCGCCTCCCAGGCCCGCATCCTCTCCGGCATCCGCTCCTTTTATAAATATTGCTTTATCGAACAGATCGTCCGCAAAGACCCCACTACCCTGCTGGAATCTCCAAAGCAAAAAAGGTCACTCCCGGACGTCCTCAGCTTCGATGAGATAGAAACCCTCATCGGTCAGCTCGACCTCAGCAAACCCGAAGGCGGCCGCAACAAAGCCATCCTGGAAACGATGTACAGCTGCGGCCTGCGCGTCAGCGAACTGGTCAACCTCCGCATATCCTGCCTCCATCTCGACGTCGGCTATATCCGCGTCATCGGCAAAGGCGATAAAGAACGGCTGGTGCCGATCGGCGACGCCGCGACAAAATATATCCGCCTCTATCAACAGGAGATCCGCATCCATTCCCCGGTAAAACCCGGCAACGAGGACATCCTGTTCCTCAACCGGCGGGGCACCAGGCTCACCCGGGTGATGATCTTCTATATCATCCGTGACCTGGCCCGCCAGGCCGGTATCACAAAGAACATCTCCCCCCATACCTTCCGGCATTCCTTCGCCACCCACCTCGTCGAAGGAGGCGCCGACCTCCGCGCCGTCCAGGAAATGCTCGGCCACGAGAGCATCACCACCACCGAGATCTATACCCACCTCGACCGTGAATATCTCCGCGAAACCCTCCACCGCTACCACCCGGCATTCCGCCAGTGAAATATTTTTCTTACTTTGTTCTCCGAACGAGTTTTGGCCCTTCCCAAGGACATACCACCCTCTGCAGGCTCCGCTGACCAGCCCGGCGACCTCGAACTGATCGCCGCCTACCGGCAATCCTCCGACCTGAAAATAGTAGCGCAGCTATACAATCGCTATCTGCAGCTGCTTTATGGCGTCTGCCTGAAGTATCTCGGGGAATCCGAAACCGCGAAGGATGCCGTCATGGACATCTTCGAAGAATTAGCACAAAAACTTCTCAAACACGAGGTCGGCAATTTCAAAGGCTGGCTTTACACCCTGGCTAAGAACCACTGCCTGATGAAGTTACGCGCCTCCAGCCGGAAAAGGTTCCAATCCTTCGACCCGGAGCATATGCAAACGGCCGAAGAATTGCATCTGAATGACAAGATAGAGCAGGAAGAACAGTTTGACCGGCTGTCAAAATGCATCGAATCGCTGGTCGCCGACCAAAAGACCGCGATCCAGCTCTTCTACCTGCAAAACAAATGTTATAAAGAGATTGAAACCGCCACCGGCGTGGAATGGAACAAAGTCCGCAGTCATATCCAGAACGGCCGGCGAAATCTGAAAATATGTATGCAACGGCAGGAGACGGGAATCGACCCCGCCCTCGTAATCACCAATGAATAACACCGGCAACCATAGCAGATCCTGGTCCGATACGGATGTTCGCAAATACCTGAAAGGGGAGCTTTCTCCGCAGGAGATGCACCAGCTCGAGCGGGCAGCCCTCGACGACCCCTTCCTGGCGGACGCCCTCGAAGGCCTCGCGGACGCCAAACTGCTCGAAGCCGATATCAACAGCTTACGATCACAACTCGCCGCCCGCGTCGACGAGAAAGAACAAAAAGCCCCCATCCTCTGGTTCCGCCGAACCGCATTCCGGGTTGCAGCCGCCGTCATCTTACTGGCCGGCGTTGGCCTGACGGCGTATTATACGCTCTTCGATCACAAGGCAATGGAAAACGTCGACGTCGCCGTCACAAAAACAAACCCGCGGTCGGCAGTCAGCCCGGCGCCATCGGCCACCACCCAGCCGCAGCCGGCGACTATCCCCGCAACAGCTTCCGATGCCTTGACGCTTACTGCCCCCGCCACTACTCCCCCCGCCACAGCTACTGCTCCCACCCGCCCGGCCAAACGCGCAACCAACTCAGTCAAACTGGCCACAATGACCGACACAACCAGTTACGCGTTAACCATCCCCCCGCCAAAGGCAAATCTATTCCGCGAACAGCCAAAGACAGAGTCTGCCGTGATCCATATTCGGGGCACGGCATCCACGGTTGGCAATTCGCAACCCATGGCATTCTACGGCCGCGTCGTCGATGCCAATAACCGCCCCCTGCCGGACGCCTCCGTTTTCCTAAACAACGCGCCCAGGATCGCAACACGGACCGACGCCAGCGGCTACTTCTTTTTCAGATTCCAACTCCACGACACCACACAGCAAATGACAGTGGCCAAGATCGGTTACAAACAAGCCCTCGTCTCACTAAATACCAACGCCCTGACCAATAATATCATCCAGCTGCAGGAAGCAAAACCCAGCCTGGACGAAGTCGTCGTCACCGGCTTCGGCGCAAAACGCAAAGAGACGTTTGCGGCCGCCCCGTCGGAAGACAGCGATACGCGGTTGGATTCAGCATGGATAAAAGCATACCCCGTCATCGGCAGACTCGCCTACCAGCAATATCTCGACACAGCTAAACAAACGCTGAAACTGGACCCTGCCATCACCGGTATCGAACGGGTCTCCTTCCAGGTGGACCAGAAAGGACAGCTCACAGAATTCAAGATCGAACAATCCCTCTCCCCAGCCCACGACGCCGGCCTGATCCAACTGATCTCGGGCGGACCGGCATGGAAACTGCTCCGGGGTAGAAAAGTCCGGGCCGTAGTGAACCTCCGCTTCCCCTGATCCCCTTTTTTACCCAGCTTCGGCTCTCCTTTTTACTTATCTTAGCCGCTCAAAACCACCACTCCATGTACAAATTACTCGCTTGTCTTGTTCTTACAGCCGGCCTGTACCAAAGCTCCTATGCACAGTCTATAAAGACGCCACCGCCTTCGACTCCCCAGTTCGTGAAACAAGACTTCGGTCTTTCTTCCATAGAGCTCTCCTATTCCCGTCCGGGAATAAAAGGTCGCAAGATCTTTGGCGATGTCGTGCCGTTTGGGAAAGTATGGCGCACCGGCGCCAACCAGGCGACTACGCTCACCTTTGGCGATGCCGTGACCATCGGCGATAAAAAGATCCCCGCCGGGAAATACGGCCTCCTGACCATCCCAGGCGCCGATGAATGGACCCTCATCATCACACATCAGCTGGATGTCACCAACCCGGCCGCCTATAAATCCGACCAGGATGTCGTACGCGTAACAGCAAAACCCTTCCAGCTGCCCTTTCCCATGGAGACCTTCTCCATCCTCTTTGCCAACGTCACCCCCTCTTCCTGCGATCTGCAACTGATCTGGGAAAACACGGTTGTCGTTCTGCCCATCACCTCGGATATCGACAGCCGGGTCATGGCACAGATCGACAACGCCATGAACAAGGATAATCATCCCTATTTCAGCGCCGCCCTGTATTATCTTGACAACGGGAAAGACCTGAACAAGGCCCTCGAATGGTTTGACAAAGCGATCGCCCAGGATCCCTCCGCCGGCGGCTCCTTCTTCATCGTCTACCAGAAAGCCCGCTGCCTCGCAAAAATGGGCAGAAAAGCCGATGCCAAAACCACCGCGCAAAAAGGGATCGACCTCGCAAAACAGGCCAATAACGCCGACTATGTCGCGCTAAACGAAAAACTGATAGCTACCCTCTAACAAATAAAAAAACCCGGCGCTCAGCCGGGTTTTTCGTCGACTGGTTTCTTTTTCATCACCGCCTGCAATACCTCGCTCAACAGCATCACGCCCGCAGCGCCGACGAGGTTGAACCATAAAAAACTCAGCGACACAATGCCCTTGCGGCTCAGAATATTCAGCACAATGACCCCGATCTCCACGATAACTGCACTGATAAAGACGGGCCACCCCGTCACCTTCGGCCGGTAGAACGCTACCAGGAATATCCCCAGTATCACGCCATAGAACAACGACCCCAGCACATTCACCGCTTCGATAAGGCTGTTGCCGAGATTATACGCCAACTGCGCCACAGCTACACAGAAGATCCCCCAGAAGAAGGTATACATCTGCGACAGCCGGTATTCCCTGTTGGTGGTCAGCTGTTTTGAAGAGAATCGCCGGTGAAAGTCAATGATCGTACAGGAGGCCAGGGAATTGAGCGTTGCGGCAATGGAACCCCAGGCGGCAAGGAAGATAACGGCGATCAGCAATCCGACAAGTCCCTTCGGCAGATAGTCGGTGACAAAGCGTAAAAAAATATAGTTGGTGTCGTTGGAATCGCCACCCACGGCAGGATCGTCCAGCCAGCGCCGGATCGTCGCCTTATAACCCGCCTTCTCCTTCTCCAACGCCTCCTTTCGCGATTCCAGCAGCGAAGGATCGACAAGATCCGCCGGCCCGTCCGTCGTCCCGGGACCGCGCAGGGTGCTTAACCGCTGGTTCTCCGCCGCGTCATACCTCGTGGTCACAAACGACAACGAATCCTTGTATTTGGAATGAGCCAACAGGTCGATCTGCGACTTATTAAAGAATACCGGCTCATGATTATACTGATAAAAGGCAAAGACCATCACCCCCAGCAGCAGGATCAGGAATTGCATCGGCACCTTGACAAGCCCGTTCAACAACAGTCCCAGCCGGCTCTCGCTGACGCTCCGCGCCGTAAGATAGCGGCCAACCTGTGATTGATCGGTGCCGAAATACGAAAGGGCCAGGAAGAACCCGCCGATAATCCCACTCAGCAGGTTATACCGGTCGTTCCAGTCAAAGCCCCCGCCCTTGCGGCTAAAACCCGTGGTAATGATATTCAGTTTCCCGGCCTTGCCTCCCATATGCAGGATCTCCGTCAACCCCACCCCCGCCGGCAACCGGTGTACCACCAGGTAAGCCGCGATCGTCATCCCGCTAAAGATGATCACCATCTGTAGTTGCTGTGTATACGCCACCGCCTTGGCGCCGCCGCTCACCGTGTAAATGATCAGCAGCCCACCCATAAAGATATTCGTCCACACAATGTCCCAGCCCAGAAGGGACGAAAGGATAATGGACGGCGCGGAGATACTGATCCCGGTACTGAGCCCCCGCTGCAGGAGGAAGAGAAAAGAGGTGAGGGTCCGGGTCTTCAGATCGAACCGCTGCTCCAGGTATTCATACGCGGTATAGACCTTCAGCCGGTGGAATACCGGGACAAAACTGATACAGAGAACCACCATGGCCAACGGTAACCCGAAATAGTATTGGACAAACCGCATCCCGTCCGTATAGGCCTGACCGGGAGCCGACAGGAAGGTGACCGCGCTCGCCTGGGTACCCATGATACCCAACAGCACCATATACCAGGGCACCGCTCTGTTGGACAGGAAATAGCCATCCAGATCCCTGGTAGTACGTCCTTTGTACAAGCCATAGGCAATGATCCCAAGCAATGTCAGCGCCAGTACGATCCAGTCAGGCCGGCTCATGAAAAGTGTTTGGTCAACAGATAAAAAATGGCGATACAGATCACGAGAAAGCCGATGACCAGTCTATACCAGGTCTTCCAGCTCTTGAACAGCGGTACCTTTTCCTCGTCCATCTTATTTTCGGTTATTATTACGATTAGCCATCAGCATAGACACCACCAGACCGATAAAAAGCCCAACCAGCAACCCAAATGTGGCCCGCTTGATAAACCGGCCAACTACCAATCCCACGACAATGGCTGTTACAATAGCAATATCCCTTCTTCGATGCATGGTCCTTAGAATCCTCTTTTTTGATTCAATGCAATAATGTTTGCCAGCAGCCGGTAAGCGCCGGGCACCCCCGCCGGCAGTTCCCGGAAGAACACCAGACCCGTGTAGACAAAGGTCCCCTTCCCATATTTCGCGATCACCAGACTGCCCTTCTGCTCCTGCTCGCCGGGATCGTTCATCGACAACACCTGCTGGTAGGCCGGATCGGTCTGTCCCGCAAAATAGATCCCCCGCTCCTGTATCCATCCCTCAAAATCGGCGGGGCCGATCTTGTTGGGATAGTTGAGCACGGCATGATCCGGGATCAGGAAATTGACCCGGGCCTTCTCGTCCGTCACCCGGAGGTTGGAGACGGCAAAGGGATACGGACCGATAGCCGTCGACATCCGGCCCAGGTTGTCCCTGTTATATTGCACGATAAGATTACCGCCTTCTTTTACATAATCCATCAGTGCCTCATGTCTCGCCCCCAGCCAGCCATGCACATCATACGCCCGCACCCCGGCGATGACCGCGTCCAGCGATTTCAGAAAAGCCGGCGTACAGTCCTTCTCTTTCAGCATCACCACTTCATATCCCATCTGCACAAGCGCCTCCGGCACCTTATCCCCCGCCCCTTCGATATAGCCAATGCGGTGCCCGGCGATCTTCACATCCGCCAGTACGAACTTCTCCCGCGCCGGACGGAAATAATCGATCCGGGGAATATGATCATACGCAATGGTCTTCAACTGGAGGGCGGTGTCCCGGCGACCCGCATGCTCAAACGTCAAACCCGCCGTGATGGTCTCGGTCTTGCCTGCGGTCGCCTTCGCGAGCCAGGAGAGCCCCGACGGCGGCCCAACCGTGACCCCAGGCGTCGGCGTCAGCGTAAATTTCGGCAGCCCGAGACGGCTCGTCCGATCCGTGGCTTCGACCCGGATACCCTTTTCTTCCCCATCGGTAAACAATACCAGCTCGGGGTCGAATTGCGCCGTCACCGGCGGCAACACTGTCACCGGTTCGTACAATTCTCCCTTTACGGGATCGGTATGTTTATATTGCACCGGCCGGGTATAGACGAGCTCCTGCCCGCCGGCCGTCAGCCGAAAGGAAACAGAATAAGCAGCGGCGCCCTGCGGGTCGCCGATCAGCCGCTGATCGCTCACGTTGAACGAACCCGGCGACATCTCCTGCGCCAGCCAATATGGCTGCGTCACCGGCTTATCAGGAGAAACATAGATATTTCGCGAAAAGGAATAGTTCTTGTCCCCTTCCAGTACCTGCTTCATGGGTACGGTAAATCCACCGGTGGCATCATTCAGCGAGACATCGCTGACGGCCAGCGGTGCGTTCAGCCGGTTGTCGATCGTCACGGTGATCCCCAACGAGTCCCCCTGCACGGCATACGCGGTCCGCGTCGCCGCCTCCAGCCACAGCCCGCTGCAGTCCGCGATCAGCTGCTTTATCTCTTTTAGCTTTTGGGTCTTCCAGTAGCCATCCGTCAACTGGTCGACAGCCTTATATACCTCGACAAGTCCCGGTACCGACTTCTCAGGATGCAGCAGCGAAAAATCCCGGATCAGCTGTTTCACCATCCCTTCTATCTTCTCTCCCCCTTCGACCCGCCGCCAGCTCGTCTCCACTCCATCCATCGGGTCACCATGCGCCGGGTCACCGGCTACCAGCGTAAAATATTCCATGGACTGCCCCCGGGCAGGCGTAAGCGCCGCACCCTGGCTCTTATGATTGGTCCTGCTGATCGCGGCCAGTTCCCCATAACTCTTTCCCACGATGGCGTTGAATCCCCCCACATCGATCTTGAGCTGATCCTCGCTGGTCGTATTCGTCGAGCCAAAATTGAAAGTATTCCAGAGTATCCTCTTCACCTTCCAGGGTTTTACGCCATATTTGAATTGCTCGGGAAACCGGCTGGGATCCGCGGCTGCCGTAAAGGCTTCCTGCGCGATCACCGCAGAGGCCGAATGATGGCCGTGACCCGCCCTGCTGTCCGGCGGAAACCGGGTGATGATCACATCGGGCTGGAATTTACGGATCACCCAGACGGCATCGCTAAGCACCTTCTCTTTACCCCAGGTGGCCAGCGCTTCATCCGTCGATTTGGTAAACCCAAAGTCAAAAGCCCGCGAAAAAAATTGCTCGGCGCCATCCGCCCGCCGCGCAGCCATCATCTCCTGGGTTCGGATCAAACCCAGATCGACGCCCTGCTCGTCACCGATAAGGTTCTGCCCCCCATCGCCCCGGGTCATCGACAGATAAGCCGTACGGTAAAGCCGGTCCTTCACCATATAGGCGATCAGCCGGGAATTCTCATCATCCGGATGCGCAGCCATATACAGCACCGTTCCCAGAACATTCAATTTATTCAATCGCAGATAGATCTCAGCGGAAGTAACGGTCTCAGGCCCCTGGGCCGATGCCGTCATACCACAAACCGCCGCCGCCAGAAGAAAGGCAAATACCCGATTCATGTAAAAACTCATTTATTATCGTACTAAAAAAACAGCATTGCAAAACAGCAGTTTCCCGTTCTCCCAAAAACTGCGGAACAGCGGATCGTCGGCCATATAAACAACCGCCCCCCTGCCCATTTCCATCACGCCAAAGACAAGCGCATCCTTTATCTTCATCTTGGCCTTGACACCCGTAAACCCGCTGACATAACCATTCTTGCGGATCACCCCGACATTCCAGCCGCCGTCCTTCAAAAACTCAAACACCTTATCGTCCTCTTTCAGGGTATAGTAATGATCGGGATAACCAAACGCAAGCGGATGCGTATTGTCCAGTTCCACTTTATAGATGCTGCCGGGGACACTGCTGGCCGCCTCATCGCGCTGCCGGTCGCCATACCGGTGCAGATTCGTATCGTCATCCCCCTTCTTATCCTTGTCATCGTCTTTTTTGTCGCCATCATCTCCTTTGAGCCGTATCCCCCATTCCATTCGCGCCAACTGATCCACGGCATTCTGCATGGCGATAAGTCTGCCGCCCTCCCGTACCCAGTTGCGCAGGGATTCTGACACGCCCTTCTCCTCCAGACCACGGTAATCTCCATTCGGCAGGATGACTACATCAAAGTTCTTCCACGCGATCCTCCCCAGCGATTCAGTATTGAGCAGGGTAACGGGATAGCCTATCTCCTGTTCGAAGAGATGCCATACCTCGCCCGCATTCAGACTGTTCGTC
Organism: Puia sp.; assembly: GCF_036500295.1. Taxonomy (NCBI): domain Bacteria; kingdom Pseudomonadati; phylum Bacteroidota; class Chitinophagia; order Chitinophagales; family Chitinophagaceae; genus Puia; species Puia sp. The sequence continues at coordinate 83,185 of NZ_DASYCH010000003.1, read as the reverse complement.
TCTTCACCCGTCATCACCGCCACCCGGGGGCGGTGAATAAGATGGACAAGCCCGCTGCCAAAATCGGCCCCCTTGTCCACAAACCCGGTGGCTATCGGCTGCGGCGCAACGCCGGCCTCATGCGCGGCTTTCTTCAACATCGGCCAAAGCCGGTCCCCAAGCCCACGATTACCCGTCGACGGTACGATCAGCGTCCCATTGTCAAAAGATACCCCGCCCGACTGGAACGGCCGTTCGGCATACCGGACCTTTATCCCCTGCTTCAACAGCCGGGTCAGAAAACGAACGCTCCCCATTCCAGTCCAGCGAACGGCATACGCATAGGTAGTATCCGCCGGCGCCTGTCCCTGAGCGACCGGTTCTGCATCGCCCGCGATCGGCCGGGTCGAAGCCACGACGTATTCATTCAGGCCATACGCCTGCACCCCATACACATAGGGCACCGACCAGGCCGTTATATCGTAGGTGATCGAATCGGTGATCCGCGACCGCCGCTCGAAAAGCACCCGCACCAGGTTGGACTTCGGTTGATTGGCATTGATCACGATGTCGCCGGCAGCCGCCTTGAACGTAACAGGTTTCCCCGTTTCATAGTCGACTCCCGTCAGCATCCCCGGATTCACGGATACATAATGCAACCCGTTCCTGTCCAGAAATCCCTTCAACCGCTCAAGCCGGTCGCCAAAACTGTCGTTGCGCAGATAATAGGCCTTGTATTCCCCGCCGGGATGCGTTATGCTCGCAATAAAATAGTTATGATATTCCTTTATCAGCCGGTCGGCATTCGCCGAGGCCATCTCTACCGTCGAGATCCCCGTCGTAAAATGATGCTCCAGCCGCTGTGCCAGGGTCAGCGTGTCGCCATCCGCGGTCTGCACCGCCAGCCCCGCACCGATACCCCCCTGCTCGAAGGTCATTCCGATGGCGCCGTTATAAATGGGATAGGTGTCCCCATAGCTGGGATAAAAGAGGTCAAACTCCTCTTTCGTAAAATACAGCCAGCCGTTGTGGTCGAAGTACCGGGCGTTGTTCTTTCCGATCAGTACCTGGAATTCCCGCTGCCAGGGGGTGATCACATCATGATACGGCTCCGCGGCGGGCGCGAAGTAGTAAGGGTTGTTGAATCCCTGCTCATGATAATCCACATGGATCTGAGGAAGCCACTGGTTGTATCGCTTCAGCCGCTGCTGGGTCTCCGTCTGGGTCTGCCAGGCCCAGTCGCGGTTGAGATCGAAATTGTAATGATTCGTCCTGCCCCTCGGCCAGGGCTCCTGGTGCTCACGCGACTGCGGATCGGGATTCGGCTCCGCGCCGACAACATCGTTATACCAGTGGACATAGCGGTCACGGCCATCCGGGTTGATACAAGGGTCGATGATGACCACCGTGTTCTTCAACCACTCCTTTGCCCGCGTGGAAGCAGGATTCACCAGTTCGTATAGCATCTTCATGGCCGCCTCGGAAGAGGCCGGCTCATTCCCATGCACATTGTAGCTGAGCCACACGATCACCGGCGCATGCTCATCCGGGGCCTTGTCATGCAGCTCGCCGGCGAGCCGCAGGTTGTTTTGCCGGATATCTTGCAGGCGCCGTAAATTTTCAGGACTGGCGATAAAGGCCAGCAACAACGGCCTGCCTTCATACGTCGTGCCGTACTGCTCCAGCTTCATCTCATCAGGCACCGCCTTCGCGACCTCCTGGAAATAGCCGACGATCTTATGATGTGGGGTGAAGTGCGCTCCCAGGGGATAACCAAGAAATGCTTCCGGCGAAGGAGGGTTCTCAGCGGAACAGCAGCAGGCAGAAAGCAGCAGACCGAATAGGAGACTGTATTTCATGACGGACGAATGTAAGTAAACAATGAAAGATAAAAAAATGGTAACTTTCGGGATAACTCACGTAAAACCATTCTTCTCTATGCGGCAACCGCTCATCCGCTTTTCGATCCTTTGCACACTAATAATATCAATAAGTGTCCGCCTCTATGCACAGGAGTCAACCCCTTATCAATACAGCGTTCAAAAAAAGGCCGTCGTCTCCCACGGCGCCGTCGTCTCCGCCCACCCGCTGGCCAGTAATGCCGGCGTGGCAATCCTCAAAAAGGGCGGCAACGCCTTCGACGCCGCCATCACGACCCAACTCGTACTGGCCGTCGTTTATCCCGCGGCGGGCAATATCGGCGGCGGCGGATTTATGGTTGCACATACCGCCACTGGTAAGAACATCACCCTGGATTACCGTGAGATGGCCCCCTCGGCGGCTACCCGTGACATGTACCTCGATGCGGCAGGCAACGCCCGCACCGACCTCAGCCAGAACGGCCATCTTGCATCGGGTGTCCCCGGCGCTATCGCCGGCGTCTTCGCCGAACTGAAATATGCCAAACTACCCATCGCCACCCTGATCCAGCCCGCCATCGATCTCGCGGAGAATGGGTTCGCCATCACCGAAGCGGAAGCCCGCAGCCTCAACGGTACGCAGTCGGCATTCAAAAGATACAACACCGTCACACCCGTTTTTGTCAGGGAAGCCGGCTGGAAGGCAGGCGACACCCTCATCCAAAAGGACCTCGCCAAAACTCTCCGCCTGATCCGCGACAAGGGAGCAAAAGGCTTCTATGAAGGGGAAACGGCCCGGCTGATCCTCGAAGAGATGCAACGCGGCAAAGGCATCATCACCACCGCCGATCTGAAAAATTATACTGCAAAGGAACGGACACCCTCCGTGTTCCCCTATAAGCAATACAGCATCGTCACCATGCCCCTGCCCAGCAGCGGCGGCGTAGTGCTCCAGCAGATGTTGAAGATGGTGGAAGACCGGCCCCTCGGCAGTTATGGCTTCGAGTCCGTAAAAGCCGTCCACCTCATGACCGAGGTCGAACGCTTAGCCTATGCCGATCGCGCCGAATTCCTTGGCGACCGGGACTTCTATTCCGTACCCGTAGATACGCTCACCAGCAAGACCTACCTCCGGCATAGAATGACAGCCTTTCAGGATGACAAGGCCGGCAACAGCAAAGAGATCAGCGCCGGCGTCCTGAACCCGAAGTCCGAAGAGACCACCCACTTCGAAGCGGTGGACGACCAGGGCAACGCCGTCGCCATCACCACTACCCTCAACGGCGGTTACGGCAGCAGAGTGGTCGTCGGCGGCGCCGGATTCTTTCTCAACAATGAAATGGATGACTTCAGCGTCAAACCCGGCGTCCCCAATATGTACGGCGCCGTAGGCAACGAAGCCAACGCCATTGCCCCCGGCAAACGCATGCTCAGCAGCATGACCCCCACCCTCGTTCTGGACAAAGGCAAGGTCAGCCTCGTCGTGGGAACCCCCGGCGGCACCACCATAACCACCTCCGTCTTCCAAACCCTGGTGGACATCCTGGATTTCCACCTCAGCCCCGAAGACGCAGTCAACAAACCCAAATTCCATCACCAATGGCTGCCCGATGAGCTCTATATCGAATCGGGTTTCCCCACGGACGTGGAAGAGCAACTCAAAGCCATGGGCTATACCATCAAACGGCGCGGTAGCATCGGCCGTACCGAGGTCATCCAGATCCACCCCGACCACAGGATCGAAGCCGTCGGCGATCGCCGCGGCGACGACACCGCAGCAGGATACTAAAAATATTTTTCTATGAATACGCTCGGCACAGTCTATCTCGAATCCGTCATCAAACGCTTCCTCACCTATAAGGTTTTGGGCGACATGACCTTCACCCAGCTCGAAGAAAAAGACTTCTACTTTGCTCCAGGCGATTCCTCCAACAGCATCGCCGTCATCATCCAGCACATGCATGGCAATATGCGCAGCCGCTGGACCAATTTCCTGACGGAAGACGGCGAGAAACCCGGCCGCAACCGGGACGAAGAATTCAGCCCGCCCGCCTGTTCAAAAGCAGAGCTCATCCGCATGTGGGAAGAAGGCTGGCGCTGCCTGATGGAGACCCTGCGGTCCCTAACGGACGAAGACCTGCTCAAAACCATCACGATCCGCCGCGAACCACTCATCGCGATCGATGCCATCAACCGGCAACTGGCCCACTATCCACACCATGTCGGCCAGATCGTCTATATCGGCAAGATGATCCTCGATCAGAACTGGAAAAGCCTGTCCATCCCAAAAGGAGAATCACAGACTTTCAACAAACACATGCAAGAAAAACACAAGGGCTGAGGGCGTAAACTTTTAACGGGGTGCGCAGTCTCTAAAGGGGGAAATTGGTACTTAATTTGCACACATCCCCCTTTAAGCATTAATTTTGCCACCAGAAAAGGATAGCCCCTGAGAAAGATTTGGAAAATACTCCGTAATACATTACTGGTTTTATTACTATTAATGCTCTCGCTATGGGGTCTTATCCACTTGCCTGCCGTTCAAACCTGGCTTGTTGGCCGCGTAACTTCAAGGCTTTCGCATGACCTTCACACCCGCATCCATGTCAAAAGCGTCGACTTCTCGCTTTTTAACAAAATGTTGCTCGAAAGTACGCTGGTCGAAGACAACAAAGGCGACACGCTTCTGTACGCCGGCACGGTAAGGGTGAACATCACCGACTGGTGGTTCTTCAAAGACAAAGCCCAACTACAGTATATCGGTCTCAAAGACGCCACCGTAAAGCTCCAGCGCACCGACTCGGTCTGGAACTATCAGTTCCTCGTCGACTATTTCACCGATACCGATACCACCCTAAAAAAAGTAAAGGATACAGCCAGAGGCCTTCAACTCGATCTGAAAGAGGTGGAGCTTTCAAGTGTCCATTTTCTCAAGCATGACGCATGGCGCGGCGAAGACATGGACCTGCACCTGCGATCGCTAAGCCTCGACGCCGATACCATCGATCTCACCGACAAACGAGCGCGCATCCGCACCCTCGATTTCACCCAGCCCGACTTTATCCTCTCCAATTACACCGGCCGGCGTGCTCACCCGCCGCTAGATACGATACCCATCATCAACGATCCCCTCCACCTGAGGCTAAATCCGGCCGGATGGGACCTTACCGCCGGCCGCATCACGATCCACAACGGCTCCTTTCAGAATAGGAAAATCGGCGATACCGTCATCAACAAGCACTTTGACGGCAACCATATCCGCTTTTACGAGATAAACACCAGTTTCGCCAATTTCCGGCTCAATCGCGATACCCTCACCGCACAACTCTCGCTCAGTACAAAAGAGCGCAGCGGACTCGAAGTAAAAAAGCTCAATGCACGCATCAAGTGGTTCCCCGAAGCCATGGAATTCGCCCGCCTCGACCTCCAGACAAATAAGAGCCACCTCCGGCATTTCTTTGCCATGCGCTTCAAGACCCTCGACGACATGTCCGACTTCGAAACAAAGATCCGGATGGAAGGGGACTTCAACGACTCCGAGATCGACACCGACGACATCGCCTGGTTCGCACCCGGGCTGAAAGGCTGGAATAAACGTATTCGTATCACCGGCAACCTGCAGGGCACCGTTGCCGATCTCCAGGGACGCAAGGTAGTCGTCGAAGCCGGCAAGAACACCCTGCTCAATGGGGATATCCACCTGAAAGGACTGCCCGATATCGAAAAGACCCTTATCGAATTCAAGTCAAACGACTTTCGCACCACCTACGAAGACATGTCCACCCTGATCCCCTCCCTGCGACAGGTACGGCAACCACGCCTCGACCACGTCGAATGGCTGCGCTTCAGGGGCGACTTTACCGGGACCGTCAGGGACTTCGTCACAAAAGGTACCCTCGAAACAAACCTGGGCACCATCGAAACAAACCTCGACATGAAGCTCCCGCCGTCCGGTCTCTCCATCTATTCCGGGACGATCACAACGGACAGCTTTCGGCTGGGTTCCTTCCTTGACAATGATAACCTGGGGCGCATCGCCTTCCAGGGAAAAATAAACGGCACGGGCCTCAGGACCGGCACCCTCAGCGCTACGTTGGACGGGATGATCAACAGCATCGAATTCAACGGCTATACCTACCAGCATATCCAGGTGAATGGCGCCGTCGCAAAAAAACGTTTCAATGGTGAACTGATCGCAAGCGACCCGAACCTCGATGCCCACCTTCTCGGCCTGGTCGATTTCAGCCAGCAGCAGCCAAAATTCGACTTCGAGGCCGAAGTGGCCAAAGCCAATCTCACCCGGCTGCACTTCGCGAACCAGGAAGTGGAATTCGACGGGAAGTTCAAATGCAATTTCACCGGGGACGACGTCGACAACTTCCTCGGTCACGCCAGCATCTACGACGCCTCCCTGTTCAAGAACGGCAACCGGGTCTCCTTCGACTCGCTCACCCTCGAATCCAGCGTAGAGGGAACCAACAAAAAGATCGTCCTGGTAAGTAATGAGTTCGACGGCGCCATCGCCGGGGAATTCTCCATAAAAGACCTGCCCGCCTCCTTTCAGACCTTTCTCAATAAATACTATCCCAGCTATATAAAGCCCGCAAAGACGGAACTCGCCAATCAGAACTTCACTTTCGTGATCTCCACAAAAAAAGTGGATGAATACATCGACCTGTTCGAAAAAGACCTGAAGGGCTTTAACAATTCCATCATCGCCGGCCGCATCGACACCCGCGACAAACACCTGCTCGACCTCAACGCGGATATCCCTTCCTTCGGCTACAAGAGCGTCGTCTTTAATAACCTCGTCCTGAAAGGGACCGGTAATCTCGACAGTATCTCCATGGAAACCACCATCGGGGACGTGCTGATCAATGACAGCCTGCACTTTCCAGGTACCGTGATCCACCTTCGGAGTTCCAACGACCTGTCCAGCCTCCAGGTAAAGACCAGCGCCAACCAAACCCTCAACTCCGCCAATATCTCGGCACAGGTGCGCACCCTGCCCACCGGAGTAAAACTCACCTTTGACCCATCAACCTTCGATATCAACAGCAAGACCTGGGTCATCGACAAGGATGGAGAACTGGCCTTTACCAGCAACGTGCTCTCAGCCGACGGCATGAATATCCACAGCGGCGATCAGTCCGTCGCCATAACCACACACCCGTCCGGCGAAGGCAACTGGAACGATATCCATATCGATCTGAAAAGGATCAATATCGGCGACTTCACCCCCTATCTTGTCAAGTCCGAACGGCTCGAAGGACTGCTGACAGGCAGCACGGACATCATCAACCCCTTCGGTAACCATACCATCAATTTTCAGGGCCAGGTCGAGCAGTTCCGGTTCGACAACGACTCCATCGGCCGGCTCGACCTCACCGCGGGCTATCAGAAGTCTACCGGCGCCATCAACGCCACCGTACACTCCGACAACAAAGACTATCACTTCGATACAAAGGCCGTGATCAATACCGCCGACAACGCCGGCACCCCCATCGATATCACGACGAACGTCGCCACGATGAAAGTGAACATGCTGGAAAAATACCTCAGCGGTATCTTCACCAACCTGACAGGCAACGCCAGCGGCACCTTGCAGATCACCGGCCCCCCTTCTCATCTCTACTATCTCGGAACGGTCCAGTTAAAGGACGCTTCCCTGAAAGTAGCCTACACCCAATGCACCTATAAGATCCCCACGGCGACCATCCGCTTTAAAAAGGATACGATCGACTTCGGGACGCTGCAGCTAAAAGACCGGCTCGGTCACACCGCCGATCTGCTCCACGGCCGGCTGATGCACCATGCCTTCGACGATCTGGGCTTTGACTTCGAACTCAACACCAACCGGCTTCTCCTGCTGGATACCCGGGCAACCGACAACAGCCAGTTCTATGGTACCGTGATCGGCAAGGCAAAAATGACGTTAACCGGCCCCGAACAGAACATGATCATGAACATCAAAGGGGAACCCACCGACAGCTCGAACATCTACCTGCCCCCTTCCTTCAGCAGAGAAAGCGGCGAAGCCGATTTCATCGAATGGCGCGTTTATGGGAAGGAGATGAAACATAGCCTGGCGGACAGAAAGTCCTCCAACCTGCTCGTGAATCTCGACATGTATGCCAACAACTTTGCGAATGTCTATATGATCCTCGACCCACTGAGCGGCGATATCATAAAAACCAATGGACATGGCAACCTCGTCATGCGCGTAGGAACGACGGACGACCTTACCCTGAACGGCCGCTATGAGATCGATCGCGGGAATTACAACTTCACCTTCCAGTCCTTTATCCATAAGCCCTTTATCCTCAGCGAAGGCGTGGGTAATTATATCCAGTGGAACGGCAATCCCTACGACGCGACCATCGGCATCGCCGCCACCTTCCGCGCCGAGAACGTCCGGTTCAGTGACCTGGGACTCAATAACTCCGTCGGCATCCAGGACGAGAATGTCCGCCGCTACCGGGGTGATATTATCGTGACGGCCAACCTCACCGGGAAACTGATGTCGCCAAACATCGCCTTCCAGATCGATCTTCCGCCGGGCAGCCCCCTCCGGAACGATCAGGATGCCCAGACCCTGCTTGCCCGTATTCAAAACGACCCCAACGAACTCAACAAACAGGTGTCCTGCCTGGTCGTACTCAACAGCTTCGTCCCGCTGTCCAACAGCACCAACACCTTCGACGCATCCTCCGCGGTGGGCAATGTCGTCGTCAACACCATCTCAGGCGCCGTATCCAACGGCTTCTCAAAACTGGTATCCCAACGGCTGCAAAGCATCTTCAAGGATAAAAGCCTCCGGGTCAACTTCAACACCAATTTTTATAACGGCAACTACCTGATCTATTACAATCCCGACGAAAGCGGCCTCAACTACAACCGCACAAATCTCAACGTTTCCATCGCCAAGCAATTCATGAACGAAAAGCTGACGCTCACCGTCGGCAGCGCCCTCGATTTCGGGATGACGGCGGCACAAACTGCAGTGTCCTCCTTCCAGTTCCTGCCCGATATCAACGCGGAATACAAGATCACCGCCGACGGCCGCGTGGCCCTGACTTTCTTCTACCGGGATTCATATAACTACCTGTCCACCGGTAATCACACGCAGAACAGCAGCGGCACCAGCATCTCCTACCGCCGCGAATTCGATCGCCTCGACGAACTGTTTAAAAAGAAGAAAAAGAAGAAAACGGTGCAGCCCCCACTCCCACCACCGCCACCCGTAACTACTAAACAATAAACCCTGCTGACGCAGGGTTTATTGTTTATTTCAGTATCTCATGCCCAAGCTTATCTCTCTTTGTTTGCAGATATTTTTCATTGTGCGGATTCGGATGGATCTCGATCGGCACCGTTTCGACGATCTCGAGCCCATAACCCAGCAGACCAGCCCGCTTCCGCGGATTATTGCTGAGCAGCCGGAGCTTCGAGATCCCCAGGTAGCGAAGGATCTGCGCCCCCACCCCATAATCCCGCTTGTCCATCGGGAAACCGAGATGAAGATTGGCCTCCACCGTATCCATTCCCTCTTCCTGCAGCTTATAGGCCCTGAGCTTATTCAGTAGGCCGATACCCCGTCCTTCCTGATTCATATAAAGGATAACACCCTGCCCTTCTTTTTCCACCAGCCGCATCGCCTCGTGAAGCTGTTCGCCACAGTCACAGCGAAACGATCCCAGGATGTCCCCGGTAAAACAGGAGGAATGCACCCGGACCAGCACCGGTTCGCCCGACGTCCAGCTGCCCTTTATAAGCGCCAGGTGTTCGTTATTGGTGTTCTTCTCGCGAAACGCGATCAGTTTGAAATCTCCATACTTGGTAGGCATCTCGACCCTCACAACCTCTTCGATCAGGGAGTCGGTCTTCAACCGGTATTCGATCAGGTCCTTTATCGAAACAACGGGGAGGTTGAATTTCTTGGCTATCTTCAGCAGCTCTGGCAGCCTCGCCATCGACCCGTCCTCATTCATGATCTCCACCAGCACCCCCGCCGGTTCAAAACCAGCCAGTCGCGCCAGATCGATCGTGGCTTCCGTATGACCAGCCCGCCGTAATACCCCTCCACGCTTTGCCCTCAGGGGAAAGATATGCCCTGGACGGCCAAGATCGTCAGGCTGAGTGGCACGGTTGATCAGGGCCTGCACCGTCTTGGCGCGGTCGCTGGCCGAAATACCCGTGGTACAGCCATGACCCAGCAGATCCACGCTCACCGTAAAAGGCGTCTCATGAAGCGCCGTATTTTTATTGACCATCAACTCCAGACCCAACTCATCACACCGATCCTCCACCAGCGGAGCGCAGATCAATCCACGGCCCTCCTTGCTCATAAAATTGATGATCTCGGGCGTCACATTGCGCGCGGCAGTGACGAAATCCCCTTCGTTCTCACGATCTTCATCATCCACAACGATAACCAGCTTTCCTTGTTTTATGGCTTCAATGGCGCTCTCAATACTAGATAGCATCAAAATCCTTGTTTAATTACAAAAATAACAATAAATACCCGGGAAAGTTATAAACGGCCAACTCCCACCCCCAGTTGCCCGCCTCGGCTGCGCTCCGAACTTCGTCGGACCCGCTTCGCCACGGTCCTCCCGCCTCGGCTGCGCTCCGAACTTCGTCGGACCTGCTTCGCCACGGTCCTCCTCGTTCCTATCCTTCGCTGCGCTCGGATACCCAAAAACCATTAGCGGCCCTAAAGGTCCATTTTTGTTCATAAATTGTCAATATTAATTAACCATGATCGAGCAGCCTTTTTCTATGTTTGCGTTTCTTTAACAAGTCCACTCTCCGTCCTCCATCCTGCGAAAAATTTGCATCTGCCTGCTATCTGTTAATGATTTCATAATCTGCTTATGAGTACAGTCATATAAATTCTGTATTCCTTTGCACCCGCAAAAACCACTTTATATGATAAAACGACTGCTATTATCAGCATTCACCCTTCTGTCCATTTTGTATTCATTTGGCCAGGAGACGACTTCCCAGATCTTGGGTAGCGTTTCCGACGGAACCTCCCCCCTCGGCGGAGCGACTATAACGGCCCTGCACGTGCCGACGGGAACAAAATACGTCACCACCACCCGGAAAGATGGCCGCTTCAACCTGGCCGGCTTGCGTGTAGGCGGCCCGTACACCCTCACCGTGAGCTATGTCGGCTTCAAAACTGAAACACAGGAAAACATCTCTCTCTCCATCGGTCAGGACTTCACCTCGGATACCAAAATGACCCCCGAATCCAAAGAACTGGCTGGTGTCCTGGTATCAGCAGGACGTCAGAATAAGATCTTCAATAACAGTCATACCGGTAGCCAGGAGATCGTCAACCGCTCTCAGCTGGAACAGTTGCCGACAGTTGCCCGTTCATTGCAGGACTTTACCCGGCTGGAACCTACGGCTACACTCAACTTCGGTAGCCAGAGCTTCTCCGGCGCCAACCCCGGCATGAACAACATCACCGTCGACGGTGCCGACTTCAACAACTCCTTCGGTCTTTCGGGAACTCTCGGCGGCCAGGCCAGCGCCCAACCAATTGCACTGGATGCCATCGACCAGGTTCAGGTCAACGTCTCCCCCTATGACGTCCGTCAGGGTGGGTTCACCGGCGCCGGTGTCAACACCGTTACCCGCGGCGGTACCAACCAATTCAGAGGGTCTATCTATGACTATTTCAAAAATCAGAATAACATCGGCTACAAGGCAGATGACAACGTGGTCCTCAAAACACCCCTCAGCCTGAAAGTGCAAGGCGCCAGCTTCGGTGGTGCGATCATCAGGAACAAGCTGTTCTTCTTTGTAAATGCCGAACGCAGCATCCAAACCGCTCCCGCTACCAGCGTGATCGCTTCCGATGCAAGCCATCCGCCATCCGGCAGCTCGGTTTCCCAGGCCAACGCCGATACCCTTCGCGCACTCGCCAGCTTCCTCAAAACGAACTACAACTACGATCCGGGTCCCTTCCAGGGCTATTCCTTCCAGACCAATAGCTACAAAGTCAACGCCCGCATCGACTACAACATCGACAACGCCAACACGCTGACACTGAAATATAACTACCTGAAATCCTACCAGGATCAGCAGCCCAGCACCAGCCGGGCAATCGGCGCCGGTGGTCTCGTTGGCGGTCAGAGTCCCGGTACCTTCGCAATGCCCTTCTACTCTGCGGGCTATCGAATCAACAACAACCTGGGTATCTGGATCGCCGAGCTGAACACCCGCTTCGGCAATGCCGCCTCCAACAAACTGCAGGTTGGCTACACCCGCGAACGGGACTTCCGCACCCCACATTCCCCCGTTTCCACCATGCCCTTTGTCGATATCCTCAGTGCAGGCAACGTCTACACCTCATTCGGTTACGAGCCGTTCACGTACAACAACGTGCTGAACATGGACTCCTACAACCTGACGGATATCTTCACCCTCTACAAAGGAGCACATGAGATCACCTTCGGTACTCAGAACAGCTATAAGAAATACTCGAATGCCTTCGCCCCCGGTTACCAGGGTGTTTACCAGTTCGCCAGCCTCGACCAGTTCCTCAGCGGCGGTACTGCACAAACCTACTCCCAGTCCTATTCCACGCTGAAGGGCGGCGCCTTCCCCTTTGCCTATGCCGGTGCCACCAACCTGAGCGTTTTCGCACAGGATAAATACCGGGTCACCAACACCTTCACCCTGGTCTATGGTATCCGGTTCGACTACACCAGCTACCAGAACAAGTTCACGGATAACCCCAACTTCGATGCCCTTACCTTTAAGAATAGCGCTCGTTATGACGTAGGCAATGCGCCCTCGGGCTTCCTGGTGGTATCTCCCCGTGTTGGTTTCAACTGGGATATCAACGGCGATCGTTCCTGGCAACTGCGCGGCGGTGCCGGTATCTTCGAAGGCGCTCCGCCCTTCGTATGGATCGAGAACCAGGCCGCCAACAACGGCGTGCTCCTCGGTTCCTTCAACAACAAGAACCAGCCCTTCTTCCCCAGCGCACAAGCCGGTTTGAACAACGCCCTGCAAGGCCAGAGCCAGACCGCCACACCGACCAGCTACTCGGTCAACGTTATCTCGAAGAACTTCAAATATCCCACCAAGCTGCGCACAAGCGTCGGCCTGGACAAGAAGCTGCCTGATGACTGGGTCGTCACCGGTGAGTTCACCTACTCGAAGGACATCAACGCCACCTATATGGCGAACCAGAACCTGAATACGGAAAAGAGCGCTTTCGCCATCAACAACGGCGGGGATACCCGCACCCGCTACAACAGCGACCCGACGGCTACCAGCGGCTACAACGCCAGCAACACCTATTACAGCGGAACGCCGGCTCCTGCCACCCTGCAAAACCCCAACCTGGGTAATGTGATCTGGCTGGGCAATGCCAACAAGGGTTGGTCCTACGCCGCCACCGCCCGCATCAGCAGAACGATCCGCAACTTCCAGGTAGGCGCTTCCTACACCCACCAGGATGTGAAGTCCACCATGGAGAACGGCAGCACCGCCAGCACACTCTGGTCCACCCGCGCCGTTTCCAATACGAACCCCAACGCCGCAACGCTGGGCCGTCCGAGCTGGTACAGCCCCAACAGGGTCATTGCCTACATCAACTGGCGCAAAGAATACGGCGGACATTTCGCCACCTCCATCGGCGCCGTATACGAAGTACAAAGCTTCGGCGCCACCTCCTTTGTTTACAACGGTGACCTCAACGGCGATGGCAACACAGGCAACGACCTGATCTATATCCCGAAGAGCGCCTCCGACATCAGCCTGATCGATGCCGGCTCCTACAACAAGACCAGCCACACCGGTTCCACAAGCGGTACCGCTGCCGATCCCCGCACCGCTGCCCAGATCTGGACGCAGTTGAGCAACTTCATCCAGCAGGACCACTATCTGTACAAGCACCAGGGTCACTACGCAGAGTCCAACTCCGTTACACTGCCCTACTATAAGCACCTCGACCTCAACGTGACGGAAGACGTTTACTTCTTTACGAAGAATGGCGGCAGCAAGGACAAACACACCCTGCGTTTCAGCGTCGACATCCAGAACGTCGGCAACCTGCTGAACCGGAACTGGGGTGTGGTCCGTACGACCAACATCAACAACTTCCTGCGTTTCGAAGGGATGGGCGCAGACGGCAAGACCCCACTGTTCTCCTTCCCTTACTCCGATGCCAAGAACCTCGTACCGCTCGTCAACAGCTTCTCTCCCAGCACCGCGATCTCTTCCCGCTGGCAGATGCAGTTCGGCGTTCGTTACCTGTTCAACTAATAAAAAAAGAACCCGGCCAAAAGCCGGGTTCTTTTTTTAAAATCATCTATTTACCAAACGCCCATAGTAAGAACTCCGGCATCGCCCTCGCCCAGGTTGCCACATCATGATGGCCGCCGGCGATCTCCAGATAGCGGATATCCCGCGCCGCATCATATCCCTTTACCGCCAGCTCCCGCATCAGCTCCTGCGTATCGTCGATGGAATCGATGACCCCATTCCCGTTGCGATCCTCCTGCTCATCCTCCGTTCCGCATTCGAAAAAGAATTTCAACCACGGATAGTAGCCGCCCCCCCGAACCTCCGCCTGCATGATCCTGTCGGTATGCTCATTATAAGCAGGGTCGTTCTTATCCTTCGTCCGCCACCAGAAACTGCCTGAGAAAAGGCCGGCTTTGGAAAACTCCTGCGGATGATTCCAGACGATATCCATCGCACTGAGAGCACCCAGGGAGAACCCCGCAAATGCCTTCTCCCGGAAATCGGGTGCACGATATTTCCGCCTCACGGCAGGAACCAATTCATCAAAGATAAACCGGGTATAGCCGCCCGCCTTCGCACCCCAGCCCTGGTAATCCGGCTGACCCGCCGTCCCATACTCCATATTCCGCTCCTCACCCGCATGGATCCCCACGCAGAGCAGGGGCGCAAGCTGATCGCGGTTATACAAGTCATCCAGGATCCCGGACAGCCCCAACCGGGCCAGGTCCTGCCCGTCATTGATCAGCAACAGACTCGCACTCCGCATATCCTGCAGGCTGACCGGCAGGTAAAAATCCACCGTCACCGTACGGCCCAGGGAAACCGACGCCAACGCCATAGTCTCCCTTCTGATATTCGTGCTCTTTTCTATCGACATAGCGTCAAAAATAGTATATTTAAACATAAATGGATTTAGACGAAGAATATCATAAATGGCATTCCCCGGCAGCCGGCCGGGACTTCGAAATGCTCGTGTTTGGAAAGGGCGGCTATCCCGTCATCCTGTTCCCGACCTCCCGCGGAACGTATTACCAAAACAAAGACCAGGGACTGATCGAGACCGCCCGCTGCTTCCTGGAAAACGGAAAAATAAAGATCTACTGCCCCGATAGCTTCGACAGCGAAAGCTGGTATAACAAATCGGCATCCCCCGCGGAAAGAGCCTGGCGGCATTCGGTCTACGACCGGCTGATCCTCGAAGAGGTCCTGCCCCGCGCCCTGCATGACACCGGCCATAGCCGCGTAGCCGTAGCCGGCTGCAGCTTCGGCGGCTATCATTCGGCCAATTTCGCCTTCCGCCATCCGGGCCACGTTGGCTACTGCTTTTCGATGAGCGGGGTCTTCGACATCCGCTCGTTCACGGACGGCTACTACGACGACAACGTCTATTTCAATAATCCCGTAGATTTTATCGCCGGCGCAAACGATCCCGCTCTCTGGCAGATGGGCATCGTGCTGGGCACCGCAGAACACGACATCTGCCGTGGACAGAACGAATGGATAAGCCGCCTGCTCGCGGCCAAATCCATCCCCCACTGGCTGGACATGCGCAGCGGACGCGACCACGACTGGCCCGTATGGAAAGAAATGTTCCCCCTTTACCTCCAAAAAATTGTATAGGTTATGAGCGTCAACAAAAAAATAGGTATCCTCTACGGACGAGAGAGAAGCTTTCCGATGGCGTTTATCGAAGCCGTCAACAGAAAGAATATCGCCGGCATCACCGCCGAGCCCGTGCGGATCGATAAGGTGGTCCAGGGCGAGAGCAGCGGTTATGCCGTCATCCTCGATCGCATCTCCCAGGACGTTCCCTTTTACCGCGCCTACCTGAAGAATGCAGCACTCTGCGGAACCGCCGTGATCAACAATCCTTTCTGGTGGAGCGCCGACGAAAAATTTTTTAACAACTGCCTCGCCACCCGCACCGGCGTTCCGGTACCCAAGACCGTTATCATCCCGTCCCGCGAACTGCCGTCCGACACTACCGATCAATCCTTCTCCAACCTCGCCTTCCCGCTCGACTGGCCCGGCATCTTCGACTATATCGGCTTCCCCGCCTATATGAAACCATTTGCGGGCGGCGGATGGAAAAACGTCTATAAACTTCACAGCGCCGAAGAGTTTTATCAGAAACACGCCGAAACCGGCCAATTGGTGATGCTGCTACAAGAAGAGATCGTCTTCACCGAATACTACCGCTGCTATTGCATCGGCGGAAAATATGTCAGGATCATGCCCTATGAGCCGCGCAACCCGCACCACCTCCGGTACAGCGCGGATTTCAGCCCCTCCGCCGAACGGCTGCAGGAAATGGAAGAGATCGTCCTTCGCATCAACGCCTGGCTGGGCTACGATTTCAACACGGTGGAACTGGCGGTCCGCGATGGCATCCCCTATGCCATCGATTTCTGCAACCCCGCCCCCGACGCGGAAAAGTCCAGCGTAGGCGAGGACAATTTCAACTGGGTAGTGGACACCTCCGCCGAGTACGCCATCGAACGGGCGCTCAACCACCAGAACGATACCGACAACCTCACCTGGGGCAAATATCTTCAATATAGCATCGGACACCGTAACCTCACCTTATAAATTGCACGAATGGCTGACATCAATTACCGCAATTTCACTCTGGGCATCGAAGAAGAATACATGGTCCTCGACCCAACGACAAAAGAGCTCAGAAGTCATGAACAAAAGATCGTAACCGAAGGCCAGAAGGTCATCCGCGACAAGGTAAAAGCGGAGATGCACCAGGCCGTCGTGGAAGTGGGCACCGATATCTGCCAGGATATCCACGAGGCGCGAAAAGACGTATCTACCCTTCGTAGCACCATCGCCAGAATTGCCGGCGACCTGGGACTGCAGATAGGCGCCTCGGGCACCCATCCCTTCAGTCACTGGGAAAGCCAGCTGATCACCGAACATGCCCGGTATAGCGAGATCGTGAACGAACTCCAGGAAGCCGCCCGCAGCAACCTGATCTTCGGCCTCCACGTCCACGTCGGCATGGAAAGCCGGGAAATGGCCAACCATATCGCCAACTCCACCCGCTACTTCCTGCCGCACGTGTATGCACTC
Source organism: Puia sp. (assembly GCF_036500295.1). Taxonomy (NCBI): domain Bacteria; kingdom Pseudomonadati; phylum Bacteroidota; class Chitinophagia; order Chitinophagales; family Chitinophagaceae; genus Puia; species Puia sp. The sequence continues at coordinate 65,996 of NZ_DASYCH010000003.1, read as the reverse complement.
AGCACCAACTCCCCCTTCTGGGAAGGGAGACTGACCGGATACAAATCCTACCGGACAAAGGTATTCGATAAATTCCCGCGCACGGGCATCCCCGAATACTTCGAAAGCATCGAAGCCTATGACAATTTTGTAAAGCTGCTGGTGAAAACCAATTGTATCGACAATGCCAAAAAGATCTGGTGGGACCTCCGCGTACATCCCTTCTTCAACACAGTCGAGTTCCGCATCTGCGACGTGCCGATGACCATCGACGAAACGATGTGCATCACCGCCCTCTTCCAGGCCATCTGCGTAAAGATCTATAAGCTGCGTTTGCAGAATATGAACTATATCCAGTATTCCCGCGCCCTGATCAACGAGAACAAATGGCGGGCAAGCCGGTATGGCATCGACGGCCATCTCATCGACTTCGGCAAGGAAGAAGAGGTCAACACCCGCGCACTCATTTACGAACTGCTGAATTTTGTCGACGACGTCGTCGACCACCTCGGCAGCCGGGAAGATACCCATTTCGCGGAGAAGATATTACAAACGGGCACCGGCGCCGACCGGCAGCTAAAGATCTACCAGGATTCGGGTCAGCAACTGGTGCCCGTTGTCGATTATATCCAAAATCAGTTTCTTCACGGAACCTGATCGTTGGGCCGTCCACAGGCGGCCCCTACTTCATATCCGCCGCCGTCAACCCTGAATTAACTTTTATCGTCTTCACCGTCATATCCAGATCCACCTGACCCTGGTTGTCATCGATATGCCAGGGGAATTTGATGCCGCTGACCTCCCGGTAATCACCGAAATCGGTCGTCGTCTCACCCTGCCCCGTACGTTTTACCGCCCGGATGCGCAGTCCGCTTTCCACCGAATAGTAATAGAGACTCACCTTCCCCGTCGGCCCGGTCACCTTCAACTCATAAGCATCCGTTCCATCCAGATTCTTTATACTCGTCAGCTCGGTCTTATATCCTTCTTTTAAGAAGTTCACCTCAGGGAAAGGAGCGGTATTCTCCCGCATCTCTGTCTTCGTTTTCTCATCGAGCGCAGGACTCTGCCCCCCCTGTGACAGGGTAACGCTGTCCTTGCTGATGGACAGATGCACGGCATGCATCTTCATATCGGGCAACTCGATGTCCAGCGTCGCAGCATCGGGCGTGATGAACCTCATGGTCTCGATCACGGCCTGCCCCTGAACGTTCGCCGTGGCTACGATCTCCAGGTCCTTTATCGCCGCAATCTTCTCCCGGCCACCAATGGCGCTCAGGAATTTGTCGATCACCGTAGTAGCCGATACCCCCGCAGGAACAGGTTTTTCGGCGGCCGCGCCGGTCCAGGTATTGTTGGCAGGATTGAAGTCCGGGAAATCATGCGCCGGATCGATAACGATCCGTTTTATCTTCGAGGTCGAAGGATAAGCAACATCCTTCGTGGGGCCATGCTGCCAGATCTCCACCGGCAGGGTAAGCGTATCCGTCTTGCCGTTCTCCTGCTCGACGACCATCACCACCGGCATAGCCATTTCTTCCAGGTTCTCGATCGTGATCACGGCACCCTTTTCCGGACTACTCTCCACATATTTGACGCCTTTCACGCCCTGGTCCAGCCGCCAGTTATGCAGCATCCATCCCCGCCAGAACCAGCCCAGATCCTCACCACCCATATTCTCCATGCAGCGGAAGAAATCCCACGGCGTTGGATGCTTGAACGCCCAACGCCGGATATAAGCACGGAAAGCATAGTCGAAGCGCTTCTCACCCAAAACATATTTTCGCAGCAGGTCCAGCGCCATGGCAGGCTTGGAATAGGCCGCCGAACCCAGGTTTTGCGCCTGGATCACATCGGGAACGGTAAGCAGCGCTTCACTTTTATCCCCGAACATAAAGGGTGCCGCCCGTTGCGCGTCCGACTTATGCGCAAACTCGCCCCGGTTGAAGACCTTGGTATCGACGCCATTGATAAAGGTGTTGAATCCTTCGTCCATCCACGCATACTTGCGTTCGTTGGACCCGACGATCATCGGGAACCAGTTATGACCAAACTCATGGTTGGTCACTTCCCACAATCCACCGCCCCGTTCGCCGCTACTGCAGAAGACGATACCCGGATATTCCATTCCGGCCACCAGACCGGCCACATTGGTAGCCACGGGATAGGTAAAGGGGAACCATTCTTGGGAATAGAGTTCGATACAGCCTTTTACAAATTCCGTGCTCCGCTGCCAGGAAGCCGCCTCATTGCTCTCCGCCGGGTAGATGGACTGCGCCAGCGCCTTCCTTCCTTCCGGAAGATTGATCCGGGCAGCGTCCCAGATAAAACCCCGCGAAGCCGCCCAGGCCACGTCACGGGTCCGGTTACAACGAAAATGCCAGGTCAGCATCGCCTTCGGCAACCTTGCCTTCGGATCATTCACATCCGCTGCCGACCGGATCACCACCGTCTTATCACTGGTCTTCGCCTTGGCCAGCCGGCTTTGTTGCGTCGCAGTCAGCACCTCTGCCGGGTTCAGCAGTTCCCCCGAACCCGCCACCACCATATTGGCCGGCGCCGTCACCGTATAGTCGATATTGCCATAGTCAAGATAGAACTCGCCCTGGCCGAGATACGGCAACACATTCCACCCGCTGACGTCGTCATACACCTCCATCCGGGGATACCATTGGGCGATCTCATAGATCCAGCCACCCGACATCAACTGCCTCCCCATCCGATCCGTACCATATTCGGGGATCGAAAAGGAATAGTCGATCCGAAACCGGAGGACGCCGCCTCCCCCCCTCAGGGCCTGCGGTAACCGGATCTGCATCCGGGTATCCGAAACCACATAGTCCGCCTTCACTTCCTTCCCATCGATCAACAGCATGACCGACTTGATGACATCTCCGTCTGTAAATTTCTTGTTCGACCACCGGCCGCCCGTCACCGGATTGGTGGCCTCGCCACGCGAATCGGCCCGGTAGATATTCTGGTCCAGTTGCAGCCAGAGGCATGGCAACGCATCGGGACTGTTATTCGTGTAGGTCACCGTCACCCCGCCGCTAAGCGAATGCTGGGTGGTATCCAGCGTCGTGTGGATCGCATAGTCGGCACGGTTGGTCCAGTATTTATCACCCGGCGCACCGCCGGCACTGCGGTAAACCGTACCCCCCGAAGGATAAAAAAGTGGATCGAATGCTTTGTGTGGATCGAATTTCGACACCGTAGGCGTCTGCGCCAGCAACCCGCCGCCGCAAAGCGCAATCAGAATTGTAAATAGGATTCTCATAACCTAAAGATAAAAAACCCCGCGCAGTGGCGCGGGGTTTCCTTTGCAGATATCAAAAAAATGATTACTTCAGTTTCGTAGAATCTTTTTTAACCCCGACTATCTGGTCGGCGGGCGGTTTGGCGGTGGAGTCCACCGGCGGGATATAAATGCCCTTACTCCGCATTTCCGCTTCCGTTATGTCCGGCAGCTTCCCGGCTATCGCCTTGTCATACACGATCTTGCCTGCCGCCAGCGCATCCTCCTTCGTCCGAAAGACCCGGTAACCACTAACCGCGGGAATATAGTCCTGATGACACCAGGGATGACCGTTCTGCAGGATATCATAACCCCAGCCGTTCTTCACCGGTATCGCCTTCAACTCCAGCAGTACGTGATCGTTGTTCCATTTCTTACGCTTGTAGAACCCGTAGGAAAAAGTCCCGATGATGACCAGCAGCATCAGAATCGAAAGACCCCATTTGCGCAGAAAAGCCATTAATCAAACTGGTTATAGATCTGATTGGGGAAGAATTCACGCAGATCCTGGAAGGCTCCCGAATTGCCCTGACTGACCCCCGTACCGACAAAGCCGCGATTCTGCAGGGTAAAGCCGACAGCACCGCTGCGGGGTGCACCTTCATAAGGCGTTTTTTCCGTCCACAGATCGGTGGCGAAATCATACTCCCAGGTATAGGTGATGGACGTTCCGTTCTGGCCAAGCGTAATATATCCCTTGTCGCCGGTTGCCGTCTTGGCAATGGTAAAGCCTACGCCGTATTTCCGGACGATGTTGGTATATCCATCGTCATAAGTGCCGCTGTTGGTATTGGAGATATCCCGAAGTTGGCTCCAGATATGCTGCGTATCGGTCTCTGCCTTCTGCGGATCGAATACCCAGAAATCATAGGCGTAGTTGTTGACCTCATGCTGACCGCTGGTCGTAAAGCCGCCGAAGATATAACCTTTGCCATTGTAAACCCAGGTAGTAGCACCGCTGCGGGGGTTACCAGGCAGGTAGGGCTTCGGAGTCCATTTGTTGGTGGCGGGGCTGTATTTCCAGACGTCGACGAAAAAGTTCAGGTTGTCGGTACCGGTAAGTACATAACCGACGGTGTCAAAACCCCATGCAGCCGCATCGAGGCGGGGCTGGGCGACACCGCCCTGGTCATGGAGCGAATCGATCGCATACCAGCTGTTCGAAGCCTGGTTGTAGGCCCAGAAGTCCGCAAGCACCGTATAACCGTCGTTGCCGACACCCGTACCGACATAGCCGATACCGCCTACAGTGAACGCAACTGCATTACTGCGGGGAGCGCCGGGGAAAGTTGCCGATTTGGACCACGTACCAAGCGTACTATCATAATAGGTAGGCGAAGGCAGGGGATCGGGGATCGTAGTGGGAGTGTATTTAAAGAAAGTGTTGAGACGCTGGTTGGGAAATTGCGGATTGATACCTGTGCCTACATAGGCAGCTTCACCGATGGTGAAGGCAACCCCGAAACCACTAACCTGTCCGGGGAAGGTGGCACGGCCAACCCAGTTGCCGTTTTGTGTATAGTTGATGCTAGCTTTGGTGCAGGAAAACAGGATACCTAGTAACATTAACGCGAACAAAGTAATGTTGATCCGCTTCATAATTTTTTTGATATTTTGCGCTAAAGTATTCTTTGTGGACATAGGAAATTCGTTAAAATGTATTTTCACAAAGATTTAATAGATGAACCCCGGATTTTTCTATACAAAGCGCAATTCCACGCGGCTTTTCCCAACCGGCCGTTTTGTTAACGCCGGCCATCTTCTATCGTTCTGAAAGAGAACAATTAACAAAGGATCGACAGGCCCATTTCAAGACCCGGACAGAGCGTGGAACGTTTTCCATTGGTAGATAAAAAAGGGCGGTTGGTCGTTTTTTTGATATCTTTGATACATACTAACAAAATAGTAACAACTGACGCCCCTAATATTGCACAAATTCGCCAAAAAGGCGCAAATTGCGCCTCCAATGCCGAAGCCGTAACATTCTGGCCTTTGGATCGATTAAGAAAACCAGCATGACTATACATAAATATTTGAGAAAAGACCTGCTTTTTCTTTTGTCCTCTTCCTTCTTGGCCTCGCTCTTTCTAATCGGCTGCCAAAAACAGCCTGACCTTCTCTTCGGCAGCACCTATACCGACGAAGGCACCGGCGCCAATATTGTTCTTGTAGACAGCTCTACCGTGGTGGTCTCCACAATAGACGAGGACTCCGTTGCCACCTCTTCCACCGGCTTTCTCATGTCGGGCACCTATAATGATGATTTTCTCGGCAGAGTAAGCAGCCGGGCCTACTGGCGCCTCCTCCCCCCGGCGACCCTGCCCACACTCGACCCGAGGGCAGACAACTACGACTCCATCGGCCTCGTCCTGTTCGCGAAGACCGGCAATCCTTATTATGGGGATACCACCGCCTTCCAGAAGTACGCCGTCAACCAGATAGATACCATCTTTGACTTTGCCAATGGACAGAACGGCTGGTTCAGCGACAATAGCCTGCCCCTCGGCCCCGAGCTCGGCAATACCAGTGTCCGCATCTTCCCCAACCGGCCGGGAACCAATGGCATTTCCAACACCAGTCAGGGCACCGGTGACACCGTCCGCATCCCCATGGACTATGCCCTCGGCCAACAGTTGTACAACATGGTCTACAACAAATCCGACACCCTCATCAACACCACCAAATGGCAACGCTGGTTTCCCGGTCTGTGCCTATCAACACCTGAAACAAGCCCGTCCAACCTCATCTACGGATTCATGGACAGCGCCATTATGCGCATCTACTACCGGGAAAATGGCGTCAGCAGCGAAGGGAAATTCATCGATTTCAATATAACAGATAAGGGTTTTCAATTCAACCAGATAGCAAGGCATTACGGCGGCAAGCCCGACTTCTCAGGACACCCCTCCTTTGCTGGAAAACCGATCGACAATCTTCAGTTCCCGACCAGTAACCCGCAGTCGCCTCCCGCGACCGTGTCCTCCAAAGTCGGCAACGTGGGGTACGTACAGAACATCGGCGGCCTAAGCGTCAAACTCACCTTCCCGAATATCAGTTCGATCGCGCTGCGGCCGGACTATATCGGCCTGCTACGGGCTACCCTGACCGTGAGACCCGTGCCGGGCAGCTATACCACCACCTGGCGGATGCCCCAACAGGTAGGCATCTTTTCCACGGACCAGAACAACCTGCTCCTCCAGCCCATTCCCGCCACCGGCGTTGCAGGAAGCCAGACAGGCAATCTGACGATCGACTATTTCCACCCCCAGAACACACTCTACACCTATGACGTCACCGCCTTTATCAAGGCGCTGCTCCTGGACCAGGGACCCACCGCCACCCAAACCGGGGTGATCCTCAGTGTACCCGCACCGGCCAACGTATCCTCCTTCAACCGGCTGATCGTCGCCGACCAGTCCTATCCCGTGTCCCAAAGGATCATGCTGAACGTTTACTATATTTCGTTATATCCCCATCAATAAATAAATGATACCTAATCGGATAAAAATATCGATCCTGTTTTCGCTGCTCACGGTAACATCTTTATGCGTGATGGCGCAAAACAACTTCCAGCCATACTCCCAGATGGGTATCGGGGATGTGGAGGACGGCTTTTACAATCGTACCACCGGCCTCGGAAACACAGGTATCGCCTACCGGAGCAACCGCTTCCTCATCAACAATAACCCCGCTGCCTTCTCCGGACTGGCCAACCAGTATTTCACCATGGAGACCAGTCTCCGCGGTTCTTTTATCCAATATTCCGGCAGTCCCGTCACACCCGCCAGCACCCAATCCGGTGATATCACCTTCCGCCGGCTTGCCATGGGGATCAAAGCGGCAAAAAACTGGGGGACCAGCATCGGCCTGGTGCCCTTCAGCACCCAGAACTACGAATTCAACGTACCCTATTTTATCCAGGGTAGTAATAACGAAGCAGCCAACCACTACTACCAGGGACATGGCAGCGTCAACAAAGCCTACTGGGCCAACTCTTATGAGTTCTTCCACCACATTTCCATCGGGGTGGATGCCGGCTATATCTTTGGCCAGCTGAACCAGAAAGATATCATCCAGGACCTGGGAACCGGAACATCCCAGACTTCCACGACAAACGACGTCAATCTGCAGAATCTCTACATGACCTATGGAATGCAGGTCTATGGCAATCTCGGCAAGCACTGGTCCTATGTCCTCGGCGGTGTCTATTCCCAGAAAGCCGATCTGCTGGCCTCCTATAATAAACAGGTACAGGGCACAGGCTCGGACTCCCTTCTTGGCCCCATCCAGAATGAACAGTTGATCGAGACCTATCTGACCCTGCCCAACAGCTACGGCGCCGGCATCTCGATCACCCATAACGATAAATATACCTGGCTCGCAGACTATCGCTACCAGGATTGGAACGGCGTACAACGCAAAAATGCCTATCCGGGCCAGGATTACCAGATCATCAGCAGCGAACGCGGCTCCCTCGGCTTCGAGATCTCCAAAAAGCGGAACTACTATAACAACAAAGTAGAGCTTGGTTATTTTCAGACCGGCCTTTATTACAGCAACTCCTATCTGCAGATCAACGGCAAGCAGATCCGGGACATGGGCGTCACCGTGGGCTTCGGGGTAAACTCCCTGAAATCGCCCCTCGCCTATTCCATCGTCTTCCAGTACGGAATAAAAGGCACCACCCAGAACCAGCTGATCCGCGAGAACTACGCCAACGTCACTTTTGTTATAAACTACGGCTCCATCTGGTATACAAAAGGAAAGAAATTTGACTAATATGCTTGATCTCCACCAGCAGATGAAAGGATTCCCGCTGATGGGGGTGTTCAACTGCATCGTGGTGGAGGACAACAACAAGCAGAGCGCCCTCCTCAAGGACTATATCGCCAAAACCCCAAAGCTTTCCTTCTCCGGCAAATGCGGATCGGCAGCCGATCTCTACCCGCTGGTCACCCAACACCGCGCAGACATCATCTTCTGGGATATCCGGCTGCTCGACAACCGGGTCATGCTCCGGTTAAAAGAATCTGGCTACTATCCGATCGTCATCTGCATCGCCGACAAACAGGAACAGGAAGAAAAGGAAACGGAAATGGACGTCTTCAGCTATCTGATCCGCCCACTCTCCTTCGAACGATTCCTGTCCACGATCAACCGGATCAGGGACTATCTTTCTACAACTATCTATATCCACCACCGCAACAACCGCTTCGTCTTCATCAAATCGGAATACAAGATCATCAAGGTAAAATTCGAGGACATCCTGTTCTGCGAAGGAATGAAGGACTATACCCAGATCTATGTCCGCGGCCGGGCGGAACCCATCCTCACCCTGAACAATCTCAAGTCGTTTTCCTACAAGTTGCCGCCGGAAGAGTTTATCCGCGTTCACCGCAGTTTCATCATCTCACTGACACACATCGATACCATCGCCCGAAACGAGATCTATATCGGCAAGAAGATCATCCCCATCGGGGACAGCTTCAAAGATGACTTCTATCAGATTATTGAGTGGAATTCCTAGGACAGGGACGGCCACAGGCCGGCCGGAGGCCAATAATTAGCCCTTGACCCACGGCCCGCAGGGCCGCAGAAAATCGTACCTTTGCCGTATGGAAAACCAAGCCAAAATAAGGGTGGCGATCCTCGATCTCTACGAAGGACAAGCCAACCAGGGCATGCGCTGTATCCGCGAAATACTGACAGCGTATGGTCGTACGCACTCACTCGACCTCCACTTCGACGAATTCGAAGTCCGCCTGAAGCACGAAACCCCCGATCTGTCTTACCAGATATATATCTCCAGCGGCGGCCCCGGCAGCCCCCTCGACAGCGAAGGCAGCGAATGGGAAAAAGTCTATTGGAACTGGCTCCAAAACATCGAATCCTTCAATGCCGACCCTGCCAATGCCGATCCCAAACAGGTCCTTTTCATCTGCCACTCCTTCCAACTCGCCTGCCGGCACTATTCCATCGCCAACGTCACCAACCGCAAATCCACCGCCTTCGGCGTTTTCCCGGTACACATGCTGGAAGGCGCCGCCGAAGAACCCGTTTTCGCCGGACTGCGCGATCCCTTCTATGCCGTCGACAGCCGCAGCTACCAGGTCATCCAGCCGGATTACCAGCGCATCGCCGATATGGGCGGACTGGTCCTGGCCATTGAAAAACAACGCCCCCACATCCCCCTCGAAAGAGCGATCATGGCGGTCCGCTTCAACGACAACATGATCGGCACACAGTTTCACCCCGAAGCAGATGCGGCGGGGATGAGCATGTACCTCCAACGCGAAGACCGCAAAGCCACCGTCATCGCCGAACATGGCGAAGAAAAATGGCGCAGCATGATCGAACAACTGGACGACCCCGATAAGATCCGGTACACCTACTCACACGTAATCCCAAATTTTCTCGACTATTCACTTCGTCCAACGCCCATGCAGCAGCAGACGAACCGCAGGTTCATCGCCTGAAAGCCGGATATCGGCGGTTTTGCGTAACTTCCGGCAAAAGCCTCCCAATGGTACCTGCACTGCGGCAAGCCTTTAACAAGGCATTCACCCGGCAACGCTATGAAGAATTTCTCACCGATCTGAACAGTCGCTATCCCGGCGCCATCCAATTCCGCATCGCCGAGACCCCCGTATTCATACCCGCCGGTTTTGCCGCGCAGCTCTCGGAAGCGGGTGAACAGGTCATCGATCTCATCCTTGAAGAAAAATTCCGCGAATGGACCGAACGCGCCATCCCGCAACAGGATCGCGTAGCCCGGGAGAACGATCATCCACACTTCCTGGTCTTCGACTTCGCCATCTGCGAGGATGGCCGGGGCGGCTGGCAACCCCAGCTCATCGAGATGCAGGGCTTCGCCAGCCTTTACGGCTTCCAGGTGTATTACCCCGAAGTGCTCCGGCGCCATTTCTCCATCCCCGACGACTACAGCCAGTTTCTCAATGGCCTGGATAAAGACAACTACCTCACCCTCCTGCGCGAAACCATCCTGGGCAGCTGCACCCCCGAGGAAGTGATCCTGCTGGAGATAAAACCACACGAACAAAAGACCCGCATCGATTTCTACTGCACGCGCGACTACCTGGGCATCCAACCAATATGCCTGACCGAACTCATTCAGGAAGGAAAAAAACTCTACTATATACATCCCGCCACCGGTAAAAAGACCCTGATCCGCCGCATCTACAACCGCCTCATCTTTGACGAACTGCATGCCGCGGCGGCCACACTGCCACCCGGGTATGTCGATATCCGGCAGGAACTCGACGTGGAATGGGTGGCCCACCCCAACTGGTTCTATCGCATCAGCAAATTCACCCTCCCCTTTCTCCGTCACCCCTTTGTCCCACCCACCTTCTTCCTGAACGAACTGACCCAGCCACCCGCCGACCTGGAGAATTATGTCCTTAAACCGTTGTTCTCTTTTGCCGGTCAGGGAGTGATCATCGACGTCCGGCCCGAAGACCTGGATGTCCCCGATCCGGCCAACTGGATCCTGCAGCGGAAGGTCAAATATGCCGAGGTCATCGCCACCCCAGACGGCCCCGCCAAAGCCGAGATCCGCATGATGTACCTCTGGAAAGACGGCGCACCCCGCCCCACCCTCGCCCTCAACCTGGCCCGCCTCAGCAAAGGCAAGATGATCGGTGTCAACTACAATAAAGACAAGGAATGGGTCGGCGGCAGCGTAGGCTTCTTCCAACGCCGATCACCGCCAATACGCTGATCATCGCCCGAAAACAAAAAGAAATCCACCCGCTTCGAGATAAAGCCTTCCATCCTCCGGGTCCAGGGCCATCCCGGTACAATCCAGCGGCGCGGCCAGCCACTGCATCTCTTTTAGCCCTTCTTCCCCTTTCCGCCGGTGAATGGTCAGACTGCCCGCCGCATTGTAGGAAAAAAGCAGCTGCCTGGCTTCGTCCACAAGCAATGTTTCAACCTGCCCCACCTGGAAGACCGCGGCAACCAACCGCCCGCCAATCTCCATCGCCAACGGCGGCCGAAGCCGGCTTAGATAGTTATACGGCCGATAAGCCGGCTCCCGGCCACGGATAAATCGGTGAATGACCAACATCATCAGAACAAACACCGCAATTATCTGTAATATTTTTTCCATCTTTGTACAAAGCTATGGATTTACAACTCACCGGGAAAACCGCCCTCATCCTCGCCGCCAGCAAAGGCCTCGGCAAAGCCTGCGCCGCCGCCCTCGTAGCGGAAGGTGCCGACGTCATCATCGGCGCGCGCGATAAACAGACACTGGAAGCAACGGCCACCCAACTGCGCAGCCTGGGCAAAGGCCGCGTACTCGCCCTCCCCGTCGACGTAACCAACGCGCAACAGGTGGCGGACATGGTCAACACCGCCGCAACCACCTTCGGAAAGATCGATATCCTCGTCAACAACGCCGGCGGCCCCCCCTTCGGCAAATTCGAAACCTTTGACGACACGGCCTGGCAGTCGGCCTTCGATCTGACCCTGCTCAGCGCCGTACGCTTTTCCCGCCTCGTCGTACCGCATATGCGCCCCACCGGCAGCGGCCGGATCATCAATATCGTCAGCCTTACCGTAAAAACCTGGATGCCCGACTCCGTCCTGTCGACAAGCCTGCGCCTCGGCGTCATCGGAATGGCAAAAATGCTCTCCGTCGAACTGGGTCCCGACAAGATCACCGTCAACAATATCGCACCGGGCATGATCCTTACCGACCGGTTAAGACATATGCTCGCTTCTGGGAGCCCGGAGCTCTCCATCGAAGAAAAACAGGCACAACGCACAAAGGATGTTCCCCTCGGCCGCATGGGGAAGCCGGAGGAGCTGGGTGCCCTGGTGGCCTTTCTCGCCAGCCCCCTCGCCGGTTACATCTCCGGCGCTACGATTCCCGTCGACGGCGGCGCCATAAAAGCTACCTTCTAGCGTCGTGTGTCGTCGCTGTCTCATCGCTGCCGCCAACTTCATCGTCGCGCTTCTTGCTGACGATGTTGATGTGCACCGCCCAGTCGGTGATCAGATACACCAACTCCACTTCAACCTTCACCTCCCGGTATCGCCAGTCACCCGTCGCTACCCGCAGCGTAGACGTCGTAAACGCCGCTTCTTCCTTCGCCGGCTCCCAGTCGCCCGTCAGATAAAAGACACTGTCGTCCACCAGCTTCAGATAACAACCCTGCAACTGGCGAAAAAGCTCGCGATACCGTTTTGATGCTTCCCCATAGTCATCGCCTTCGAACATCCGGGCCTGCCAGCTGGCGGTCGTATCATCGATGGAATGCCACCGGGTGATCGTACAGCTTTCCGCCCCGGGAAGCGCCACCGTCGAAACATAATTCTCGAACTCACCCTGCGCAAGCACCAGGTCACCGGTAATGTTCCGAAGATTGTTTGGGAAATCGCGCAGCACCGAATCGATGACGGCAGGAAAAGAAGAAGAGGTCTCTGTTTGGGAATAGACCGGAGATAAGGCCACTACGGCCATGGTTAGGGTTACGATTGCTTTCATTAGAATGGATTTGCAACAAGTGTACAGCAAATTCCCCCGGACTCATAACCCGGTTTATCCACTTATCCACACATTTATGTACCTTCGGGAAAAATCGACAAATGCAAAATCTCAATGATATTCCTGCAAAACAGACCCTTCCGGGATTCTTCGGAAAAATGGTCCATGGCGCCACCAGTTCGCTCGTGTTTTGGGATATCAAACAAGGCCATACCTCCCCTGAACACCACCATGTCCACGAACAGATAACCTATATCGTAGAAGGCGAACTGGAAATGGTCATCGGTGGCGAAAAATATCTGATGAAGTCCGGCACCGTCCATGTCATCCCCTCGCATGTCCCCCATTCCGCCTACGCCTTGACGGACTGCAAGGTCATCGACTCCTTCGCACCCGCCCGCGACGACTACCGTTAAAAATCCCCCCAATGGCACACACGCACGATCACGCCCACGCGCATACCCATGACCATGACCACTCCCACAGCCACGGTTTTGGTCATCATCACCATCCGGTCAATCTGAAAGAGGTGAACCGCGCCTTTGTCATCGGCATCGTGCTGAACTTTGCATTTGTCATCATCGAAGTGATCGTAGGGCTCAGCATCAATTCCCTCTCCCTGCTCTCCGATGCCGGCCACAACCTCGCCGACGTGGCTTCCCTGGCCATGTCCCTCATGGCCATCCGCCTGCTTAAAGTAAAACCCAACGAAAAATATACTTACGGCTATAAGAAGACGACGATCCTCGTCGCCCTCCTCAATGCCGCCATCCTGCTGCTGTCCCTCGGCGCCATCGGCTACGAGGCCATCCGCCGGCTGGTCAACCCCGAACCCCTCCCGGGAAAGGTCATCTCCATCGTTGCGGCCATCGGCATCGCCATCAACGCACTGACCGCCATGCTCTTCTTCCGTAGTAAAGAGAACGACCTCAACGTCCGCAGCGCCTTTCTCCACCTGATGTCGGATGCGATCGTTTCAGCCGCCCTCGTCATAGGCGGGCTGATCATCTTCTATACAAATATGTTCCGGATCGACGCGGCCCTGAGCCTCCTCGTCGCCATCATCATCCTCTTCAGCACCTGGCGACTGCTGCGCGACAGCCTCCGCCTCTCCCTCGATGGAGTGCCCGAAGGGATCGAGATCAAAAAGATCCGCGACGCCATCGCCAAAAAGAAAGGCGTAATAGACTTTCATCATATCCACGTCTGGGCAATCAGCACGACGGAAAACGCCCTGACGGCCCATCTCGTCGTCGACCGCGAATGCACCCTGGAATACGCCGAACAGCTAAAACACGACATCAAACACGAATTGCTCCATCTCAACATCCAGCACGCAACCCTCGAGGTGGAAATGGAAGACGCGCCCTGCGACGAGCCGGACTGCTAGGTCCGGCGGCCGAAGGCCCGACATTAGCGCTTTACAAACTGGACCGCTTGCGGTCCGACAAAGCTTCCCTCCTGCCGGCCAAATGCCTGACTAATTGATGAATCCCCAGTAAAATCCAAAACGGATGATCAGCCCCGGCGAAGGATAGTTCGGGGCTACGAAGTTATTGTTGTAAAAGCCAAACCCATGCGGCGCAAAGGCGATCGCATTGACATTCTCACCCCGCAGGTAAGCCGTAAAGCTGCGTATCCGCATATGCAGATAAAGCGTGAGATCCGGCAATTTTTGGCTCACGGTGGAATTCTGACTGAAGAACTGACCCACCCCGGGCGAATACCCATCGGCTTTATACGGGCTGATATACCGAAGCTCGGTGCCAAAGCTGAGCACCAGGTTCTTGAGCCCGAAATTCCCGTCGTACCCGACCTGGTTGATCGAAACGATCAGCGGAACATGCACGGGCGACGAACCGGCTACCTGCTGGATCGTCGTGTTGGTCCGCCATTTCCAATGCCGGTAAAGCGTAAACTGCTTCCTCACCGACACCTGCAGGATGTTGAACACGGGCGCCTGCGCTTCCTTATAATAGTCGTGGAAATACGAGTAGTTGGTCATCAGGTAATAGGACGCGCTGAGCAGAAGATGATGCTGCGGCCGCTCCAGCGACGCGAAAAGATGGGTCGTATTCTCCTTGTTGAAGCCGCTGTGCTGGGACGCGGTATCGTTGTTAAAGCTGCTGGCCCGGTCAAAAACAAAGCCGGGCGTCCGGTTGGCGTTCTCAAACCCCGCCTGGAAATATCCCACCTGCCGGCTGATCAGCCGCTTCAGGCTGATATAGGCATTGTAATCCCCCGCATCGAGCCCGTTAAGATAAAGCCGGCCATTGGCCTCGATATCCCATTTCTGATTCCTCGTCCGGTTCCGGTATTCCCCATGCGCAAAGACATTCTGAGTGTTTAGCTTATGCGCCGTGATCAGATCACCCTTCGTCGTGGTGTCGAAATTCCCGGTCAGCAACTCCAGCGTAGCCCCCAGCTTGAGAAACTGCTGCGGGTTCTTCGCATCCGGGAAGGTATAGAAGCTGAAGTCATTCGAGAAATTACGCCAGTTATCCTGACGCCAAATGCTGTCGGTGACGGCCTGTATCCTCGCCAGCCCAAGCTTATCCGCATAGTACGCCGAATCCAGCGCATACGACGGCGGTTGCGCCAGATCGAAAAAGCGGTAGTGATACGTGCTGTAGGCCATCGTATGCTCGAGGCGCAACCGTGGATAGAACAGCGGGATCACCGACGAATCCGTCACGATCGAATCCTTCTGGCCAAGATCATATTGCTGCCGCATCAGGAAGGTGGCAGTCGAATATTTTGTTCCCGTCGAGATCTTCGACGAGAAGAAGTTGCCGGAAGGCTGCACCAGGTTTTGCCCTAGTTGTACCGGGAGGGTCGCCTGGTTGCTGTACTGTATCGAGTCCAGGTCCTTCGGGTTCTGCAACCCGCCATTCTCCGAGGAGCCCAGTACGCTCGCAGTCAGGATAAAAAAGTTCTGATACCGCTTGTTCCTCGACTGATACCAGGAGGTGAACCGGTAATTATTGTGATTGGTATTCTGGTTCTGAAAGGTGCCGGGCGCATTGATCAGCCGGTACTGAAAGGAATAATTCCAGTTGGGCCGGATATTCCGCGTATGAAAGACATCGATATTCTGTTCTCCCCTGGTCGCCAGAAAGAACCCCAGCTCCGTATAAGGTTTGGTGGTATGGAACATCTTCGTCTCGTCAACGGTAAACGTATAGAGATCGTAAGCATGCCAGCCCGGATCCCAACCCGACTGCATCCTCGGAGTGAAGACCAGCGGCCGTGCAGCCGTCCCATTGTTCCCGAGGTTGATCCAACTGGAGCGCAACGGTAGTTTCCGCCCCAGGTCAAGGATCGAGGAATCGAGTTGGTATAGCTTGCTGGAGTCGAGATAGCGAAAGTTGATGGTGATCGTATCTTCCTTGCGGTGTTGCAGGCTGTCCTTTCCGCCACCTGCGCCCGAGCCGATATTCCCAAACCGGCCGCCGATCGGCAATTGCGCCAGGGCCCTTGTCCCCGATAGAGACAATATCAGGATGACTCCTGCGATTATGATCTGGCGTAGATTCACTGCTGAAATTGCGGACAATTTACTCATTCGATGGCATAAGAAACGTTAATCTTGCCTCCACCTTAAAGCTCCGCGATCAACCCCTTGAACAGCGCGGTCAGCTTGGGCTCCGCAGCCGCGGCCGCTTGCAGCACCTCCGCATGGGTAATGATATTGTCTTCCTCGCGGATCCCAAGATCGGTGATCACACTCATGGCAAATATCGCCATCCCCAGATGACGGGCGGCAATCACCTCCTGCACGGTACTCATCCCGACGGCATCGCCGCCGGCAATATGCAGCAGCTTGTATTCGGCACGAGTCTCGAAAGTGGGCCCGGTGACCCCGGCATAAACACCCTCATGAACCGCAATACCCAACCCGGCAGCAATCTTCTTCGCCCTGCCGATCAGTTGCCGGTCATAGGGCTCGCTCATGTCCGGGAACCTCGGCCCCAGAAGCGGCTCGTTCTTACCCAACAGAGGATTGACTACAAAAAAACTGATATGATCGTGGATGATCATCAGATCACCCACCCGAAATGCCTTGTTCATTCCACCCGCCGCATTCGAAAGAAGCAGCGTCTCCACCCCAAGGAATTTCAGCACGCGGATCGGATAGACCACCTGATTCGGGGTATACCCCTCATAGTAATGGAATCGGCCGGAAAGCGTAACCACCGGCCGCCCGTTCAGCGTCCCGAAGATCAGCTTCCCATCATGCCCTTCTACCGTCGAGACAGGGAAATGCGGGATATCGGCGTAGGACAACTCCTTTTCAACCACGATCTCAGTGGAAAGATTACCAAGACCGCTACCCAGGACGATCCCTATCGACGGCTTCTTATCGCACACCGACCGAATCGCCCTGACCGTCTCTTCTATTTGCTGTAAGATGGTTTGCCCCATATCAGGAAACGGCTTTATTAACCAGCGCAGCCGCCTCGCTAAGCAGGATGGCGGACTGAACCTTGAGGCCGCTCTGAGCGATCAACTGCTGGGCTTCTTCGGCATTGGTGCCTTGCAGCCTTACAATGATGGGAACTTTTATAGTGCCGATGGATTTATAAGCATCGATAACCCCCTGAGCTACCCGGTCGCAACGCACGATACCGCCAAAGATATTGATCAATATCGCCTTTACTTTCGGGTCCTTGAGGATGATCCGGAAACCGGCTTCAACGGTAGTGGCATTGGCCGTACCGCCGACGTCCAGGAAGTTGGCAGGTTCGCCGCCGCTCAGCTTGATCATGTCCATAGTCGCCATGGCCAGCCCGGCGCCATTGACCATACAACCCACATTCCCGTCCAGCTTGACAAAATTCAGATTGTATTTTCCGGCCTCTACCTCCGTAGGATCTTCCTCGCTGATATCGCGCATCGCCTCCAGGTCGGGATGCCGCATCAGGGCATTGTCATCGAGGTTCATCTTACAGTCGACGGCAATGATCTTCTCATCGCTGGTCTTGAACAGCGGGTTGATCTCGAGCATCGCGCAATCAAGCCCTACATACGCATTATAAAGATTGGTGACGAATCTGACACAGCTTTTCAACGCCTCACCGCTGAGCCCGAGGTTGAAAGCGATCTTCCTTGCCTGGAACGGCTGAAGACCTCCGCCGGGATGCACCCACTCCTTGAAGATCTTGTCGGGCGTATTGTGCGCCACTTCCTCGATATCCATCCCCCCTTCGGTGCTGTACATGATCACATTCTGCCCCTTCGCCCGGTCGAGCAGCACGGAAAGATAGAATTCCTTGACGGGATTGGCTCCCGGATAGTAAACATCCTGCGCGATCAGCACCTTGTTTACCTTCTTCCCCGCGGGACCGGTCTGGATCGTTACCAGGGTTCCGCCCAGGATATTGGACGCAATCTGCTTGACATCTTCTGCGCTCTTGCCCACAGCCACCCCACGCTGTTCCGTCCCCTCGATCTTTCCTTTCCCACGGCCACCGGCATGGATCTGGGCCTTCACCACTGCAAAATTATTTCCAAACTGTACTTTGAGGTTTTTATATGCCTCTTCAGCCGCCCCCGCATTGTCTACCGGGATGCCTTCCTGTACGGGTACATTATACTTTTTCAGTAGTTCTTTGGCCTGATATTCATGCAAGTTCATGGGCAAAAAATTTTGCTGCGAAAATACGGCAAAAAAAGCCCGGTCCAAAAACAGATTTTATTGGGGAGATAACGGCTTTACACCCGCCCGTTCAACCCGGTCCACGATATATTCACCGATGGCCTTTCCCTGCACCTGGCCACTGACGACACCGTCCCGGTAATGAATACCGCCATATAGACGTGAAATAGCTGCCTCCTCGGCAGCCTGCCTAAACGAATGAAAGCTGCGGGGCTTGATATCCCAAAGTTCCTCCGTATTGTCGGTATAGTTCAGTTGCGGTCCGAAAAGATAACTGAGCACCTCCGCCGCGGCGGTCGAGATGACGCTGTGACCGCTCGTATATTCGGGGAAAGGCGGCGTCTGCAAATAGGGCTGCCACCGGTCATCGATATGCCGGTCGATAAAGGTCTCCGGCCGGACCCGGTTACTCCGGTATTTCTCATCCCAGCAGCAAATGAACGCATCCATCAGGGTCGCCGCAACAATAGTTTGCGCGGTAATGGTCCGATCGAAATCCAGCCCTTTCACCGCCGCCGCGATCGCGGCAATATCCATCCAGTGCCCGCCCGGGCTGATCTTCTTATTCCCGATCATCATATGACCGGAAGTCTGGATGGCAAACGGATTACAATCCCAGAAACCCGCGATCGTCTTTTCATACTCCGCCTGTTTACCCGTATCCTTGCTAATGGCATACACTTCCTTTGCCAGCCGGTAGAACTCACTGCTCGTATCCGTGCTGAAATGGGCCAGCGGCGGCGGCATAAATTGATCGGAAGAATCGACCAGCATCGGCCGGATGATCCGCCAGTTGGGTTCTACGGCTTCGAAATAGGCCGGCGGCGTGGGATACCAGGTGGAATCCTTTTTTAGCGGGGTATATCGAATTTTTGTGCTCAGCAGATTGTAGCCGTCGCCCTTCGACCAGGCAACGACTTTTTCGGTGGCCATCCTGCCCGCGGCAAGAGACCTGTCGATCACCGCCTGCGGCCATTTTCCCTTCTTCAGCAATTGCAGGAATTTCTTCTCCTCTCCCTCCAGCAGATAACCCGACGGCAGCATGACCTTCCCCGACTCCAAAATAGACCAGGCCGCAGCGATCCGGTAGTCATAACCCGAATCGCGGGTAACAGCGCCAAACGGATAGTTACGGATAAACGCATTGGGCCTTATCAGGCTCCGGTTATGCTGGGAAACGAGGTCATAAGCCCCCAGCATGACATACGCATAATAGCGGCTGGCCGCAGGCGGATTGACGACATCATGCACCATCACCATCGTGAGAGAAAAAACGGCAGGACGCAGATACTCCGTCAACACCTGGTCCCGGCTCTTTTGTGCAAAGCCAAAATGCCCGGTCGCCAAAAGCAGAAAAAGCCCGCCGGCATGAATAGTTCGTCTCATTTTTCACTATAAAATTGCAGCGCTCCATCAGATACGCCGATAACCAAATAATTCTTTCCGTCGACTTTGCATTCCATCGCCGATTTCACATCCCCCTTCACCGATAACCCCGAAACCGGCTGCGACAAATACTGGAAATGTCCATCCCCCCCTCCCCTCAGCAAACACCCGAAATTCGCGTCGATACTGCCAAGCTTCAGCCGGTTGTCGGAATGATTCCCCAACAACAGCAGATCGGTATGGCCATCCCGGTCAAAATCACCCGTAAGTATCTTTGTCACGGGCGCAAACTGCGCCTGAAGGGGCAGGTCCGCAGGGACAAAACGACCGCCCTTGAAAAGCCAGCACATCGTCTTATTCTGGGTCACGGTCAGTTTACCGGCCTTGTCGAGCTCATCGTTGCCGAGGATATCCTTCATCGTCGCATTGGAATAGTCCTTGTAGGAATTAAATTTTTTCCGCATGGGATACATCTGTTCGTTCAGCTCATCGCGGCTCACAAAAGGATAACTGACCCCCTGAATATAGAAATTGAAGAAGGGATCGATCGATCCGTTATGATCGAAATCCGCATAGTAAAGTTCGCCCGGTTCTTTCGCAGAGATCTTCACACAGCTATTCAGACCCAGATTACCCGCAATAAGGTCGGGCTTGCCGTCACCGTCGATATCCGCAAAGGTGAGCGTATTCCAAAATCCCGCCTGCGAGCCGCCAGGACCGAAATAGTCTGCGGTCTTGTCGACAAAACCGGCTGCCGTATTGATAAAGACCGTCACCGGCAGGAACTCCCCGCAAAGTACAAGGTCTTTCCGGCCGTCGCCATCCAGATCGATCCATTGAGCGTCCGTAACCATGCCGATATGCTGAAAAGGCGCCGTCGTCACGGTAAAATGCCCCTTGCCGTCGTTGGTAAGCAAGTAACTTTCGGGGGTCTGCGGGTATTGTCCCGGGATCACCCGGCCGCCGACAAAAAGATCGATATCGCCATCCCCATCATAATCACAGGGGCATACGCATGACTTGCTGCCGGCGCTCATATCCGGCAGGCTACCCCGCTGCGGGAAAAGATTCCCCTTGCCGTCGTTGAGCCACAGCTCATCCTGCAACGCAGAGGTATGGGGTTCCCAAAGCGAATAACCGCCTTTGGCAATATACAGATCCGGCCAGCCATCGCCGTTAGCATCGAAAAACGCTGCCGCCGCCACCGTGGAGCTGTCTTCATGAACGATCCCCTGCCCGGCGGCGGTGAGCTTACCACCTGCCTGCTGCAGGTAAAGCATGCCCGCCCGGCTCTTGTCCCCGCTGATAAAAAGGTCTTCCCGCCCGTCCTTATTGACATCGCCCGCCGCGATCACGGGTCCCGTCCGGGACAACATAAACAACATCAGCAGCTGACGCTTAAAATCGTTATCGCCGAATCCTTCTTGTTTGTAGTCGATCAGCGGCGCCACGGAGGTAAACACCGGCGCCGGTTTTATTCCGGCGACTGTCGCGGGCTGGGAAGTCGCACCCGCCTCTTTGAGGACCAGCTTCTGGTTCAACGCCACACCTTCCATCTTCTGACGCAGTTGATCCGGCCAGATGACGATAACGCTATCCGCCGTCTTAGCCGGTCCAAACCCGAAATGCACCTCGGCAGGCATACAGCTAAGATATCCCCGCGCGGGATTCACCTCCGCATATTGAACCTTTCCCCCGGCATACGCATATACCTTGGCCCCGATGGCGGCCGTATTCCCACCCTTTCCCGCCAGCTTTACGCCCAGCCAGCTGCCCTTGCCCTGCTCACTGCTCATATTCCGGTAGACAAAGGCCTCATTGTTGACATTGTTGACCACGAGGTCCAGATCGCCGTCATTGTCCAGGTCGGCATACACGGCGCCTGACGACACGGCCGTCTGGGTGATGCCCCACTGGGTCTGCATATTCGTGAAGGTGAGGTCGCCGTTATTTTTAAAAATGTATTTCTTCAGTGTCGAAGCCGGCATGGCCCGTACGAGGTCCATCAGTTTCACCGGTTCCCGATCCATGGCCTTCCGGATCTTGTAGTCGCCCCAATACCGGAGAAAGTCTTTGTTGGTATAGTCCCGCAGATAGCCGTTGGTGATGAAAAGGTCCTTGTAGCCGTCGTTGTCGAAATCCGCCAGCAGGGGACACCAGCTCCAGTCGGTGGCGGCGATCCCGGCCAGCTGCCCGATCTCGCTGAACGTTCCATCGCCATTGTTCAGCTGCAACATATTCCGCATGTATTGTTCCTGCAAACCCTGGCCCGTCATCAGCTGAAAAGATTCATAGTTCTCCTGCAGCTGTAATAATTTTTGTCTGCGGTTGTCTTCCGGCAGCATATCGAGGTTGAGCACGTCGGGTAATCCGTCATTATTGACATCGGCGATATCGACACCCATGGAGAATTGCGCCAGATGGCGGAAGGAACCGGCCGTCGCATCGGTAAAGGTTCCATTGTGATTATTGAGGTAGAGATAGTCCGGCTCGTTGTAGTCATTCGTCACATATACATCCGGCCAGCCGTCCTTATTGACATCGGCGATCGCGATCCCCAGCCCGTAGGTGAGGGGACTCTGACGCAGACCCGCTTTTTTCGAGACATCGACAAAATGCCCGCCCTGGTTCTCAAACAGCTTATCCCCCGCAAGCGGGTCCAGCTCGTCCCGGTGACTGGCCAGTTCCATGTTGTCCACCTTCTTTACACTGTGCCGCAAAAGAAAAAGATCAAGGTCCCCGTCGTTATCATAGTCAAAGAAGGCGGCCTGGGTGCAATAGCCGGAATCGTCGAGGCCATAGGCAGCAGCCTGTTCGGTAAAATGAAGATTGCCCTGGTTGATAAAAAGCTGATTGCCTCGCTGTGCGGCATTCTTACCCGAATAGCAGAGATAGATATCGAGCAGGCCGTCGCCGTTGACATCCGCCATGGTCACACCCGTCTTCCAGCCGTTGGGCCGGCCCTCGAGACCCGCCGATGCCGTGATGTCTTTGAACTTCATTCCGCCCAGGTTGAGATACAGCTTGCAGGGCTTGCTGTTTGCCGTAAAGAAAAGGTCCGGCAACCCATCGTTGTTGATATCGCCGACGGCCACGCCGCCCCCATTGTAAAAATATTCGTAAGAAAGTACGTTCAGCTCTTCGGTTTCGGCGATGTCGTTGCTGAAGTGAATACCCGTCTCTTTGGCGGGGAGGAGTTGGAATAGCGGGGTTTGTGCGCCTGCCCGGACGGACAATAGCAACAGAAAGATCAATCGTTTCATAAAAGACGACAAGACTACTTATCGTAGTCTTGTCGTTCAAATTTAGTTCATAATTAATAAAATGCGATGCATTATTTATCCCACCATACGCGGCCGGTGAAGTTGTCGACACCACCCAGCCTGCCGACGGCAATCTGGTAGTTATCCCCGTTGGTCGAGGCTTCCGTACTAGGATAAGCCTGTCTCCTGGGAATGGCTCCCGGCGAGAAGCTGCCGGCATAGGTCACCGGTGTCAGCACAGGATAACCGCTCCGCCGCCAGTTGCTCCAGGCTTCGTTGAAGTCGAAGAGCGTGCCGGTGGTGAGCCAGTATTGGGTATTGATCTGCGCCAGCTGAATGTTCAGCGACGTGGTGATCAACGGATGGGTTGTCACATAAGCCGCGATCGTTGCATCCGGGATCTTGCCATAGGTGGAGTTCAGCGTAGCATAGCTCTGCAGCGCTGCCTTCAGACCATTGGCATAGTGTGCGGAAGCCGATGTTCCGACGCTCCAGCCCCGGGCAGCCGCTTCAGCCAGCAGCAGTTCGGTCTCCGCATAGTTGATCGCAAAAGCAGGAGTGTTCAGCGAAATATACTCGCCGATCGACGGCCGGGAATATTTGCCCGTAACATTGGTATCCTTGTCATGGAAGGTATAGCCGGGATAGCCGGCGCTCTTCGAGATATCCGTTGCACCACCGTTGATGTCATAGCCATTGGGCATGCCCAGCTGTGCGGCAAAGCTCGTATCGCCCTGCAGGTTTTCCATGGCCGCGCTGTCCTTTCCGGGCCTCGGAACTTCGGCGATGACCGTAAGCCGGGGGTCTCCGCTGAGCTGCAGCGCCTTGATGATGTTCGCGCCCCATTTCACCTCGGAGAAATCCTCGGCCACCTGGTAAGCGCTGGTGTTATTGTTATTGTAACCATTCGCGTTGTTGAAGGTTACCCAGGCATCATCGGCCGTGCTGGTGAAGGTGCCGCCGGCATAAGCCTTTTCAGCATACTTCTGGGCAGTGGCGGCATCTACTTTCGTCAACCGCATCGCCATCCTCAGCATCAGGGAGAAGCCAAACTTCTTCCATTGAGCGATATTGCCCTTATACGGGAAGAGATCGGTAGTGGGCAATGCCTTGGAAGCATCCAGCGTCGCGATCACGGAGTCCAGCTTGGACAGCATGGACGCATAGATCGCCTGCTGTGTGTCGTACACCGGGTTATTGAGGCCGCTGGACTTCGCCTGCAGCGCCTGGGAGAACGGAACATCGCCATACGTGTCGGTGATGCTCTGGATATCCAGCAGCTCCATGATCAGCGAGATGCCGCTCAGATTGCTCATCTCAGGTTTATCCTTTACCAGATTCTGAACCTCGAAAGCATAGCTGGCCGAATTGTAACAGTGGTTCCAAAGGCTGGCGTCATAGCTGTTCAGGTTGGACGACGCTACATATTTGTCGCCATTGCTGTAATAGCTGGGATAGGCCGCAGATGCCAGCACCTGTACCCACATGCTCTGAAGGAGCAAGGCGCCGCTATAGCCCATCGTCGCATTGAAATACTCGATCTGCTGGGACGAAAGCAACAGGTTAGGGTCATATTGATCTGCCGTCGCCTGGGTCGGATCGGTATTGATGGCATCAAATTTCTTCGTACAACTACCCATCATCAGCAGGGCCGCCATACCTATATATAGAAAGACGTTCTTTTTATTCTTCATACAACTATTTTTTGAATTTGAAGTTTGCATTGATACCGAAGGTCCGGGCCGAAGGCAGACTGGTACCCTCGATGCCGGCGTATTTTACGCTCGTGGCAAAGTTCGATTCGGGATCAATATTCTGGGATTTCCTGGAGATATAGAACAGGTTGCGGCCCACCAGGTTAACCGAGATAGCTTCGAACACCGGGATATTCCCAAGCGTCTTGCCGGTGAAGGTGTAACCAAGGGTCACCTGACGCAGCTTGATATAGTCGCCGCTCAACACACTGTTGCGGGAGACACCGGCCAGGCGTTGGTAATAGTCCTGGGCACTCGCCGATACCGTGTTCTGGGCGCCGGAGGCATCCACACCTGTCGTGATACCGCCTTCGCGGCCGGCAAGCGTCATCTTGTTCAAACCACGATAGATGGTATAATAGCTGGTGGCGGAAAGGATCTTGTTGCCATAGTTGTAGTCGATCAGGACCCCGAGGTTGATGTTCTTATAGGTAAAATCGTTCCGCAAGCCACCATAGTCGGTTGGCAGCACTCCGCCGAAAGGCGTCAGCTTGGTGGAAGCGACAGGCAGGCCGGAGGCATCTACGATCTTGTCTCCCTTTGCATCATAGGTATAATCATAAGCAAGGATCTGCGGACCCGACATCCCCTTGATAAAGGCCGTATTGGCATTCAGGGGACGATAAGTGCCCAGCGTTACAGGTCTGCCCAGATTGTCCGTTTCGAGGATCTTGTTCGTCACATGCGTATAGTTGAACGCAATCGCCCAGGTGAAATCGCGCGTCTTTATCGGAGTACCATTGATCTGTACTTCCACACCCTTGTTTTGAGTGGAACCCGTATTCACATAGCTGCTGGTATATCCCGTCGATTGGCTCAGGGTCTGCGCCTGTATCTCATGCTTGGTCTTCCGGGTGAAGTAATCGGCATCGATACCCAGGCGGCTGTTGAAGAATTTCAGCTCGGTGCCGAATTCCAGTTCCGACAGTGTAAAGGGCCGCAGGTCCAGCGTCGGTACGACAGGCATGTTGTTCTCTACATTGCCGTTCGCGCCATTCAGCGTACCTACAGGCGTACCATTGAACGCATTGCTGGAGCCATAATACACCTGCGTCACATAAGCGCCGCTATTGGTGTTGTTGGGACCGCCGATCGGCTCGCCGCTGGTCTGTGCATAGGCCGCACGAAGCTTACCGAAATTGAGCGCGGTATTATCCAGGAAATGTGAGAAGATGAATCCACCGGACACCGACGGAGTGAAGATACCCCGGTTGTTGCTGGGGAAGGTGCTGAACGCATCATAACGACCCGTCGTGCTCAGCAGCAGCCAGTCCTTGTAATTCAGGTCCACGGAATAATACCCGGAGTGGATCTCCTTATTATATACGTAGTAGCTCCTGCCGAAGGTCAGCACATTGGTCGGCGCATAGATGAACGGAACGATGAACTGACTACCGTTGATCTGGGTGTACTCGTAATTATTGGTCCTCTTGTTGCCACCGACAGTCGCATCAAACTTCAGATCATCGGTTATCTTGTGGGAGACACCCGCAAACAGGTCCCAGTTATACTCGGCCGTGGTCACGTTCGTGAGTCCGTTGAACTGCCCGGAATTACCAAGGTTGTTAAAGGAATAGTTGGTCCCCGTCGGCGTGACCTGTAAGATACGGTCGTCTTCCTTGTCCATACCCACCCGGCCCTGGACATATAACCAGTCCGTGAAATTGTATTTTAAGCTACCGGCGCCGATCAGGCGTTTACGACCCGTACTGTTGATGAAATTCTTGACAACGAACCAGGGGTTGGTAACATAGTTGTCATCGCTGAACACGATCTCATTGCCCTTCGCATCCTGACCCGGCGCGAAGATGCGTTCATCCACATTGGGCGCGAGGAACTGGAAGTTGTTCGGATTTCCCGGTCCATCACTCAATTGGCTGCGGTTATGATCCTGCTCGTCGATATAGTTGGCAAAAAGCGTGACACTCAGCTTATCGGTGAGCTTCTGGTTCAGGTTCAGGTTGAGCGTTCTCCTGTCGATACCGCTGTTGCGAACGATGGAGTTGTTGTTCAACGTCGAAGCCGACAACCGGAAACTTCCGCGGTCATTACCCGAGCCGACAGAAATGGTATTCGTCCAGGTAGGACCCGTCCGGTAAAAATTGTTGATATTATCCTTGACGGCCGAATAAGCATAGGTCTTACCATCAAATTGAACGGTCGGAGAACCATCCAACTTGGCACCCCATGCAAAACGGTTGGTGGATAGCGCACCGGAAGCCTGAGTTGGCTTGGCGCCTTGCAGCCCCTGACCATATTGATATTGGTAGTCGGTAAGGTTCACCGGCCTGTCAAACTGAGCATTCCCGTTGTACTCGATCGTGGGCGCACCCTTCTTGCTGCTCTTGGTGGTGATGATGATGACCCCATTGCTGGCACGGGCGCCGTAAAGTGCAGACGCCGCCTGGCCTTTCAGAACGGTCATCGTCTCGATATCATCCGGGTTGATATTGCTGATACCATCCCCGTTGTCGGAACCACCCCACTCACCGGCCGCGCCCCGCTGGCTGTTGTCCATCGGCACGCCGTTGATGATAAATAAGGGCGAACCGCCGGAGTTCATGCTCGGCATCCCACGCAGGAGAATCCGCGCACTGCTGCCGGGACCACCGCTGGCGCCATGTACCGTCAGACCGGCCACCTGGCCGCCAAGCGATAAGGCGACATTGGTCTCGCGGGCCTTGTTCATTTGCTCGGCGTTTACCGTCGTCACCGCATAACCCAGCTTCCGCTCTTCCTTGGAGATACCCAGGGCGGTAACCACCAGTTCTCCCATCGCGGCCGCACCGACCTTCAACTGAACAGTGAGGTTAGCCTGCCCATTGACAGGAATCTCGGCCCGCTCATATCCGATGCTCGTGATCACGAGAGTGGCATTGGCATCGACACCCGTCAGGGTAAAATCCCCATTATCGTTGGTAGCAACTACCTTGCTGCTGCCTTTTACCGCCACCGTAGCGCCAGGCACCGGCTCACCCTTTTCATTGGTGATCCGGCCACGGACATCGATCGGCGGAGGCACCGGAGCGGCTTCACCCGCAACGGCTATCTTCTTCCGCTCGATAACGATCGTCTTGTCTACGATCTCATAGGCAAGCGACTGATCCTTCAGGCATTCGGTCATCACCGACTGGACCGTGGCATCCTTTACATGGAGGTTTACTTTTTTGGCCTCCCGGATCAGACTGTAATCACAGAAGACCAGGTAGCCCGACTGTTTGTGAATGGCTGAAAAAACTTTCTCAAGGGTGACATTATTACCCGAAAAAGTAATGTTTGGAGAAAAGACACCGGCACTCGCCTGCAGGCAGGTGCCCAGAACTATGATCGCAATCAGTTTTACGATTCTCATAGCTGTCAGCGATGACTTCTGCCTGTGCGGCAGTAGTCTACGAATGGCAATAAGACGCATTTTTGTACAATGTTTGGTTAAATAATGAAGCATTCCATCGGGTTTATTTGTGTATGTGCAAGCCTATAGATTGACGACAACCTTCTTCCCATCGATCGAGAACAACACTCCACTCCTCTCGAGGATATTGAAGACGGATGACAATGGAAGGTTCCGCTGCAGCCCGCCAAAATACACCTTGTCCCTGCTCGCCTCTCCACGAAAGCTGACCTCTATGTCATACCAGCGCGAAAGTTGTCTCATGATAGTTTGTATATCCGCCTTATTGAAATCAAAATAGCCGTTCTTCCAGGCCACCGCGGCATCGACATCGGCGTCATTGACTACTTGAATGGTAGAGGCGTGGTCCCGGTGCAATTGCGCCTGCTCACCGGGCCTAAGCTCAAATGAAGACTGCAAAGATGAGGCAACCGCTGCTTTGTCATCGATCATCACTCCACCTTCGATCAGCGTCGTCTTCACCAGCTGCTCATCGGCATAGGCCATCACGTTGAACTGGGTTCCCAATACATGAACCTTCTGCAACTCTTCACTCCTGCCGGGCTCACGCGAGAAGACCGAAACCTGGAAAGGACGCCGGGCATCGCCCGATATCTCGAAGAACGCTTCTCCGCTAAGCTGCACTTCCCGCTGTTTCCCGCCAAAAGCAGTGGGAAATCGCAGGGAAGAATTGGCATCCAGCCAGACCTTACTGCCATCCGGTAACTCGACCTGATATTGGCCACCCTTCGGAGTGGATATGGTGTTATAAATAGGTTCCGCATCGGCGCCATGAAGCGCCCGATAGGCCAGCCGGCCGTCTGCTAATTTTAGCACCCGCGTATTGCCCTGCGTAGAAAGCGTGCCGTCACCCGCACTGTCGAGTACGATCGAAGACCCATCCGATAGAGTAAGTATGGCTTTATTGCCGCCGGGCTGAACATCATTCTTGAAGCGATGGGCTTGTGATAAGATCCGGGAAGGCCCAACCCTGGTGCGGCCGGACATCCGGTACACGATGATCGCCGACCCTCCCAACAACAATAACAGACAAAACGAAGCAGCAAGCAAACGTATCCGGCGTTTCAACCGCCGGCGGGTCACCGCAGCCTTCCCCATCGGTTCCAGCGCCACGGCCTGATCCATCATCGCCCCGAACAACACTCCCCAGTCCGGAGATCCGGTCGCCGGCATCCTGCCCGCCTCTTCCCATTGCCCCTGAAGGCTGGGCAGAAGCACATTTCCATCCAACTCACGCAACAGCTGGAACAACTCCTCCATCTCAGCCCGCGTACAGGTATTGGTACGGTAACCCTCCATCAGATGATCCAGTCGCTCTACACTCCGGTCCTGATTTCCCATGTGTTATGCAATCGCTTTAATTGTTATTATGTAAGACGCTCTTTTTGAGAGCAACAACTAACGGGTGTTAACTTTTATTTATCAATTATTGGTTTCCACTGAGAAGGAGGAAGAAGACCATTACGGCAATATCCAGATGCCGGGTCAGGTAGGAGCGTATAAATCTCTGGGATTCAACGATATGATTACTTACTGTATGCTTGGAGAGTTGGAGCTGCCGGGCGATGTCCAGATGGGAAAAACCCTTTTCCCGGCTCATCTGATAGACCAGCCGGCGCTGCGGGGAGAGCTGGCCGATGGCCTCGCGAAGTTTCTTCTCGTATTCCCGGGTGATCACCTGGTGGTCGGCATTCATTCCACCGGCAACCTGCATCTCATGCCAGACAAGATCGCGCAGCTTGGGGTCTCTTGCAGCGCTCCGCAGAAAGTCGATGGACTTATTATAGGCAACCCGGAAAAGAAAGGCATCAAAGTTCTCGATCTGGTTCACGATCTCCTTTCCAAGCCAGATCTTCAGAAAGACATCCATGACGATCTCTTCCGAAACCTCTTTCGATTTGATGATACCATTAATATAAAGGAAGAGTCTGTCTTTGTACAGATCAAAAAGCATTTTGAACGCGTTTTCATCGCGTTCGGCAATTTGTTGCAAAAGCAAGTGTTCGTTATAGATCTTTTCTACAGACATCAGCAGCCTGGATCAATATTGTTAGTCCCGGTTATTAACGCAATACGGTAATGTAAATATATTTACTATTCCATACTTTTTTAGCTAAACCTTGCTAAATAGATTCACGCGCAACGAGGTCGGCAGTCAATCGCACAGAACTGGTGGTTGGATAGCTCTCTTCACCCGTATGACCTAATCTTTCGACAAGCGCCAGCATCGCTTTCTTGCCGATCTCTTCGACCGGCTGACGGATAACGGAGATGGTTGGTGTATAAAGCCGGAAGATATCGTTGTCGTCAAAACAGATGACGGCAAGCTGTTCGGGAACTTTTATCTGCAGCTTCTTTATCACTTCGATCCCGAGTACTCCCAGATAGTTGGTGAGGAAAAAGACGGCATCGATATCGGTGCCTGCGCCGGCTAAAAGAGTCTCCACCTCCTTCAGCGCCTTTTCATGATCGCTGTTGTAAGGAATGATCTTTACACGGCTCTTCTCTTCGGGAATGCCGTGACGCCGCAACACATCGCAATAGGCATGAAGCCGGTCTTTCATATGCGCCATCTCGGTTTCGATCGAGACCAGCGCGATCTTGCGATATCCTTTTGCGATAAGCGTCTCCATGCCGTGAGCGACACCTTCATAGTTGTCGACAAGCACGGCAGGGATCTCTTCGTGTTGCGGGAAATAACGGTCGATAAGGATCACCGGTTTGTTCTCGGCCTGGAGTTTGCGGATATCGTCGGCAAGATTCAATGTCGGCGTGATGATATAGCCGTCCACCTGCCGCTGCGATAACATATTGATCAGTTCGCGCGCTTTCTCTTCATCGTTATCCGTGCTGCAGTAAACCACTTTGTATTCGTGCCGTTTTGCTTCGTCCTCGATGGACTTCGCCAGCGTGGCGAAAAAAGCGTTGGCGATATTTTCTACGATAAGCCCGATGGTCTTGGTCTTGCCCGTCCGCAATCCGCGTGCAAGCTGGTTGGGCCGGTAGCCCATCTCCCGGGCGACATTCTCCACCTTTTCGATAACCTCACGACTTATGCGCATTTTCACGGCCTTATCATTCATAACAAAAGAGACCGTGGAGACCGATACTCCTGCTTTGCGGGCGATGTCGCTGATAGAGACTTTCTTCATTTTGGGAGATTGGACTATAAAGATAAGAACTAAATCGTTTTAGCCATGGATTATGTCTTATTTTTATTTATAATTACAGGGCTCCCTAACTCTTCAACCCGCGTATGAAGAAACTTCTGCCCCTTCTGCTGTCGGTTTACTGCGGGATCCCTGTGGGGAGCTCCGGTCAGCCTATCCACGCCACCCTTACCGCTCCCGGCATCCTTCATATTACCAACGACTCAATTCCAAATAACTACACAAATATAACGCTCGAATGGCAGTTTCTTGTCAACGGCCTGACCCGGCAAAAAGGAATAATTCCCGGCCTGCAGCTGCCCCCGGGTCATCCCCGGACCGTCCGGCTCCCCCTCGGCACCCCGGCTCCCGGCGAGGAAGCCATTCTGAAGATCGTCTGGCGCAACGGACCACGCACCCGGCCCCCCCTCGCCGGCCAAACCCTGCGCTTCAAACCCTGGGGAGGAGATATCCGGGTTCCCGTTGCCGGCGAGCTCAGCTATTCCGATAGCGGGGATGCCTTTACCATCAGTTCCCCCAGCCTCCTGCTGTCATTTGATAAAGAAACGGGATGGATCCGCCGGTACGAAGTGGATCACTACCCCCTGCTGACCGATACCAACGGTCTGCGCCCCACCCTTCCTTCCCCGCCGCACCTCCAATTGTTCTCGACCAGCACCGGCAGCCGGATGGTCATCGTACACACCGAATACACCCTCCCGGATCTGTCCTGCCTGCTCCACCTCAGCTATACCGTCAACGCCGCCGGCGACCTCCTCGTCGAACAAACACTCGAAACCGATACCACCCGCGGCGATACCCTCCTTCATCCCATCGATCACTTCGGCATGAACTGGATGCTGCAACCCGGTTTCGATTCAACATCCTGGTACGGCCCGGCCCCGGAAGATCCCGCCGACACCCCGCCCTCCATCCATCTCAGTTCCCTCTCTGCCGCCACACCCGCGAAAAACGTTCGCTGGTGGAACATCCGCGATCCCGAAGGAAAAGGATTCCGGCTCACAGCCGACAGCAATTTTCTTCACCAGTTGTCCATCGCCCCGCCAGAAGGTATCACCCCGCCAGGAGCTGCCGCCCCGCCAGGAGCTATCACCCCGCCAGGAGCTGCCGCCCCACCGGCAAGCATCGATACGCCCGGCAACGTTTTGAAGATCGACGGCGATCTTACCCATCCGCCGGCACTCCCTCTCCATTATCATGTCGCGTTCAAAATAACCCCACTGACCTCCATCAAGAATCCCCATGTTCGATGATCTCAGGATTCCATGATCCATGTTCACTGAATCCCCATGTTCGATCATCTCCAGACTCCATGATCCATGTTCACAGAATCCCCATGTTCGATGATCTCAAGATTCCATGATCCATGTTCACTGATCTCCATGTTCGATCATCTCAAGATTCCATGATCCATGTTCACTAAATCCCCATGTTCGATGATCGTGAAAACCCGATCGATGATCGATACAACCTGCTAAACCGTTTTATCTATGCTCCGCCGAAACCGGCGTCCCGTCTGGGTTTGCGCAGATGAAGAAGTTCGCACTACTTTGTGTCGAGTTTACGCACCCGTATACCTGAAGTTTATATTTATTTTATCAAAAAAGAAACGATTACATGATTGAATCCGCATCTTTTTATCGTACCTTCGAAGAGATGATTTTCTTGCCTGCATGATTGCCCCGATCTCTAGCCTTCCCCTCTACCCATCTGTTTCCCTGTCGAAGATTAGCTTGCATAGGAAGTGTGTTATAAACCAATTTATCAACATCGTTAACACCTCACCAGATGAAGCCCAATGCCTCCACCGTTACGACTCCGCCCGCCAACTCATCGTTGTCCGCACTGCCGTCGGCCAAAATTGTCAGACATCCCCGCTCGAAGAAAGAACCGGAAAGCGCACACCTGTCGCCTCCCGATGAGGAAACTCTTCACCGCCTGAATGTACTGGCTAAACAATCCCCGTTCTGCAGAACGTATAAAGGCAGTAACAGCCCGTTGTTGTAACCTCCGCCATTTTTATCGCTTGCAACCGATTACTTCCCTTGCAAGATCACTATGTCTGCTCAGGCAACACCTTGGAGTTGAGAATGACTTCCAGCCGGCATCCTTTGCCCGGAGCGGAATCGATCTCCACCCGGCCATTGTATAATTCCGCCCTGCTCATAATATTGGAGATACCTACCCCGTCACGCCGCATCCGTGGATCAAATCCCTTTCCGTCATCAGCCACCATCAGCCGGATCTGCTCCTGCTCCTTATTGAGCTCGATCATGACCGTACTGGCCTGCGCATGCTTCAGGATATTGTTCAGCTGCTCCTGGATGATCCGGTAGACGTTGATCTTCTGCTCCGGCAAAAGGGCACCCTCATCGAGCCCGGAGGTCGCCAGCCGGATCTTCATCTTCTTCACCATCTGTATGCTCCGGATCAGCTCCTGGATCGACTGCACCAGCCCAAGATCATTAAGACTGGGAGTGATCAGCTCCTTCGAAAGCCGCCGGATCTCCTCGATGGCCATCGAAATATTATTCCGGCTCTTGACCAGCAGCTCGATCCGCGGCTCCCGCTCCTCGATCGCCACATCCAGATAAAGCTTGGAAGTAGCCAGGATCTGGTTGATATTGTCATGCAGCTCCTTTCCCAGTTCGAATCGCTCGCGCTCCTGCGCGCCAAGCACCACCTCGGTGATCTGCTGCTGCTTGAGCCGCTGTTGCAGGGCCAGCTCTTTTTCCAGTCGTACACGGTCGGTTACATCATTGATGATCACCTGCATACAAAGCTTACCAAAATAATCCACCGGGTGAGAGGTGATCTCCACGATCATAATGGCGCCCGACCGGACCCGATGATGCCACAGCCTGCGCTCTCCCACCGGCCCCACCAGGCCCTTGATGCTGCCGAGAAACAGGTCGGCCTCTCCCGGCAAATGCAGGTCCCGCACCGTCAGCCGGAAGAACTCACTCTTACTAAACCCATATTTCTCCAGGGCCGCATCATTTACCTCCACGATCCGCAAGGTATCCTGATCGAAGATCCAGGTGGGATAAGGATTCTTATAGAAGATCTGCCGGTATTTTTCCTCCGAAGCCAGAATGGTCTCCTCCGACCTCTTCCGCGGCGTAATATCCTGGATCGCCCCGATCATCCGGATCGGCCGGTTCTCCGCCGAATAAATGATATGCCCCCGGTCATGAACAAAAGCATATTCCCCATTGCTCTTCCTTAGCCGGTACTCATCTTCCCATTTGCTGTAAACCCCCTCCCGGATCGTGGTCCATAGCTTCTTCACCACCCGCTCCTTATCCTCCGGATGGATAATGCTTTCCCAAAATTCTCCCGGAGGATAGGCATCCACAAAATCATACCCAAACAACTGCCTGTACGTGTCTCCGACCATAAAGACGGTATTCTTGGCGATATCCCAGTCCCAGATGGCATCATTGGTTGCCTTGACGACCGTATTGAACCGCTCATTACTCTCCCGCAGATTCTCCAGCGTTCGCTTTCGCTCCATACTGTATTGTATGGCCTTTGCCAACAGGTTTTCCGTCAGCTCCCCCTTCACCAAATAGTCCTGCGCACCTTCCTTGATGGCCTCCAGCGCCACATTGGTGTCCGACATCCCGGTCAGAATGATCACAGGGATCTTCTGCACCACCGGCTTGAGATAAATGAAGGAATGGATACCAAAGCTGTCCGGCAACGTGAGGTCTAGTAAAACTACGTCGATGTCCTTCCCCGAGAGCATCGAATAGGCCTCCCGGATGCGGTCGGTTGAATATAATTGATGGATGATAAGACCGGACGATCTTATCATATGTTCCAGTAAAAACAGGTCACTGGGATTATCCTCGACAGTCAGGATCGATAGACCATTTTTCATCGTTTTTCCCTGTTTGTAAGCACGATCATCAACAAAAAATCCCCGCCATGCCGGCGGAGCCCGGCACAAAAAATCCCCGCTAACGCGGGGATGCACTAATCAAATACCATAACCATTAAACCTTATCCTATTAGGAAATAAATGTACTTCTTTTTCCATTCACACACAAAAATCTTCTGTGGTCATTTTTAAATCACTATGAAAAATTCTACATGAAAACCCCTATTTTCAATGTAGTTAGAAACATGAAGATAAGTCAAAATTTAACGAATTGATAAAGGGTTCATTTTCAACCCATTTTACCCAGTCGCCCCAGACCCGTCAACGCATTCCCACCGCAGGGATCTTCTCCAAAATAACCTACCCCGGTAATCCCGGGGTAAAGGTTGTGGTTTTTCAGACATGCTGAATCAGGGCAAGCGTAAGAAAGGCATGCAAATAAGTTGAAGCAGCCTCAGTGAACAACGCAAAATGAAAGAATTTTAATCAGAGACCTGCGTGGAAATTCCAGGGGATATAGTGTGGTCCACAAAGATAAAAAGGCATCGTATTTTCCGCAATTAATATAAAGGTTATCTTGTATACGTAAGAGTAAATACTTATTAAAAATATAGGACAATCGCTAACCTGTCTTCTCTAACGCTCTAGCATTCAACGATAAGTATTTTTCTTATACCATAGTAAAGGTAAACCCGAACCGGCTGCCCTCCCCAAGCTGGCTATGCACCCAGATCGTTCCGCCCTGGGCCTCGATAAACTCCTTGGAAATGGAAAGTCCCAGACCCGTTCCATTGCGGTCATGCGTACCCGGCACCTTGAAATAACGTTCGAAAATACGTGGGAGATATTTCTCATCGATGCCCCGACCCTGGTCCTTTACCACAAACTCTACCGTATTCTTCTTTCGGCAAGCCACCACTTCGATCGCCGAATCCTCCGGCGAATACTTGATGGCGTTGGTGAGGAAGTTGATCAGCACCCACGAGGTTTTTTCCACATCCGCCTGTATCCGCGGCAGGTTGTCTGTCAACGAGGTGTTGATGCGGATATGCTTTTGCTGCGCCTGGAAGAGAACAGCCTGGATGGCCTGGCCGACGATATCGGCAGGACTCGCCGGCTGTAGCTTCAGCTGGATCTGGCCCGTCTCCACCTGCGACAGGTTGAGCAGTTCGCCCGTGATCTTCAGCAAACGGTCGCTGTCATCCGTGATGCTGCGGATCAGTTCCTGCTGCTCGTTATTCAACGCTCCGACGCGGAGATCGCTCAGCAGCCTGGCGCTCATCTTGATGGAAGAGATCGGCGTCTTCAACTCATGTGACACCGTGGCGATGAAATTCGTTTTCGCCTCGTTCAGCTCATGAAAGAGCGTGATATTCCGCAGCACGATCACCTGGCCGATCACCGCCGCATTGTTGGTTACGTTCAGCACGTCCTTGCTGAAATAGCTTTCCTTGCCGTCGGCATAGATCTTCAGTTCCTTCTTCTCCGATTCCTCCTGAAGCAGGGTACGCATAAGATCGTTCGAAAGGGCCACATCAGGTGCATATTGCCCGGCGATACCGGCCTCTTTCAACCCCAGCAGTTTCTCGGCAACGGCATTCAGAAAGAGGATATTCCGCTTTTCATCAAGGCCGATGATCCCATCCCGCATCTGGTTGATGATCGTCTCGATCCGGCTCTTCTCGAATTTTATCTGCGCAAGATTGCTGCTTTCATACTCGTCCAGCTTTTGAGCCATGGTATTGAAGGCTTCAGCCAGTTCCCCAAACTCATCCCCTTGCCGCAGATAGATCCGTTTCTTATAGTTCTTGGCGGCGATGGCGCGGATGCCTTCGGCCAGACTGCTGATCGGATCGGAGATGATCCCCGGCAGGTTAAAGATAAAGGTAAAAGCCACCAGGGTGAGGATCGTGAACAGCACCGTCAGGACCTCCTTGGCTCCCGAGGCCGTCTTTTGCGCAACATCGTTCTTACGCAGGATCGCCATCTCATTCACCTCCTGGATCTTGATAATGCT
Source organism: Puia sp. (assembly GCF_036500295.1). Lineage (NCBI taxonomy): Bacteria > Pseudomonadati > Bacteroidota > Chitinophagia > Chitinophagales > Chitinophagaceae > Puia > Puia sp. Next base: position 28,661 of record NZ_DASYCH010000003.1, on the reverse strand, counting down.
TTTGCGGATATCGGTATAGTTGCTGGAGTCCGTCGGGTCAGCCAGCATTTCATTAAAGTTGGTCGTCAGCTCCTCCGTCGCCTCCCTCTCCCCTACCTCGGTGATATTCGCCTGCTGCCTCCTCAGACTCTCCTGGAAGCTGGCAAGCGCATTCTTATCGGTGCGCAGGTCCTCCAGCGCCTGCAACATCTTGTTGCAGTACATCAGCGACTCGTGGTTATTCTTCAGCACGAGCCGGCCCTCATCGCTCAGGCGATTGATATAGAACAATCCCAATACGCCGAACAGGACGATCACGATAAAGAGAAAGATCAGTCCCAGGGATAATTTCGTTTTTAGTCTGACGCTCATAGCCCTAAAATTAGGAAAGGATGACCACATCGATGTCCGAGGCGGCCAGCTTATTCAGCAATTGATTGAATACCGCGGTGCTCATGATCACATTGTACAGACTCAGATGGGGCTTTCCGATACAGATCGTCGTTATGGAATGCGTCTCGGCTGTCTCCATGATGCCCTTGGCGATATTGCTCTGCTTTAGCCGGATCACTTCCGCCCCCAGTTCGGTTGCCAGCTTGAAATTATTGATCAGGTGACGCTGCGCGGCCAGCCCGATCTTATCCCCATCCTCTTTTGGCGTCTGTACATACAGGAGATACCATCGGGATTGATAATAGCTGGCCAGCCTCGCCGTCTTGCGGATCACCTTCCGGGCGATCTCATGATTGCTGCTGATACAGGCAAGAAACCGCTCACACTGGTAGCCGGACCCCCGGGGTAGTTCCGATTCGATCTTCCGCTCCACCTGGCTGGCCACCTCTTTTAACGCCAGTTCCCGCAGCTGCAGGATCTTTTCAGGCTGAAAGAAGTTCTTCAGGGCGACGGCGATCTTGTCGTTCGTATAGATCTTGCCTTCCTTGAGCCGGGTGATCAGTTCATCAGCCGTCAGATCGATGTTCACCACCTCATCGGCCTCCTTCAGGACGCTGTCCGGGATACGTTCGGCCACCTCGATCCCCGAGATATTTCGGATCTCCTCATTAAGACTTTCGATGTGCTGGATATTGACGGCACTGATCACATTGATACCGGCATCCAGGATATCCATTACATCCTGCCATCGCTTTTCGTTCTTGCTGCCTTCGATGTTGGTGTGCGCCAGTTCGTCGATGACCACCACCTCCGGGTGCACATTCAGCACAGCCTGCATATCCAGCTCGTCCAGCTCTTTACCCTTGTAAAACAGCTTCCGCCGCGGGAACACCGGGAGTCCCTCCAGCTGTCCCTCCGTTTCAAGCCTCCCATGTGTCTCGATATAGCCGATCTGCACGTTCACACCGTTGCGCAGCAGGGTCTGAGCCTCCTGCAGCATCCGGTACGTCTTCCCCACTCCGGCACTCATGCCGATGTAGATCTTGAACTTACCCCGCCGTGACTGGCGGATCAGCTCCAGGAAATGCTGAACGTTATCGTCTCTGTCCATCCAACGCGACATTTAATTTCAAGACATTGATCTTTGCCGGCCCGAACATTCCGACCAACGGCTTTTCCGTATAACGGCTCACCAGTGCATTTAGTTCTTCCGGCGCCATATGCCTGGCAGCCGCCACCCGGGGGATCTGTATCCTGATCCCCGCCGGGGACAGATCGGGATCCAGCCCGCTGCCGGAATACGTCACCAGCTCGGCCGGGATATCTTCTTTTCTCACCCCGGGGTTATGCGCCAGGAAACTATCGATATGCGCCTGTACGTCTTTCAGATAATCCGGGTTGGAAGGTCCTTTGTTGCTGCCGCCGCTGCCTGCCGCATTATATCCGACCGCAGAGGGGCGCCCCCAAAAATAACCATCTGCGGTGAATCGCTGGCCGATATTCGCATATCCGACCACCTTGCCATCCTTTGTGATCGTTTCCCCTTTTCCGCTGCCGGGGGTCAGCCGGCCGACGCCGGCGACCAGCAGCGGGTAGATCACAGAACAAAGGATAATAAACACAAGGGTAAGTTTCAATGCCGGTAAAATATACTTTTTCATTTTTTTCAAGATTTTTTGCTCAATGCATGAACAATGCCAGTACCAGGTCGATCGCCTTGATCCCAATGAAGGGGATGATAATCCCCCCGATGCCATAGATCAGCAGGTTACGCCGCAGCAGCGCACTCGCCCCGATCGGTTTGTACGCCACCCCGCGCAATGCCAGCGGGATGAGGATCGGGATGATGATCGCGTTAAAGATCACCGCGCTCAGGATCGCGCTTTCAGGACTTTGCAGATGCATGATGTTCAGCGCCTGTAAAGCAGGTATGGAAGTGATGAACAAAGCCGGAACGATCGCAAAGTATTTTGCCACGTCATTGGCGATAGAGAACGTAGTAAGTGTTCCTCTTGTCATCAGCAGTTGTTTGCCGATCTCGACGATCTCGATCAGCTTGGTGGGGTCATTGTCCAGGTCCACCATATTCCCCGCTTCACGGGCTGCCTGGGTGCCGCTGTTCATGGCTACCCCGACGTCGGCCTGCGCCAGTGCAGGTGCATCATTGGTGCCATCCCCCATCATCGCCACCAGTTTCCCACCCTGCTGTTCCTTCCGGATATAGTTCATCTTGTCTTCGGGCTTGGCTTCGGCGATAAAATCATCGACCCCGGCCTTCTCGGCAATATACTTTGCCGTCAGTGGGTTGTCGCCGGTGACCATCACCGTTTTAACACCCATCTTCCGCAACCGGGCAAACCGTTCCTGGATGCCGGGCTTGATGATGTCCTGCAGTTCGATAACCCCCAGTGCCTCGCCATTGCGGCTGACGGCCAGCGGGGTCCCACCATTGGAAGCGATCTCCTTTATCTTATTCTCCGTATCGATAGGAAAGATATTGCCGTTCCGCATGACAAGCGCGCGGATGGCATCGAACGCGCCTTTACGGATGCGAACGGGCCCACCGGCAGATGCGGCGCTCCCCGCATTATCCGGCAGGTCTACACCGCTGCTCCGGGTCTCCGCCGTAAACGCAACAAACCGGGCGTCTTTTACGGCTAACGAATGCGGGCTTATCCCGGCCAGCTCGAGGATCGACTTTCCTTCAGGTGTCTCGTCGGCCATCGATGCCAGCACGCACGCTTCTATGAACTGCTTTTCGTCAACGCCCTGGGCCGGCCAGAAATGAGTGGCCTTGCGGTTACCGATGGTGATAGTGCCGGTCTTATCGAGTAATAGGGTGTCCAGGTCACCGGCCGTCTCGACGGCCTTGCCGCTCTTGGTGATGACATTCGCCTGCAGGGCCCGGTCCATCCCCGCGATGCCGATGGCGCTGAGTAATCCGCCGATCGTTGTCGGGATCAGACAGACGAACAGCGAGACAAAGGCTGCGATGGTGATCGGCGTGTGGGCATAGTCGGCAAAAGGCGCAAGCGTCACGCAGACGATCAGAAAGATAAGGGTAAAGCTCGCGAGCAGGATCGTCAGGGCGATCTCGTTGGGCGTCTTCTGCCGCGAGGCGCCTTCCACCAGCGCGATCATCTTGTCGAGAAAACTTTCTCCGGGATCGGTGGTCACGCGTACCTTGATCTTGTCACTAAGCACCTTGGTGCCGCCGGTAACGCTCGATTTGTCGCCGCCTGCTTCCCGGATGACCGGCGCGCTTTCACCGGTGATAGCGCTTTCGTCGATGGTAGCCAGCCCTTCGATGATCTCCCCGTCCATAGGGATGGTATCACCGGCCTCGGCGATGAAAACATCTCCCTTTCTCAGTTGCGAGGAGGGAACCACTTTCACCTCACCGACATAGATGTCTCCGACGGCGAACACTTTTTTTGCCGGGGTATCCGTCCGCGTTTTACGCAGGCTGTTGGCCTGTGCCTTACCCCGGGCCTCGGCGATGGCCTCCGCAAAATTGGCGAACACCACGGTGATGAACAACACGATAAAGATGGCGAGGTTGTAAGCAAGGCTGCCCTGGGATTTCTCTCCCGAGGCGATCCAGACGCAGACAAACGCCATAACGATCGTGACTATATAGACAGTGAACATGACGGGATTGCGGAACATCGCTGCGGGACTCAGCTTCACAAAGGACTGCTTCAGCGCCGATGTGACGATCTCCCGGGGGAATAGCGATTTATTTTGTTTCATATTTAATGATTTTAGAGGCTGAAGTATTCTGCTATCGGTCCGAGTGCCAGCGGCGGAAAGTAGGACAGCGCGGTTAGGATGATGATCACGACGAAGGTCATGGCCCCGAACGTGAGAGAGTCTACTTTCAGCGTCCCGGATGACTCGGGGATGTACTTCTTCTGGGCCAGCAGACCGGCGATGGCGACTGGACCGATGATCGGCAGGAAGCGGCCCAGCAGCATGATAAGCCCGCCGGTGACGTTCCAGAAGACGTTATTATCCGCGAGTCCTTCGAAGCCACTGCCGTTGTTGGCATTGGTCGAAGTGTATTGATAGAGCATCTCCGAGAAACCGTGGTAGCCGGGGTTGTTCAACCAGCCCGAAGGCTTCACCGCCCAGCCGATGTCAGGGTGATGGACAAAGTAATAGCAGGCCAGTGCTGTACCGCCTTTGATCAGGAACGCCGAGAGCAGGGTCACCAGCGCGGCAATCTTTACCTCCCTCGCTTCCACTTTATGACCCATGAATTCCGGCGTCCTGCCTACCATCAGGCCCGCGATGAAGACCGCGATGATGATATAGATGTAGTAGTTGAGGATCCCGACGCCACATCCGCCATAGAATGCGTTCACCATCATCGCCAGCAGCTGCATCAGTCCCGACAGCGGCATAAAGCTGTCGTGCATCGCGTTTACCGAACCGGTGGAGATCACCGTCGTCAGGATACTCCAGTAGGCCGAGGCAGCAGGGCCAAATCGCACCTCTTTGCCTTCCATCGCTCCCGTAGGCTGGGCGATTCCCATCCTGGCAAGGGCCGGGTTGCCGTGGATCTCCGAGACCATCGTCGGGATCAGCAGGATCAGCATTCCGATCGTCATGATCGCAAAAGTGACATAAGCGAATTTCTTTTTATTGATATAGAACCCAAGCGCGAAGAGCATGGCCACGGGGATCAGCGTCTGGGCCACCATTTCCAGAATATTCGTGAAATAGTCGGGGTTCTCCAGCGGATGCGTCGAGTTGGCGCCAAACCAGCCGCCGCCATTGGTGCCGAGGTGTTTGATGGCGATCATCCCGGCTGCGGGTCCGCGTGATACCTGGACCGTGTCGCCCTGAAGGGTCGTGATCGTATCCTTTCCGTCAAAGCTCGTGGGCGTCCCATGGAACGCCAGCAGGATCGCGATGATCAACCCGATCGGCAGCAGCACGCGGGTCAGCGTTTTGGTGAAGAGGGCCCAAAAATTGCCGAGGTTCTGCGTCGTCTTCTCTTTCAGCCCGTTGAAGAGGGCCATCAGACAGGCGATGCCCGTGGCGGCGCTTACAAACTGGAGGAAGGTGATGACAAACAGCTGGGTAAGGTAGGTGCCCCCTGATTCTCCGGAATAATCCTGCAGGTTACAGTTGACCACAAAGCTGATGGCCGTGTTAAAGCTCAGGTCGGGGCTCATGCTGGGGTTTCCGTCCGGGTTCAGCGGGAGTCTGCCTTGAAACAGGAAGAGAAAGAAGGCATACACAAACCACAGGGCGTTGATGGTCAGCATGGCTTTTAGGAATTCCTTCCAGTTCATCTTCTTGGTGGGATCGATGCCGCAGAAGCGGTAGATCGCCCTCTCGACGGGGTTCAGGAAGTCGAGCGGCGTTCGCTCGCCTTTAAAGACCCTGGCAATGTATCTTCCCAGGGGAAAGGCCAGAAGGACGGAAAGAACGAAAGTAAGGATCACTCCGAATAGCTCAGTATTCATAGTGTTGAGTTTTGAAGGTTAAAATTTCTCCGGTTTCAGGAGGACATAGAGGAGGTAGATAAATACCCCGATCGAAAGAGCAAATAGAAGCGTCATCATAGCTTTAGATTTTTTCAAAAAAGTCAATGGATCGGAAGAAGACGAAAAAGCAGGCCATTGCGGCCAGGAATAGAATTACGGTGAGCATATTCTCATATTTGTCGCGTAGAGGCCAAAAGGGGTGCCTGATGTTCCCGCCCGCGCGCACTATCGCGCTAAAGCCGGATTGGCAGCGCATTACAGGGTTTCAACCCTTCCGCCGCCGCCCCCCGCCTCCCCATCGTGCCCTTTCATTTCGATAAGCAGAATTACCATTTTGGAAAAGTCCCCCGGCTCCCTGGCCGAGGAATGCATGCTCTTGGGCGCCCACCAGGCGGGCCTTAGCCCTCCGTGCTGAGCCTGTATTCTTCTATCTTGCGGTAAAGCGTGGTCAGACCGATATTGAGGAGTCTTGCGGCTTCGGTCTTATTGCCGCGGGTGTGGTTTAAAACGTGCTGGATATGTAGCTTTTCGACGCCGGCCAGGTCGAAGGAGGAGGTTGCGGCGGGACCCCGGACGCCCGCGGCCTGCATGTCGGCGGGGAGATCGCCGAGGTTCAGCTGTGGTCCGTCGGAGAGGATGACGGCCCGTTCGATGACATTGCGCAATTCGCGGATATTCCCTTTCCAGTCGCGTTGCTGCAGCCGGTCGAGAAATTCTTTGCTCATGCTGTCGATGCGTTTATTGCCCTTGCCGGAAAAGAAGCGGAGATAGAATTCAGCGAGTAGCGGGATATCTTTTTTCCGGTCGCGCAGCGCGGGCAGTGAGATGGTGAATACGTTGAGGCGGTAGAAAAGGTCATCGCGAAAGCGGCCATCGGTGACGTCGTTTTGAAGATCACGGTTGGTTGCGGCGATGATGCGGACATTGACGCGGGTGCTTCGGGTGTCGCCGACCTTGATGAATTCGCTGGTCTCCAGCACCCGCAGCAGCTTGGCCTGGAGATCGATATGCATTTCCCCGATCTCGTCGAGGAAGAGGGTGCCAAGGTTGGCTTCCTCGATAAGACCTTTTTTGTCACGGGTAGCGCTGGTAAAGGATCCCGCCTTATGTCCAAAGAGCTCGCTCTCCAGCAGTTCCTTGCCGAAGGCGCTACAATTCAGCGCGATAAACGGCTTGGTGGCGCGTTTGCTCCCATAGTGGATGGACTGTGCAAAGACCTCTTTCCCCGTTCCCGTCTCCCCGAGCAGGAGCACGGTTGCCTCCGTGGGCGCCACTTTCCGGGCCAGTGCGATGGCATCGGCTATCAGCGGCGAATGTCCCAGGATGGCGTCGAAGGTGTAGCGTTTACCCACCTGTTGCTCCAGTTGGCTCACCCTTTTCTGAAGCTGCACTTTTTCCAGCGCCCGGGCGAGCAAGGGGATGATCTTGTCGTTGTCGTCGCCTTTCGTGATGTAGTCGAAGGCCCCGTTTTTCATGGCCGTGACCCCATCGGCGATATTGCCGTAAGCCGTGAGCAGGATCGTCTCCACCGACGAGTGCCGGGCTTTCACCTCCCGGACAAAATCGACGCCGTTGCCATCCGGCAGTTTCACGTCGCAGAGCACCACATCGATATCCTCCTTGTCAAGGAACCGGTTGCCGGCCTTTATCGTCTCCGCTTCCAGTACGGTCATTCCTTCGAGCCGGATGATCCTGGCCAGCAGCGTGCGCAATTTCTCTTCGTCGTCGATGATCAGAACAATACCTGTTGACATTTCCAAAGGATTGAAGGGGCAAAACTATCGGTTTTCCACCAAACCCTCATAATTGCAAAAAATTCGCCCAAATCCATTATTTTTGCACCCCGGCCGACATCCCTCATTGTCAGTCCCTTCGGAGAGGTGGCAGAGCGGTCGATTGTGGCGGTCTCGAAAACCGTTGTGCGGGCAACCGTACCGGGGGTTCGAATCCCTCCCTCTCCGCAAATGATTCAATGGCCCCGGCTTTGCCGGGGCATTTTTTATTTCGGGGAGCGGGGCGAGCTCGCTCGCCAAAGCGGACCGGAATAAAAAATGGCGGCACGATAGTGCCGGCCATTGAATCATTTGACGCCCTCCCCCAGGGGATCGGCGAAGCCAATCCCTCCCCCAGGGGATCGGCGAAGCCAATCCCTCCCCCAGGGGATCGGCGAAGCCAATCCCTCCCTCTCCGCCTTACGGCACAAGTCAAAATTCACTTTGCTCGTGCCGTTTTTATTTTGCTCCAATTCGTTCTCAATCAGGTAGATTTGGCGGGCTGCTTCGTTGATTTTCGTAGTTCGATAATAGTCACCGTTAAAAGTGAGGTTTTCAGGAAATATTGAACCGACTATTTCGCGCTTCTCCTTATTCGTCCCATTTTCACAGAGTTCATCCAAACGAATGAGGTTGCCCAGATATTCAGCATTTTTATCGGCAACGACTGCCAGGTCGCAAATCAACTTTTCAAAACCTTGCAAAGGTCGACCGACCATCTCGATCACCAAGAGCATATTTAAGATAATTATTTTCAAGGAGCTTGAATAAACGATGGTGTGCCCTGTTCAAACCTAAATTTCCCCTCGCCATGTTGTACTTTTCAAGCAGATTGTTCCTATCCATTTGGAATTCTATTTCGGCACAAGCATAAAATCTAAAGGGATTTTTTTGAGAATTAAAAATCACCTTATAATTTTGCATGATATTATCTTTAGAATTGACTGAAAGCAAATCTGCTATAAAACATATTTCTTTTTGTTATGGAGCCAATCCGATCCGTCATTGTCGCAACAGGGAGTTACCTACCCGAGAATAAGATTTCCAACAGTGAATTTAGCAGTCACGTTTTTTTGGAGAAAAATGGTTTGCCTTTTTCCGGTAGCAATGACCGGATTATTGACAAATTCCATGAGATAACAGGAATACAAGAAAGACGCTATGCGCGACCAGAGCAAAAAGCTTCGGACCTTGCCTGTTTAGCCGCACAAGATGCGCTACAAAGCGGCGGTATAGATCCGGAAACTTTGGACTATATTATAGTTGCTCATAATTTTGGAGACGTAACTTTCGGCAGCAACCGTACTGATTTGGTCCCCTCCCTGGCCTCCAGGGTAAAATTTCTTCTTCAGATTAAAAATCCGTCCTGCGTAGCTTATGACCTGGTGTTTGGATGCCCCGGTTGGGTTCAGGGACTTATTCAGGCAGACTACTATATCCGATCAGGAGATGCCTGGCGATGTTTAGTTATTGGTACAGAAACGCTTTCAAGAGTAATCGATGACCATGACCGCGATTCGATGATATACGCGGATGGAGCAGGGGCCGTTATTGTGGAAGCTTCCCAAAATTCAACCTCAGGCATCATTACACACCTTACCCAAACATTCGCAGGTGAACATGCGCGATTGCTAAAAATGGATAAATCGTACAATCCTGAAAAGAAGGACGGTGATATCTTTATCAAAATGAATGGCCGCAGTCTGTATGAGTTTGCCTTGCACTATGTGCCCCAGGTGATCAAACAAACATTGGACAAAGGGAAGGTGAATCTCGTTGATATCAGCAAAATACTAATCCATCAGGCAAATCAAAAAATGGACCACGCTATTTTAAAACGGCTCTTTAAATTGTATAACCTCGACAACTATCCAACAGACATAATGCCTATGTCCATTGGCTTGCTTGGGAATAGCTCCGTAGCAACTATCCCTACCTTAATGGACCTTATACAAAAAGGCAAAATGAAGGATCATCAACTTCTAACAGGCGATAAAATAGTTCTTGCGTCTGTCGGAGCCGGTATGAGTATAAATGCGATGTTATACCAATTTTGATAATCTTCACTTCTTGCTTTATCATGATACCACTAAGTGGCGCGACCATAAAAAATCAATTGAGAAGACTATCTATAGCGATTGATTCCAAATACGGGCTCAAAAGATCGAGACTTTCAAACATCCTGTATTCTTCGATTGTCTTATCCTCCGGATTACAAAATGCTTCAACGTAATAATTTTCCAATTGGAACAAAAATACCAGGCTATCTGAATCGCTTCTCTTGGCAACAAGCACCCCCTGGTGAAGAACCGTAGTTTTTTTCTCCTTTTCGTTCAATAAGATAAAATCAGATAGTCTCATAGCTAGATTTTAAACAGTTAACGTTTTAAAATATTTACTAATACCTAACTCTGAACAGATAACTTTTGACGATACTTAAAGATGGGCAATCTAATAACTAACTATACTTTTGACTTTTGCTACGGGTGGAGGAAAAACAATAAAATGCCATCGCCGCAGACGTAATACGATATGAAGATAAAAATAAAGTTGAGAATCCAAACATTTTTTTAACAAACTACTGTAGCCTTCGCTGATAATGAACCCTTATCGCTTTTAGCACAGGCTGGGACTAGACTTTTGTTTCATTCTTCCTTGACAAAGACCGAGTGTTTTTCCTATGCTGGGTAGCGTGCATCTGCTCCTGTTCAATCGTCTTTGGAAAGGAAGATCCCGCCGGAAGGCATTCTCTGGCCATTCCTGGCGTTTTCCCTTTTAGCGCCGAGTGTGGCCGATAATTGTTGTAATGGTCCTGCCATTCGATCTGTTCAGGGCGACCGCGGTCGTTCACAATAGACTTTAGTACCTCTACCACCTTCTCGCCGGGGATCGAATAGTCGCACCAGGCAGCCAGGCTCCCCCACTCTTTAAGATGTGCGGCATCCATCCCGGCAGATTTCTTATGCCAATTATACAAGGTTGCCTTACTAATGCCAAACTCTCGGCACAGTTCCGTCGGATCCGGGCCTCCGTCATACTGCTTTAAAATGGAGACAATTTGGGCCTCAGTCGATATTTGTTTTTTCATATGACTGCTTAAAATTAGCTCTTTCGGGTCTAATCCCAACCTGTCCTCCCACTAAAACGTTTATTTGATTTACTGCTCCAACTAGCTTATCTTCACTTAGACCGTAGTCACCGCACCGTTCGACGAGAATATCTTCCCTAATAAGCCATTTGTCTCCTACTTACACTACTGGCAACCTTTTCCTCCTGGGGTGCAAATCAAAACTCAAATTTGAGAATATACATTAAATACATGATTAGCCTTCGTTGCAAAATGATGGTGGAAGAGGAATTGAAGAAGTTGGGAATCGCTTATGCAACGATCGAACTTGGCATGGTAGAACTAATGGATGATATTCCTGACAGCCTCCGTCAGGCATTGAAGACAAGTCTGCTCCGATCGGGTCTCGAAGTCATGGATGATCGAAAAAGTATATTGATCGAAAGGATAAAGATGGTGATCATAGAAATGATCCATTATGCTGATGATGCGCCAATCCTCAATTTTTCGGACTATATAAGCGAGAAATTGAATTATGACTACACCTACTTGTCGAATATATTTTCGGAGGTGCAGGGAATAACCATACAACAGTACATTATCCTGCATAAGATCGAAAAGGTAAAAGAATTATTACTTTACGATGAACTCACCCTGACGGAAATTGCCTACAAATTGCATTATAGTAGTGTCGCTCATCTATCGAACCAGTTCAAGAAGATCACAGGACTTGCGCCTTCCTATTTTAAATCCGTGAAACAAAAGCGAACAAACAATTTGGAAAACGTATAAACAAGTGATATGTGTAACATTCTTACATAAACATGTAAGACCGGTATGGTCCGGGGCTCTTACCTTTGTTCCGGTTTGAAAAAGCAATCATTTCTACATTTCCCTAAAACAATCAGTATGAGAATAAAAACGCTTTATCCCGCTATCAGTTCGATCTTAGTATTCACAGCTATCGCCATCGTAGCAGGTGCATTTGGCACAAAGCCACTCGTGGTAACAGTTGGCCCGGCAGGACGGTAACCTACTGACGTATTTTGATGTCCGAAAAAGAATGAAATAAGTCATCTATGGATAGGCACAGCGATCCCGCAGCAATGGAAACATCGAAGGTATTTATCATCTTGAACACAGTTGAATATATGCCAAAGGTTCTAAGCAATAAAATCATCTTCAAAAGATCCACAGGGAGTGTGACGGTTTCCTCCCTGGGCGCCGGCGAAGTAGTGGCTGAAAAATGCTCCCCATTCGATACATTCATCCAAATCATAGACGGAATGGCGCAATTGACTATTAACCGGACACTGTACAAGCTGGATCTTGGAGAAGGTATCATCATTCCGGCACATGCCAAACATGACTTTAATGCCAGTGTGCCGTTCAAAATGATCACTACCATTATCAAAAGCGGTTACGAAGACTAGTCGTCAAAAAATCATCCTTCTTACAAATTATTTTTTTAAAACGTTTATTATGAAAAAGATTTTATTAATTATTCCGATAGGATTTCTTGCTTGTACAAGTGTTTTCGGTCAGCGGCAGCACGTTAATACCGACTCATTGAGTCTTATCTCCCAGATAAGTGCCAATCAGTTAAAGCTCGCCAAGTTGGAAAACACCGTGAATCAGGTTACAAGGGAAAAGCAGGATGCTACTACGACGGCTCAAATGTCTGCCAACAGCAGCAGCGCCGCCGCTTCCAATCTCACCAACGCCCCTGCCGATAAGAAATTGTCTCAGGACGCATCGAATCAAGCCGGTGATGCCCGGAGTGACGCAAAAAAGCAAAGGCAGAAGTCGGCGAAACTGGACAAGCTTAATAAGGATATAAATGATCTGAAAGCCATCATCTCCGACGAGCAAACCAAGCTAAATTCTTATACCGGTGTGAATACGCCGATGCCGGGCACAGTTCAGGCTAACGTAGCTCCAACAGACACGACACGACGCCCATAGCGAATGGTATGGCATAAACTGGCCATCATATCTTTTTTGGCCCGTTGCATCTTCAGATGTACCGGCTTATTGATAATTATCGTTTCACCCAAATAGCAAAGTAGGCACCCTTTGACGTTCTTTTAAACGGCAAGAAAGCTATCTTTGTGGCACACGCTTTACTAACGCCGCCTCGATCCTTCTCCATTGAGACCGGCAAACAAATGGCGGGCATTTGACCTACGGGAATTTGCCTATGGCAACGCTGTTGCCGTATAATTTTACCGGTCTCCCGCTGCTGAAGTACAGCGTTCTTCTTTTCAAGTCTGCCATGATCTCTACATTTTATTGTTTGGAAAAATTGTTTCAACTGCGCTCGGGCGGTGTTTGACTATGGCCATGGGGTAGCCACAATAAAAAAATCGACCCAAGCACTTGGTAATCAAATTGATATGCTTGCAAGTCGCTTTAAATCAAAAAGGAAATTGTTCGAGAATTGTATCGTAAAGCCCTCAAGATGTTATCTTTGAGTACTCGCAGCGAAGCTCCTCTTAACCTATTAAAAATATAAACGATGATGTTTAATGTGGAAGTCAAAGATACAGGCGCAATTCTAACGGACCTGTTAACAACAATACGCAATTTTCAAGGCGGAGAAAGCGTGTACGTAAGTCGTTTACAGGTCGACGATCGGTTAACTCCCACTACAACCGGTTTATCGTTAAGTTCATTGGGTATCATGGAATCACAACTGCCTGAAACATTAAACATTTTGGGGCTCTGTAGCCTGACACTAAGCGCCCCCCATGACCTTGAGGCACTCTCAAGACTTAGTCTCACCCTCCCTGCCGGGCAAACTGAAGAACACGCACTGGCCTTTTTTAATAACGAGGCTGTCATCGAAGACCTCCGGTCTCTATTCCGCGATTGCCATACTGTTGCGTTTGACGACTGGGCGACCCTGCACGGCGCCTCTGCTTTGTGGGACGGTTTGCTTACCAATGTCATCAAGCCCCTTGGTAAAAATGATCTGGAATTCATTTTTTACCTCGGCAACCCCGAGAGAAAACACACCTTTGAAGTGGACGAGGCCCTTGATATCATCAGCGATTTTTCAAAGCATGGAAAAGTCACGCTTGCGTTGGATGAGAACGAAGCGGTTAAATTATGGATGGTGCTAAATGGTGTCAACGACAATACACCTATCACAAAACAGTCCCTCGCAGACCGGAAAAGAAACTATTTCTCCATGTTCAGAACCCTGAACCTGGCCCATCTCCTGATATGGTCAGCGAATGATGTAATATTTTTCTCCAACGAGCAGCAATTTATGCTTTCGAGAAAGCAAGGCGATCTTACCATAGAAACGGCTCCTAAGGCCAGGCAAAACTTTATTGCCGGCTATAGCCTCGGTCTGCTAATGCATCTCGACGTTGCACATTGTATCTTGATGGGCCTTGTTGTATATGACTCATTCGGCGAGTTGAATAAGGATCCTGAACAAAAAGACCTTTCCAGATATATTCAGCAATGGATCGAAGACCTGCAAAATACAGAATCCATCCATCTGTATCAAGACTGAAACAAAAGCTCAAAGGAAGTTGGCTCGCCGGTCCCTTTTTTCAATTAGATCAACTTACCCAAATATTCAAACGATACCGGCTCCTGTGCAAAAAGCTCGCCCGAGTCATACTTCAGCAGACCCTCCACCGTATTCTTCATCTTCGTGATAGCCTGCATGATCAAACCCGGCCCAATACTGACCCTGGCGACACCCAACTCTTCCAATTTCCTTAAATCCCGTATGCCCCCGAAAAGGACTACATTCAAAGGGATCTCAACTGCTTCAACAAGCCTGGCAATATCCGGATAATTGCCGATCAGGATCGGATAAAAACAGTCGGCACCTGCCGAACGATAGGCCTTGGCACGTTCGATAACCCGATCAAGCGTATCACTTTGTGTAGGTTGAAAAAAAAGATCGGTGCGTGCATTGATCACGACCGGCACACCATACTGGATACCCGCCTCTCTGATGGCTTCAATCTTTGCACATTGTTCCGCAACCGGCGTCATCTCTTTGCCATGATCAATGCCATCCTCGATGTTCAGTCCGATAGCGCCGGCCTCCAGCAGTTTTTTGATGTTATCCTTTAGCTCAGCCAGGTTTTCGGAAAACCCTCTTTCCAGATCGACGGAGACCGGCAGATCAACAGAACCAGTGATGCTGCTCACGATAGATGTTACCTGATCGAAAGGAATATGCTGCCCATCCCGATAGCCGTTCGCTAATGCCATTCCGGCACTTGCCGTAGCCAGCGAAGGAAAACCCGCCATCGACACCAGTTTCGCCGACAATTTATCCCATACATTAGGCAACACCAACAATTTATCGGCACTGTGTTGCCGAAGGAAGATCTCCGCTTTTTCTCTTTGTTTTAATGACATAGATATTTTTATAAAAATGACTAAATGCTCCAACAATCCCGTATAACCGGCTTCCGCCAAACGGTTCACTTCCTATCCTTCGACCTAAAGATCATTCTCAATGCCTGGTCCCTCGTCAGATACGCGACAAGCCAGCCATACAACGTCTTTATTTTATTATCATAATTTACAAGTGAGATCAAATGGATGAACAACCAACTGAACAGCGCCAGAAAACCCTTCAGATGCAGTCGATGCTTGAGCAGATCTGCAACTGCATGGTGCCTCCCTACGATTGCCATATCTCCCCGGTCAAAATATTTAAAAGGTTTTAGCGGCTTGTTTTTTGCCATCGCCAGCAAATTTTTAGCAAGCGAACGTCCTTGCTGGATCGCCGGCTGGGCTATTTGAGGATGCCCTTTCGGGTAAGCCGGATCGGTCTCCTGAATGCTGATATCGCCGATCGCGTAAACATTCCGCAGGCCGATCACCTGGTTATACACATTGGTGATCATCCGTCCCCCCGCGCCAAGGCTCGTTTCCGGGATGCCTTCAAATCGATGGGCCGTAATCCCTGCAGCCCAGATCAATGTTTTGGCCTCGATGATCTCGTCATTCGAAAATTTCACCTGCCCATCATTATAACTAACGACACGGGTATTTAATTTAACAGTTATGCCGAGCGTCTTCATTACCTCATAGGTTTCCTTATGGGTCTTTTCACTCATCGCAGGAAGTAAATAGGGCATCCCATCCGCGATATAGATCTTCCCTCCGGCCCCCTTTAATTCGGGGTAATCCTTTTCCATGATAAAATTTTTCATCTCTGCCAGCATACCAGCCACTTCAACGCCCGTCGGCCCACCGCCGGCGACAACAATTGTCAGCAGTCGTTGACGCTCAGTTGGGTCCTTTTCAATAGCGGCTTTTTCCATGGTCTTGATCAACTCGTTACGCATGTAAAGCGCATCATCAATTCCCTTCAATGGAGTGGCATTTTTTTCAACACTCTCATTACCAAAGAAGTTTGTTTTCGAACCGGCAGCAAATACAAGATGATCGTAGGTTATTTCACCATCGTTCAGATAAAGCGTCTGGGTTTCCGGGTTAACCTTCAGGAGTTCTGCCATCCGGAATTGGATCCCTTTATTCCTGAATAATTTCCGGAACGGATAACTGATACTCGAAGGATCCAGGAAACTCGTGGCCACCTGGTATAGCAATGGCGTGAAATAATTATAATTATTCTTATCCACCAGGGTTACCTGGTAATATTTGTTCCCGAACATTTGCTTCGCAAAGTTCAGGCCGGCAAAACCGCCGCCTACGATGACGATTTTTTTTCTGCCGTCTATGTTGGGTGCTTTTTCCATTTGGCTTAAATTTAGATTAAACCCTAAATACATTTGTATTAAACCAACCCAGGATATTGGCCTGCAATTTCGGTGAGACTTTATTGTTGATCGTATCGTACAACCATTTAACGTTCTTCCCCCTTAAGGTTTCCCTGATCTTATTTTCTGCCTCGATCATCACTTGATGGATCGTACAAACATCCCCCCTTTTCCAGGGCAGATTGGCCTGATCCAGGATCACGCATTTGTCCCTTATCCCCTTACATTCAAAAAAGGAAAGCTCACCCTCTACCGCCAGCACAACATCTAAAAACGTGATCTCATCCGCTGCCCGGGCCAGCGCGTAGCCGCCCTTAACACCGATGTTCGACCTTACTATTTTGCCCTTCTTTAATTTTGTAAACACCTTAGCCAGGTAGCTCTCCGATATATTCTGGAATTTCGCCAGATCGCGAATAGTTATCGTGCTCCCTTTCGGAGTGCCTACAAGATACACTAAGGAGTGTAAGGCATATTCTACGTTTTTTCCTAACGTTGGCATCCATTACTGAATTTAAACTAACCTGAAAATTTCATTGTCCTTAATTTATTTCGCTAAATTACGACAAAATCTATCGCAATTATCTATAATAAGCTACAAAAAAGGATCGGCGTAGCCGATCCTTCATAACATCTTCATACTCAAAACTTATACCTGACAGAAACTTTGAAACTTCTTCCCAGCAGCGGGCGCGCTAAGAATATATATTGACCCGCTGCCGCACTTTGGATCTCACCCTGACGCGGATTACCTTCTGTAAGACCCAGGGAATTGGCAAGATTATCGATCACTCCGAAAACGGATATCTGGTTGGTGACATTTACCTGCGCATCTATATCCACCTTCGTATAGCCTGGAAGCACCTGCGAATTCGCAACGTCGGTGTACCGTTTCCCCTCGTATTCTATCGCGGACTGCAGCCGAAGGTGGTTTCCGAAAAGATTGAACCCCGGAACCGCTCTCAAAGAGGTCCGCGGTACCCGGATAAGCCGGTTGCCATTGTAATTGTATAGTTGTGTCAGCGTACCGCCGGTAACACCCTCCGCAACAAGTCCCTCATATTTTCCATATTGCAAGGTCGCCGTCGCCGAGATATCAAACCATTTTACCGGATAGATACCGCCTTCCAGCTCCAGACCGTATGTCTTGGAATTGGCCATCGCATTTACGGAAGTGAATCCGTTCAACGTACTGACCTCATTGGTAAAGCCGACATTATTATACTTTGTCCAGAATCCTGTGCCGTAAAAAGAGAAAAGCCTGCGGGCGTATTTGAAACCAAGCTCCCCGAGATCCATCGTCTGGGTAACCGGTATGGCATTGACATTGGTATAGTAGGTGCTGAATCCGGGAATACGCGCCGCCGAAGTAAATCTGGCGAAAAGCCCCATTTCGCTTGAAAGTTGATAATCCGCACCCAAAGTCCAGGTGGTGTAATCAAAGTGATGGTTATAGCCCTGGAAAATGCCGTTTCCGGTCGTTATTTGAGAGGTCGCATACGTGCCCAGGTTGACCGTCTTCGATTGCCCTACGACTCCTTCCGTTTGTGCATTTTCCCAACGTACTCCGCCATCGATACGCAGGGCATTGGTGATCTGCCATTCGTCGCTGACATAAAGAGCATTGGTGGTCTGTTCACCCCGCGCATCCGCCCACTCATATCCATACTGCGACACTCCATTGTCGGAAAAGGTATGTACTATATTTCCACTGCCATCCAGACCCACGATATTAAGCAGCCTGGAATTGTTTTGCACGTCCAGATATACCTTCGAAGAATACCTGCTAAAACTCTGATCGAAGTGCGCATAATAATATCCAAAGTTGAAATCATGTTTGGAAGAACCCGTATAAAAAACATGCGAAAGATGAAGATCATTGGTCACTTCTGACATAGGCATGGTAATGCCCCTTAACCCACCCTGAATGACGAGCCCGTTGCCGTTTTGACCAGTGGAGTTAAAGGCTTTGCCGGTAGTCACATATTGGAATCCCAATTGCTGCGCGCCCGGGGCCTGAGCCAAAAGACCCGATTGAGCTTTATAAAAGGAGTCGGCGGTCAGTATGTTCAACGCATATACGCCATTTCGTTGGGTTTGCGTGTTATCGTAACGCAGGGAATTCTTTAAGATCCAGCCATTCCCAAGATCGGTCTGGAACTTGAGGGTCACCTGGCTCCTGTTTACGGCCGTTCCAACCGTATTGTCATAGTGGTAACGACTGTTGTCGCCCTGGACCATGCTCATTTTTTCGGTTTCAGCACCGGCAATGGCTCCATAATTACCGTTAAAGCCCGGTACGGCTACAATTTTACCTTTGCTGTTGTAGGTCATGGGGAGATCTGTATAAAATACCACGTCATCATTCAATTGCTTGAAGTCAATGTTGAACGATGTTTTTTCCCAGCTCTTGCCAAGAGACGCTCTGATCTGCCCGCCACGATTGCCGGTGTAGCCGGGATTACGCACCCCCGACCCTGTACGATAAAATCCACCAGCCGACATTTTCCATCCGTCACCGATAGGCGCTCCGATCCAGAAATCTTCCCGGTTTAGGCTATAGTCTCCCATGGTGATCTTGAAGATGCCCTCCGTTTTATCCCCGACGGCACGCGGAATATAGTTTACTGCCCCTGCCGGTGCATTCGAATAAAAAACGGAAGAAGGACCGCCCCGAACAACTTCAATAGATTGAATGGTCTCGTCGAAACGAAATGCCTGGTCGCCGTTCAGATAGCCTAAGGCCGGGTCATGCTGTACAGGAATGCCATCTTCCAGCAACTGAATGGACCCGAAACCATCCACAGGGACACCCCTTGCCCTTACATTCCCACTCGCCTCACCTCCGGACGCTTCGACCCAGAAACCCGGTACGGATTTTAAAGTCTCGGTAACGCTTGTAGGACCCTGCAAACTAAGCGCATTATAACCTATACTCGTAACGGAATAGCTTGTATTCAGCTTTGTGCGATTCAGCGCACCTGCCCTACCGGTAACAATAACCTCGTTTAACCCATTCTCCACCGGCTTTAATTTGATCAGCAAAGAGATGTCGGCATCGGCTTTTATAGTATATCCGGACAATGTCTGTGTTTGGAAACCTACATGCGAAACAACAAAGGAATAAGGACCTCCCCCAGGCAAATTGTGATAGGTGAAAATTCCCAACGAGTCTGTTTGTGTCGTAGTCGTAGTACCGGTAGCGTGGTTTCTCGCTGTAACCGAGGCATAGGTAACAGGCTGTCCGTTCTCGTCATTTACCTGCCCCTTTATCTCGTTGAAATTCTGCGCATTGACAATCAACTGAATATGGCAGAGGACGACCAGTAAAAGAACCAACGGGCTCTTTCTGGTTTGGGAAGTAGTTTGGTTCATGCTTTATTATACGCAATCCCTGATTCGTTCCCTTACTGTTAATATTAACTTAATTTGGGCGGGCCCCGATAATATAACTATCGCCTTCCTTTCGCAAGCCGAATTTATTGAGCAGAACAATGCTATTCAATATATGGTGGAGTGGATCCTTCTTATCTATCTTTCCTATAAAGGTCCGGTTGCCCAGCTCCTCTTTATTATATATAATTTTTGTGTTGTATATAATCTGTAATTGATCAAATACTACATCAAGAGGATAGTTGGCGAATACAAAGCGATCGTCTCCCTCTCTTTCAAGATGTAAAATGCGGGCCGTCATTGAATCGCCCGAAAGCTCCTTCTTAACGACAAAAATATCCCCGGGAACAAGGGTATACTCATGTTTAGGGATCTTTACCCTCACCTTTCCGTCATGCAGGATCACCTTTGTAGCCCTTTCCGCCTGATAAGAGTTCACCGTGAAGCGAGTGCCAAGAACAGTGATTAAGATCTGATTGCTATATACGGAAAAAGGCCTGGCGACGTCCCTGGCTATGTTGAAATTTGCTTCCCCGTTTAGGATCACATCTCTTTTTGCGGAGTTGAAGTTCCCGGGATAGGAAAGCTTGCTGTTAGGCGAAAGCTCTACCCTGGAACCATCGATTAGCGTAAGCGCCATTTTTTGAGGCGTATCATTGGTGATATTTCTTGCCCGTTGTCTTTGTGAAATAAACTGCCAGGACAGGCCCACTACGAGTATCACCGATGCCGCCACTGAGATCCATCTGAAATATAAATGACGCGCCGATCGGCTGGTACCGGTTTTAGCAATGCTTTGCCATAATTTGCCGGATAGTTCGGGCGAAAGAACAACCGGGGGCTGAAAGTCCTTCCATTCTTCCTCTCCCATATATTCCTTCAACTTAGCCGGGTTTTCGTGTAACCATGCGTGCACAATAGCGGCATCCCGGGCGTCGCATTTGCCTTCAAAGAAATTTTGTATGATCTCCTCTGTAATCAAATGATGTTCTTTTTTATTTGCTTCAAGGCCTTGTAAATATGCGTTTCAACTGTCTTGGAAGAAACAGACAAAGTTTCAGCAATTTCCCTGTAGGTCATACCTTGCTCCCGGCTCATCTCAAAGACCTGCCTTCTCACTGGAGGCAGGTCGTTAACGGCCTCCGTGATTCTCTTTTGCAACTCGGCCCCACTCATTTTTTCATTGGTACTGTCGACCCCTTTTTCAATATCCAGCGAATCAAGCCGGGTCGTTACCGCATTTTTAGTGTTATGCTTTCGCAAAAAATCGATTAGTACTGTGGTGGCTATCCTGAACAGCTGGGTGGAAATAGTGTATTCTTCCTGCAAGGTGTGGCGGCATTTCCAAAGTTTGGTAAAAGCCATTTGTACTACTTCTTCTGCTATATATTCTGATTTTGTTTTATATAATATAAAGGAATAAAGTTTTTGATGGTACTGGTCAAATACTTTTTTGAAATATAATCCATCGCCATCCTTTATTTCCTTAATACTAAGCAACCTTAATAGATTTATTCAAGTTGATGAATTTAGGCCTTCTTTGATACCCTGGGGCCAGTTCTATCTGCGGTGAATGTATAGTAAATTAGGATTTTTCAATTATAGAATAAATAAAAGATCAACATTTGATAATATTGGACTATTCCGTCTTAAGACTCTTCACCGGGTTCACCACCGCCGCCTTTATCGACTGGTAACTCACCGTCATCACCGCAAGCCCGATCGCCCCCAGCCCTGCCAGCACAAAAACCCACACGTCAACTCCCACGCGATAAGCAAAATCCTGCAGCCAGCGGTGCGCCAGTATCCAGGCGATCGGCGAAGCGACCACTAGCGCCAGCAACACCAGTCGGATAAAGTCCCGGTTCAGCATCAACGCAATATCCGCCGTCGTCGCTCCAAGCACCTTTCGGATGCCGATCTCCCCCGCACGCCGCTCCGCCGTGAACAGCGAAAGCCCAAACAATCCCATGCAGGAAATAAAGACCGCCAGCCCCATGGCCACCCGCACCAGCGACGCCGTCTTCTGCTCATTCTCATAAAGCTGCCGGATATGATCGTCCATGAATCCGAAGTTCAAATGAGCACCCGGATATACGCTTCTGTATACCTTGTCCATGGCATCCAACGTCGCTTTCACCTGGTCCACACCCTGTCCCGTACTGGCCAGCTTGATCCCCACGTAACGCTCAAACCCAGGACTGTGACCGATGACCATTGGCTGGATCACTTCATGAAAGGAAGCAAAATGAAAATCGGCTACTACCCCGACGATCGGCAACGGCTTTTTTTCGAAATAAAGCACCTGCCCGATGGCCGCCGATAGGTCCTTAAATCCAAATTGCCTCGCCGCGGTCTCATTGATCACGAATTCCACCAGGCTGTCGCTATGTCGGATACTCCTCCCGGCCAGCAACCGCAGGCCATAGAACGGGACAAACCGCTCGTCCGCAAAATCGAGATAACACGGGACCCTTTTCGGATCTTTCCCTTTGTACTCGATCTTCTCTACCCACGACCCTCCGCCGATCGGGGGGGTAAACTCCCTGACAACGGTTGCGACTCCCGGCAACTGGCTAAACCCCTGCTCCAGTAGTTTGAGGTCTCTTGTCGTTGTATCAAGTATCCCGCCCTGTCCCTGTACCGTCACGATCGCATCGGTCCGGAATCCATAATCGGTGCTTAACATATAACGTATTTGATTGCCGATCACCAACGTGACAATAATAAAAACCAGCGAGATCGTGAATTGGAAGACGACGAGGCTCCGCCGCAGCCACCATTTCTCACCGCCCTTGATGGCGCCAGACCCTTTCAGCGTATGCACCGGTTGATATCCGGCCAGCACCCGCGCCGGATAAAACCCTGCCAACAGGGTTACCCCGATCGTGATCCCCGCCAGAAACAGCAAATTGCCCGCGGCCCACGGATAAAAGTGAACTCCCTCAGGTATATATTCCCGAAAGAAGCCCATCACCGGCCAGACAAGCAGCGCCGCGATCACCATCGCCAGCGCCGTAAGAAGTCCTGTCTCGATCAGAAACTGCAACACCAATCCCCGTCGACCACTGCCAAGTACTTTCCGCACGCCGATCTCCTTGGCCCGTTGCAGCGACTGCGCGGTAGCCAGATTTATAAAATTCACCGCCGCCAGAATAAGAATGAAGATGGCTATTCCCGCCAGCGCATACAAAGTCGGCAGATGCGCCTTCCGGCGATTGTCATTATATTCGGAATTGAAGTGCACATCCCGCAGCGGCTGTAGCGCCTGCGAGTAAGAATGTTTCGTGTCGGTGGGAATATGCTCCGCTGCGATCCGGTTCATCTGCGCCTCTATAAGTGCGGGCCTGACGCCCTTGGCCAGTTTTACATAGACATCAGGCAAATACCATTTATACCCAACCGGGTGCAATTTCCACTCAGTCAAATGCCGCTCTTCTTTCAGATAGGTGGCCTGGATCGTCGGGAAAGAAAGGATATCCGTGTACGCCAGATCGGAATGCGCGGTCCAATCCCGGACCACACCGGAAACATGCATATGCAGGGAATCGTCGTAGATCAGCTCTCTTCCTATTGCGGCAGTAGGCGGAACATCCCCAAAATAAAGTCTCGCGGCTTTTTCCGTCAGCACCACCTGGAAAGGTTTGTTCAACGCCTCTGCCGGATTTCCGGCCAGCCATCGATAGGAAAAGACCTGGAACCAATCCGCATCGGCAAGGATGACCCCTGTCTGCTCATCCTCGCCCTCCAGCCTGGGGTGGAATATCGCCGTAGGCTTTCCTGTCACCGGAACCTTCACCTCCCGCATCCTATTTTCTGTAAAGAACGCCGTTACGGCTTCCATTCCCGCAATGTCTTCCCGTATCGCTCCCGCCATCGGCGAAAGGATACTCGTGCTTTTTCGCTCTCCCCCCTTCCCACCGCTTACAACCCGGTAGATCCGGTCCCCACCGGGATGAAACCGGTCAAAACTAAGCTCATAACTGCCTACCAGCCAAATAACGATACACCCGCAGACACCCAGCGCCAGCCCCAACACATTAATGAGCGTATACAGCTTGTTCCGCGCGAGGATGCGCGTTGCGATCCGGAAATAGTTCTTGAACATAGTACCTTGTTTTTCGGTAATGGATGTAGATTGAAGAAGTGACGCAGTTCGACATAATTTCCATACCATTTAGGAAATTATTTTCGGCTGGCCTTCCCGCCATTGACGAAATAGTCCATGGGATTGGCTTTTCCCTCCATGTTCCGGCTTTCGGAAACGAGATAGTTTTGCATTATTAAAATGATTATTGATGGAAAAAGCAATTAAATTTCCCACTCCACCCTGGGATATGGACCTGGCCGCACAACGGTTGAAATTCGAAGAAGAAGCTTGGAATACCCGAGATCCCGAACGGATTTCCGAAGGGTATGCCGGCAATATCGAAATGCGTGACGGAACTTCATTTATCGGGAATAAGAGCGAACTGAAAGCCTTTCTCATAGAGAAGCTCGCCGGTCAAAAAGATTTCCGGCTGAGGCTCGACCTGTGGGGAGCCTTGAAAACCCGCATGGCTGTCCGATTCGACGCGGAATGGAGAAACGACTCTGGGCAATGGATTCATGCGTATGGAGTGGAGGTCCTGCAGTTCAATGAGAGCGGACAGATCGAGAAGCGATTCGCCAGCCAGGAGCATATTACGGACTAACCAACGAGCGGAAGCCGATTAAATGCGGGCAAAGGCGGCTCGGGACGCCTTTGTTTTTATCTTTACCTGGTCATGGAAAATGCAATGCCATATTCAGTAAGGCTCGTGGATCAACGTACCGGCGATGCCGCTTTATACTTATCGACATTCGATCAGGTCGGTGATTTCGCCTCCGCCAGGCAATATCCCTGCTTTTCGATGCTGCTTATCCTTCGGGGCGCAGGCCTCGCCATAAGAGATGGTGCCGAATATGAATTTAGTGAACCTGCCCTGCTGACCTTCTCCTTATATCAATCAATGATGATAAGATCCGAGGGCGAATTCAAAGGAATTCTCATCCAGTTTACACCCTCCTTTTTCTGCCTCTTTAAACATCGGCAGGAAGTATCTTGCAATGGCGTGCTTTTTAATAACTTATATGATACCCCATTGGTAAGGTTGACACCCGCAGAAGCCAGAGTACAGGTGGTGCTCACGGAGCAGATGAGAACCGAGATAGAAGGTCATAGGGAACCGGATCAGGATGCATTGATCTCTTATCTTAAGGTTTTTTTGATCAATGCATCGCGGGTCAAAATCGATCAACAAAAGGAAGTTGTCGAATTCCAGGCGGCTGTGCCAATGGCCATTGCCCTGAGGGAAGCAATCGAAGTGCATTTCAGAAGAATTCACAGCGCTTCCGGATATGCCGGTCTTCTCCATTCGACGATAGCCACCCTGAACCGGCTGAGCAAGTTTCATTTCGGGAAAACCCTTACTAATCTGATCGCGGACCGATTGATCATCGAAGCAAAGCGGGAGCTCTACCTTACAGCCAGGCCGGTCAAGGAGATTGCATTCCAACTGGGATACGACGACGAATTTTACTTCAGCCGGTTCTTCCGGAAGCAGACCGGGATTTCGCCGCAGACCTTTCGCAATACAATAGGATTATACTCAGCAGCGCCCTAAGGCCAGGAACACCTCTACTTCCCGCCCGATCCCCCTGATTTTATCCCTTCCTCTATCCTCAAGCTCTCTTCATGAACAGCGTTCAACAGTTTGGTAATAAACTCAGCCGACAACCCTTCCTTTGCACCGGCTGCGATGCTTTTGTTCATTACCTCCTGAAAGCGGGCTGCCTGGAGAGGAGGGATGTTATGCTTGGCTTTATATATTCCGATCTCTCTCACGGCGCGCTCCCGGGCGCCCAATACCTCTATAAGTTGTTTGTCCAAAGAATCGATCTTCTTACGCTGGATCTCCATGGTATTGTCCGTGCTCGTCTGCCCCTGACAGCGGGAAATACCCGATCCGGCAGCTACCAGCACTGCTAAAAAATAAATACGGCCATTCATACTGCGCTATTTTGTCTACCACCCCTCAAAATTAGGGCCGACTTTTTATCATCTGCGCTCGACCCGGTTTAAATGGATATCAACGCAATTCCAATCAATTTCTACCTTTTAAAAATTGATCGGGCGTCAGAACCGCAAGTTCACTGTTTTTATAGTCCTTTGTATTTCTGGTTATTATCATTTTCACATTTTCTGACAACGCAGCATAGTGCTGCAAAGCATCGATATAATACGCATTGGAAAATACCAGACCCGTCGTACATATGGATATTTGTTTTTTCTCGGATAAGGTAAATATTCTGGCTGCATCCATAACAAAAGACTCTCCGGCAATCATAAAATCCAGGATAACGTCAGTGTCGATAAACGCTTTACTCATATTTTCGTTGCTTTTCATCCCTCAAAATTTAAATGACTAAAAGCAAAGGCCCCGGCTACGCCGGGGCCTGACGATAAACACAGGTCAACCCATCCTTACCTCGTCGCAAAATTGGTCTTCCCGGCAGGCGCCGGAGTAAGTTGCACTAACGTATAAGCCGAAACCGCCATCACCAGATCCCTGACCGCCACATCAAGATAATGCCCGCTGACGATCAATTGCAGCGCGATACAGATCAACCATAACATCACGATATACCCACCGATCAGCGGCCGGACCAAAACAATGATCCCCGCCACGATCTCAATGACACCCACGATCTTCATAAAGACCAATGCATCGACCGGCAGCATTCCTTTCAACCCCGGATTGAGATAATCTACCCAATTGGTCAGCAGATTGGTAAATTTGTCCAGCCCCGCCACGATGGGGACGATCCCAAAGGTGAATTTTAACGTTTGTTGTATCTGATTGGTAGTAGCCATAAAACAGGTTTTGTTATACCAATTGGATAATCCATCGAAAAAAACGTTACAAACAATTTTTTTTGTAACTTTTTGCGAGTTACTCAATCTAATAGAACAGATGGATCAAAAAATCTCCCCACGGACCACGGACATCCCTGATACGGACCTGATTGAGAGGATATTAAATGGAGAAAAGGAACTGTTTGAAGGGATCATACGACGCCATAACCAGCGGTTGTACCGGATCGGCATCTCCATACTCGGCAACGCCGCCGATGCCGAAGAAGCGATGCAGGAGGCCTATGTAAAGGCCTATGAGCATCTCCGGCGATTTGAGAACCGGTCTTCTTTCGGTACCTGGCTGACCCGGATCATGATAAACGAGTCCATGGCGCAAAAAAAGAAACAACGGCTCAATAGTGGCAATGTAGAGAAATTGCTCGAAAACAATACGATTATGCGTGTACCTGACCAGATCCTGGCAAATAAGGAACTGAGCAATATTTTAGAAAGCGCCATTTCCGGATTGCCCGAAAAATATCGCCTCGTGTTTGTATTAAGGGAAATAGAGGAAATGTCGGTCAGGGAAACCGGTGCCACATTGGGCATAGAAGAACCCAATGTAAAAGTGCGCTTGAACAGAGCGAAAACAATGCTGAAGAAAAATCTGGATAGCTATATAAAGGACCACGTCTATCATTTCCATCTCTCCCGCTGCGATATGATGGTAAAAAACGTCTTCGCCAGGCTTCACTGAAAAATCTCCGAAAAACACCTGCGCTTCACAAAGTTTGTCCCCGGTATCTTTTATTCTAGGCGTCATTGTTCAACAAGGACCGCTTCCACCATCGCCAGCCTGACCTCCAATCCCATCTATTTCAATTTCGATCCCAATTTCTAAAATGTGGCCCAATCCAACGGCGCCCCAGGCAACCGACTGCCTGTGGGCGCCGTTTCTTTTTTTTCAGGATATCCAATTCCCGTCCTTCCGGATAAGCCGCCTTCGGCGGCCTTTTAAAAGCTCGTTATTCCCTGACCGCTCCTAACAATTAAAACAATAACGAGTATGAAACGCACTTCCGCACTCGCGGGCACCCTTTGCCTGCTGCTGACGATCTTCGGCTGTTCAAAAAAAGAGCACAATTCCCCACCTTCCAATGGCACACCCGATCTGACCATGGTCACCGACGGATTGATCAGCCCGGTAGCCTTCGCCGAACCCCCGGACGGTACCCATCGCTTATTTGTCGTCGATGAAACCGGGAAGATCTGGATCATCGGCGCCGACGGCAAAAAGCTGGCCACACCCTTCATCGACATGACCAGCAAGATGGTCACCCTAAGTCCAAACTATGACGAACGGGGCTTACTGGGTCTCGCCTTCCACCCACAGTTCAAAACAAACGGGAAATTCTACTTATTCTACACCGCCCCACCCCGCGGCGGCATGCCGGCTCCCGGGGCGCCCGGTTCCACCTGGAACAACCTGACACGGATCTCCGAGTTTAAAGTTTCTGCCGGCGATCCCAATCAGGTAGATATGGGTTCAGAAAAAGCGCTCATCGAATCCGACCACCCCTATCTCAATCACAATGGCGGGACCATCGCCTTCGGCCCCGACGGGTATCTGTATATCTCCATCGGCGACGGTGGGAACAAAGATGATGTCGGCAACGGACATGTCAGCGACTGGTATTCCGTCAACGCCGGCGGCAATGGCCAGGATATTTATGCTAACCTGATGGGGAACGTATTACGCATCGATGTCAACAGTGGTTCCCCCTATGCCATCCCACCCGATAATCCATTCGTCGGCACAAACGCAAAGCCGGAGATCTATGCCTATGGATTCAGAAATCCCTACCGCTTCTCTTTTGACATGGGCGGCACTCACCAACTGTTGCTGGGCGACGAAGG